>NZ_JAGGDL010000001.1:0-349283 GCF_017653575.1 Pseudoalteromonas sp. K222D
CCTTTGGCGAGAAAATGGCCGAATTATAACAGCTGGCCATCTAATCTGAGAAATTGCACTTATTATCCGAATTTAGGTATTAATTATTTTATGCCTGTCCTTTTATTTGCTCGTTTTATGCCTGTCCCTTTATTTGTCTTAAAGAACATTGAACAATAAACTTTTCAATTGTTAGAATGCCCACCTATTTCCCCATCAAGAGACACAATGGCAAATTTCAATACTCATCTTAATACTGCGCTAATCATCACAGGCTTAGCCTCAGCCACCTTATTATCTGCAGAGCATATTGATTTAAAGGGCGCGCTCTGGTTATGGTTTTTAGGCTCAATCGGCGGTTTATTACCAGATATAGATTCAGATAACTCCACATCACTCGACACTATTTTTAACTTATTTGCACTGAGCGCTGTATTACTGGTACTGCATTACATAACCACTGAGCTAATTATTAAAATTAGTTTTATCGAGTTAATTGTAGTGCCCTTATTAGTTTACGGATTTATGAAATATATTATTAGACCACTTTTTGAATGGATCACAGTACATAGAGGCAGTTGCCACTCTTTACTATTTATACTGCTATGCGCGCTATTAACAACACAAGTAACATGGGAACTGAATGATCAATCAACCCCACAAGCAGCCACCTTTGCCTGGTTAACGGGTGGGTTTATTTTACTAGGAGGATTAATTCATTTATTGCTGGATGAAATTTACAGTGTAGATTTAAGTAATGTCACAATTAAACGCTCTTTCGGGACCGCTCTAAAAATAGCTGACTTCGATAATAAATTAATTACATTGTCGTCAATTATTGCCATTGCAGGTTTAATCTATGTTGCCCCTCCTACAAAACAAACTATCACAGCGTTAAGTGATTGGTCTCACTTTAGATTTCAATCTTTAAAAATTAGATTTTAAGCCCTCTATACGCATAATAATACGTATAGCGAAATCAAGTGAATAACATTGACACCCACCCTAGTTTTTCAAAGTGATTAGCGTGGGTGTCATTATAATTTTATTCTTTGTGTTTGTTTCAATTAAACTCATTCCACCTCGGAAAATAGTTTATAAAATACCAGGATTTATTTTACGGCACTGTTGATTGTTTTTAGCCTGTCCCTCTACAATTCATAAGCACGTTAATTCGAGTGTTCTTTGTATAAAGCTAACTTTGACTCTTCAAGTTGACTCAACAATATCTCTTTCATTTTACTTTGGGTGATTCCCGTTTTATTTTCTTTGAATCTAACCCCATTGACACGTATCAAAAGTTCAGCATCTGCTGAATCCTTAGTAATAAAATCAGGAAACTCAAAAGAAATAACACATGTACCGCTGTACTCACTAAAGTCAAAAGAATAAGATGCTTCTATTTTATGCATCTTAATATGTTTATGTAATGCTTTATTTTTTATAAAAAAAGTTGAGTGTAACTGCTTCCCTTGAATCACTAGGTTCCTCACTTTTTCCTGCATCCAAGATATTTCATCAGGAAAGTCCATTGAAGCATCAGGGCAAAAACCAATATCTTCAGTGTCTTTAAAATACAATTCTTGATTTAATTGCTTTCGACTTAACTCTTGAAGAAATTTAACTCTATTTGTATTAGTAAAATCCTTGAAACGAATTTTTTTTGTTTTTTCAGAGCTTTTTACACAACCAACTTTTTTTAATTTTTTAATGACGTCTGCGGCAATTTTATTAGCAACCTCTTTAGTTTCCTCTGATGTATGCGAAAGACTTATATTAATATCTAAAGTTTCATCTTTTTTTCTAAATTTCACTTTCCCACTAAACTGAGAAGTGTTTTTATTCCAACTTTGAGTGTAATCATAGCGTTCAACACTAAAATCTAATTCGATATGATTTAGATCATTTTCAACACTTTTAAAACTTGGATTCCCTAATAACTTATAATTTGAAAATTCTTTTTTAACTACATCATTTATTTTGTAGCCAGCAGGAATTGCAGTCATTAAATTTGCACTATTAGTTTCACATTTTATTGACTGAGTTTGTCGTTTAGGATTTGCTTCTCTAACTTTTAAATTTGCATTTAGCTCGATCAACTCTAATGGAGTAATTCCAGTACGGACTAAGATCGGAACGTACGATGCTTTTTCTTCAACAGCAACAAAAACACCACGCCTGCGGATGATTGCTCTTAGATCAGATTTTACAATACCAGAGTCATTTAAGAATTCTCTTAAAGCATCGCCATACGGTAATAAATACTTTTTATTCATTTATTAAATTCCTAAAGTCATTACTATAAGACTTCACTATGATATTGAGTGATTTACGTTTGTCACTTTTCAACCGTTTAGCTCTTTTTAATATCGGTTCATGCTCTAGTACATCGTACTCTGGGAAGAGAAAAATAAATTCTCCAGTAAAATCTTGAGAGACATCGCTTGCAAGATATAATAATCGATTGATCGTTTCTTCTGAGAATTCTTCTCTACTAGTTAGGCAAAAAGAAACCTTTTGGTTGGACTTATTTATAAGCCTAAAGGGCATGATATTGGAGGTAAGGTACTCTACAGGAAGAATACTTCCATATTTCTCGATATCAGGATCTTTGTAATTCGATGAACTGAACGCATAGTGAAAGTAATAATCATATTCGCTAAAATTATTGCGTATATAATTAATAGAATTATATATAAACGCAGCTCTACTATTATCAACTACATGAATAGTAGAAAAGCTTAAACTTTTATCGAGGTTAATGTTACAAACTTTACTGACAATATCTTGATCTGATTCTTTATGGTTCGATAACCAAAATAGGACACCAGTATCATTAGCTCCATTAATACCTGACATTTCATAATCGTCATTATTTTGTGCTCGAAGGTCAGATTTCATAAAACATTCAACGGTTTCAGCTAAATCCTTTAAATGTTCTTTAAATTTTGTAGATGGGTTAGCTGGATAGGCGCTATTTGTATATTTTACTGACATTATAATATTTTCAAGAGTGAAGTCTTGTAGCTGAGATCTTGATGAAAAAAACGCATCTATACCATGCGTAGTTCTATCTTTTTTGGCACTTGGGCGCTTGTGATTTACGGGAGAATGGCAACTGATAGATTCATCATCTTGAAAATCTTCCCACCCAATAATAGACAGAAACTCACAGACTAATTTCTCACCTTTTTCGCCGATTTTTCTTGATAACTCTCCCATACATATCCTCTTTTAATTAAAACAAAATAGAGCTAAGTGATAACTACGCCAGTGCTTATAACAGCTTATTGAACAACACTTTGTTGGGTTATAACACCCCAAAACGGCGCATATTACGTTGTTCGACAAAAAAACAAACAACTCATTTATAAACAGATAGTTACAACTGCTATTTTGTAACCTTTATAATTTAAACCCAAAACAACTTTAATAATGTTATGGGACAAAATCTACACCACTGTATTTATACACAGTAATTTATTGAATCTATTTTTTATAAAAACACATCTGCAATTATCACCTATTTAAAACCTTGAATCATTTTCACAAGGTATCCCGTCGTTATCGCCATCCATTTTTGTATTCGGGCAGTTATTAATAAAAAATACAGCTTCGGCTCGTGAGGTCATTTGGCTACAGTGTTGCCTGCCATCACAGCTAAAATTTTGTGTGTTTTTAGGAGTAACTGCCTTCGGGTGTTTTTCATCAAAGGTGGTTAAGTCGGCATTGGTAATAACGGGGGTGTTGTTTTTATTGCCTGCATGAGTGTTTGCGAAGTACCTATTGTATGCGCTAAAACCTATGCTTAATATAATTGCCAGCGCAACAAGGTTAGCTAAAGTGCTCGACTTCTTTTTTGCTTTACTCATTTTAAAGGGTTTATTAAAAGCAGCTGTTTTTTCTAGTTTGGTTTCTACTTTGCTTTCGATTACGCCTTCAATGCGGCAGTTTACGGCTTTGCTTTTACCATTGGGATTAGTAGCTACCTCAAAATAGATAGTGTCGCCTACTTTGGGTTTGCGGCTCATGTGTTTAAGCGAAGATATGTGTATAAAGGTGTCGTGTGCAACACTGCTAGATTTAATAAAACCATAGCCTCGGTTGTCGTTCCACGACGTTAACAATCCTTTGTTCATTGGTGTTCCTGATTTTTATACTTTTTATTAGTTATTTGTTTTTATTTGTTACTTATGCAAACTATACGTTTCTAAAAGTGTTCGGTAAACTTATTTTAAGTAATTTTAAAATTAAACTACTTATAGCCATTAGCTTGGCGGTATTTTAATTAACTAATTATTGAATAGTGATTGAATAACGAATGAATTACATGGGGTGGTTTTAATTTGCGGTCCTGTTGATTATGATGGCGCTAGAAATACTTAATAAGTCAGTTGTGCTTTAAATTTTTTAGTAAGGATCATCTTATGTCTAGCTATAACGAATCTCCAGAGCAAGTTACTAAAGCAACCGAAGGTTATGTAATGCAGCAAACTATGCTGCGAATTAAAGACCCAAAACCGTCATTAGCATTTTATGAAAACGTATTAGGTATGAAGTTGTTGGGCAAGTACGACTTTCCTGGTATGAAGTTTACCCTGTACTTTTTAGGTTACGAACAACAACTGCCTGAGGGCGATGATAAAACCAAAGCTGAATGGGTGTTTCGCCGCCCTGCACTAATTGAGCTTACCCATAATTGGGGCACAGAAAACGACGATAGCTTTGCAGGCTATGTAAGTGGTAACGAAGAGCCAAAAGGCTTTGGCCATATTGGTATTAGCGTACCCGATGTATACGCCGCGTGCGAACGTTTTGCAAAATACGATGTAGAGTTTGTAAAAAAACCAGACGATGGCTCGATGAAAGGTTTGGCGTTTATTAAAGACCCCGATGGTTATTGGATAGAAATACTCTCGGCCGAGGGCATTACCGAAATTATTATGTCTCAGTAATAACTAGGGCGTATGTTTAAAATTATAAAGCCAGCAGCTAAGCTGGCTTTACTGTTTGCAGGCGCTGTTAATTAAACTTAGTTTATTTAGGAGCGTTTCGCTGTGAGGGATCTTTAGTAAAGCTGCTTAATACTTCAGTTGGATTTTGAGTTAGTTTTTGCTGTTGAGCAGCCTCTGCCCACCAGGCTAATTGGGTAAATGTACGTGAGAAGTAATTAAACCAAGTGTCTTGTTCACTTTGCTCATTGAACGAGCCATTTTCAGCCATTACCTCTTGCGCTTTTGGTACATGGATCATTGCTGATACGGGTAAACAGCCTAATTCACTTAAAAAGTTACGCATACCCATTGCGGCGCGCATACCACCCCATTGCCCAGCAGAATAAGTAACAATTGCGCTGGGTTTGTACGAAAACAGTGAGCTGCCAAAATGGTTTAATAAGTTGGCTAATGCTGGGCTCATAGAATGGTTGTACTCTGGGCTGACCATAATGTAGCCATCGGCTGCGGCAATTTTATCGGCTAGGGTATTTAGCTGCTCGGGAGCTTTACTTTTGGGGTAAGCAAAGTGTGGTTTAAATACCGGTTCGAGCGGGTAATCTAGCGCGTCGATTAGCTCTATTTCGTGTGTACTAAATTGGCTTTGCAAACACGCTATACATGCTTGGGCTACGCGCTCGCCAAGCCTTGCTGGTTTAGGGGGTGTGCTATTGCGTACTGTGCCTAAAAATACTAAAAACTTCATGTATATTCCCTCGTTGTTTAAATTACTTTTTTAGGATTGCTAATTAAGCTCAGGGCTGCAGTGCCTGTGCAGCAAGCTCTGCAAGTACATTGGCAAGCTTTGTAGCAACAGCGCATTGCCCTGCACCATGGCGCTTAGTTAAATAGCTAGGATCGTTGTAGCTTAACCATACTTTTGCATTGGCGTCTTGCCAAACAAGTGCTTTAAGCGGTAAATCAATCCCCATTGTTTGCGCGCACTGCATTAAAGGAGTACCGCCTTGTGGATTACCAAATATAATAACTTCGGTATAGCCAAGCTGCTGCCCTACTTTTTTAGCCCCTGCGGCGTGATCAATACGTGCAAAAATTGTTAGTCCTTTATTTTTAGCCAGGAGCTCAAACTTATTCATAGTGGCTTTGGCGCTTTGCTGGCTTTGTAGTGTTATTAGGCCGTTTGTTGCTTTAGCCGGAAAAAACACAAAAAGTAACGCAAATACAAAAGTGGTGCTTAATAGTTTCATGTATAAACTCTGGTTTGGTTAAACATATGAGCAACTAACTTAGCATGTAATTTAGCCACAAAAAAGCCAGCGGTTAAGCTGGCTTGGTATATATGCAATAACTTTGCGCTAAAACATTATTTACGCAGTGCGTCTATACGGGCGTCAAGCGGTGGGTGCGACGAAAACAACTCAGCCATACCTTTACCACTGGCAATACCAAACGCCATCATTGAGCCTTCTAGTTGCGAAGGATGATTTTGCTTTAATCGCTCAAGGGCTGAACGCATTTTGTCTGCGCCTACAAGCTTGGCAGCGCCGCTGTCGGCAGCAAACTCACGTTGGCGGCTGTAATAAGCCACTATAACGCTGGCTAAAATGCCAAAAATCACTTGAAACAACATATCGAACAGGAAGTAGGTCCAGCTGTTGCCGCCCTCTTGTTCATCGTTGTTACTGTTTATAAAGTTATCTACTATGCCTGCTAGCACTTTAGCGGCAAATATAACAAAGGTGTTTACCACGCCTTGTATAAGTGTAAGCGTTACCATGTCGCCATTAGCAATATGCGATACTTCGTGGGCAAGTACGGCTTCGGCTTGATCTTGGCTCATGCTGTGTAATAAACCTGTGCTTACTGCCACTAGTGAGTTGTTTTTACTTGGGCCGGTGGCAAATGCGTTCATTTCTGGGCTGTCGTAAATGGCCACTTCTGGCATTTTAATGCCGGCTTTTTGCGCTTGTGCTGCAACCGTAGTTACTAGCCAATGTTCGGTTTCGTTACGTGGTTGGGTAATAACATGTGCGCCGGTTGATTTTTTAGCCATCCATTTCGACATAAATAACGAAATAAACGAGCCACCAAAACCAAACACAGTGGCAATCATTAGCATACCGCCTAAGCTGCGGTTGCTTAGTCCAAATACACTCATCACTATTGAAAGCACTACACCTAATACCAACATAACCGCGAGGTTTGTTAGTAAAAATAAAAAAACACGTTTCATACTTATCCTCAAAAAATAATATCGATTGCGGTACTATTAATATGTTTAGTACGTTTGGCACTAAATTGATTAAAAGCAATCACTGCGTTATGACACAGTATGTCACAACGTCAGCGCTATTCTGTGACAAACTATGTCGTAAAACAAGTGTTTTTTATGTGTTTAGTGCGAAATTTTCTAGCAGTGTTTTATATATTTGTAATTTAGGGGTTTGCTCACTGTATGGGCTTATTGCCAGTATAGGAAAGGGTAAACGTAATTTAAGTGAATCAAGATTAGCTTGGTACTCGTCCATGTTTGGATCAACCTGATTTGCAATCCAGCCAATGCAATTTATACCCATACTTTGCATATGTGCAGCCGTAAGGAGTGCATGATTTAAGCAGCCTAACTTCATACCTACTACTAATATTACCGGCAGTTGCTCTGCTTTAACCCAATTGTATAAATAATCTGTGTTGCTTATAGGCAGCGCCCAGCCACCAGCCCCTTCGGTAAGTATATAATCGGCACCTTGCTGTTTTACGTTTTTATACGCGCTGCTTAGCTTATCTGCAGTAATAGTAACCCCTGCTTGCTCGGCGGCTATGTGCGGGGCTATAGCTGGTGCAAAGGCAAATGGGTTAATTACATCGTACTTGGCACTTACCGTTGCGCTTTCCATTAATATTAGTGCATCGGCATTTACTAGCTGATCAAACGCCATTTCGCAGCCAGACGCGAGCGGTTTAAAACCAATAGCTTGCTTTTTATGTTGCGCAAGTAGCTTTAGTAATAAACTGGTAACGTGGGTTTTTCCGGCGTCGGTGTCGGTGCCGGTAATAAAAAATTCTTTCATGGCGTTATTTACCTTTGCTGTTTTATTTAGCGATTTTTATTTAACTGGTTTTTATTTACCAAGTGCTAATAGCATAACGTGATACGACACGTGCGCTTTATTATTTTTAAGCGGATATGCGCTGCATACCTGCTGCAAAGCGTGCTTAGTTAACAAGCCTCTGCGCGTATTACTGTGATTTTGCGCTGTAGCACCTATGGCCTTAATAGAGCGAATGGCATTTAATGGCGATGTAAACTCATCGCTATACAGGGCTTTTTGTATTGTATTAATAGTAAACCCAGATTTTTGGACTGATTGGTTTATATACTGTTCGCTATTAAAGGTATTTATATGGCTGTTGTTATCAAGTGCGCTAAATGCAGTTTTTATCTCGTTAAGCGAGCCTTCAATAACGCAGCTAATATAGGCTTGCCCGCCTGGTTTGAGCGCAGTATAAAGCGATTTTAATAATTGGGCAAAATTGGCCGACCATTGCACTGCAAAGTTACTGTAAATAATATCAATACTATTGGCTTGCAGTGGTAGATTATCCATATCGGCGCATAGCCGTGGCGTATTTAGTGCGCTGCTTTGTAGCATGTTTAAACTAAGATCCATGGCAATAACGCTGCCAAATAATGTTTGCAAAGTATGTGTATTAACTAATGGCCCTGCGCCTAAGTCGATACACAGTTTGGCTTTATTACTGCTATTTGCATTCGCTTTTATAAGTTTAAATAAATCATCTGCGGCTTGTTTTTGCACATTAGCATGGTGGTTATAACTGCTGGCTGCTTTTGAAAATTTACTCTGCGCCCCTTTTTTAAGGCTACAGCTTGGTAATAATATAGGCCCTGCTGATAATGATTGTATATTTAACGGCTGCCTATTTGGCTCTGTATTAAAGGGCTGTGTAGTTATAGAAGCAGCATTCAAAAGTGTTTGAGCAGTCATACTAATGCACCTACTAAGCTATTAACTAAATGGTTAATGTCGTGCTTTGTATGCGCTGCGCTGAGAGTAATTCGCAAACGTGCGGTGTTATGAGCAACGGTTGGCGGGCGAATAGCAGTAAGCCAAACACCGTATTTTTTAAGTTTATTAGCCACGTTTAAGGTGTGCTCGGCGCAGCCTAAAACAATGGGCTGAATAGCGGTACTTGACTCCATTACGGCAATATTATGTTGTTTAGCAAGTTGCTTAAAGTAGCTAATATTTGCCTTTAATTTAGCGCGTTTATCATCTGCGGTTTTAATCGCTTTAATACGTGCAAGAGTAAGCCCTGCAATAAGCGGCGACATAGCCGTGGAATAAGTGTAATCGCGATTAAATTGCAGCATGTAATCAATAAAATGTTTACTGCCTAATACACACGCGCCGCTACTGGCTACCGCTTTGCCAAAAGTAATAACCAGTAACTCAGGTAGTTGCTCAGTATTAAGCGCCTCGCAGCTGCCTAATCCGGTTTTACCTAATACGCCAAAACCATGAGCGTCGTCTATCATTAGCCAAGCATTGTGCTGTTTGGCTAACGCCAGTAGCTCGCTAAGTGGCGCTTTGTCGCCATCCATCGAAAATACACCTTCGCTTATAATTAGCTTATGTTTGGCTGTTGATTTTTCTAAGCGGGCGCGTAAATGGTTCATGTCGTTATGATTAAAACGGATTAAAGCGGCGTTAGCATGCAGTGCGCCGTCTATTAGGCTGGCATGATTAAGCTTATCTTGAAAAACAGCACTGTGCTGCGCTACCGTTTTATCTTGAAACAGCGCTTTTATTACACTGCTATTAGCACTAAAGCCCGAGCTAAACAGCATGGCGGCTTCGTAACCTAACTGCGCGCACAAATACTGCTCTAATGCATGTTGCTGAACTTGATAACCGGTAACTAACGCTGAGCTGTGACTCCCTAATGCCGGTAATTCATTTAAAGCAATTGCGTTATCGCCAAAGCCTAAGTAGTCGTTACTGGCAAAATTAAGATAGGTTTTGTTATTAATAGTAATTTTGCGCGCCGTAGCATGCTGTACTTGGTGGCGTTTACGCAGTAGCGCATCGTGCAAGCGAGCTTGCAGATGCGTATTTATAAATTCAAATGACATTTGGCTGTGTTTACCTAGGCTTAGTTATAGCTTAGTTATTATTATGGCTATGGTTATGCTTCGTAAAATAACTTAGACGTTGCTTTGTCGGCCACTTGCGATGAAAGCGACGCGGCTACGGCTTCATCTGAATAGTCGTGACGAGTTTCTGGATTCATCCCTAATTTTTTAATTAAGGCCATATCGGCATCAGCATCTGGGTTTTCGGTGGTAAGCAGTTTGTCCCCATAAAATATAGAGTTAGCACCTGCAAAAAAGCACATTGACTGCATTTGCTCGTTCATGGCGTTGCGCCCTGCCGACAAACGCACATAGCTGTGCGGCATCATAATGCGCGCGGTTGCAATTGTGCGTATAAACTCAAAATGATCTAAGTCATCTACGTTTTCAAGCGGTGTGCCTTTAACTTTAACCAGCATATTAATGGGTACGCTTTCTGGTTGTTGATCTAAGTTGGCCAGTTGCATTAATAAGCCATAGCGATCGGCTGCTTGCTCGCCCATACCTACAATACCGCCCGAACATACTTTCATACCCGCGTCGCGCACATTGCCTATGGTATCTAGGCGGTCTTGAAAAGTTCGGGTAGATATAATTTGCTCGTAATACTCAGGCGAGGTGTCAAGGTTATGGTTGTAGTAGTCAAGCCCAGCATTGCGTAGTTCGTGGGCTTTTTCGTTATTAAGCATGCCTAGGGTCATACAGGTTTCTAGGCCAAGTTCTTTTACTTCTTTAACCATTTGCGAAATATACGGCATGTCTCTGTCTTTTGGATCTGACCACGCGGCACCCATACAAAAACGAGTTGCGCCTTTTTGTTTGGCTAAACGCGCTTGTTCTACTACTTTTTCTACTTCTATTAGGCGTTCGCGTTCTAAATCGGTTCGGTAATGCCCAGACTGCGGGCAATATTTACAATCTTCTGGGCAGGCACCGGTTTTAATCGATAATAAAGTAGATATTTGCACTTCATTTGGGTTGAAATTAGCACGATGAACCGATGCGGCTTTAAATAGTAAATCGTTAAATGGCATTTCAAATATTGCTTTAACTTCACTGTGGGTCCAGTTGTGACGAACAGGTGCAAGTTCCATAGTTTTCTACTCTCTTTATTTTTTTCATAACGGTGATATTGGCTTAGTCTACTTCTTGAAGTACCATTGTCAACGAACCCAAGCCCACTTAAGTTTACATATGATTAAAAAGAATACGATTGACCTGGATTTTGATCGCCAGCATATTTGGCACCCTTATACCTCTATGACCAAGCCTATAATGGTTTACCCTGTTACCCATGCAAATCATAATATTATTGAGCTTGAAACAGGCGAGCAACTCATTGATGGCATGGCCTCATGGTGGAGCGCTATACATGGCTATAACCACCCAGTTTTAAATAACGCCATGATTGAGCAAATTAACTCCATGAGCCACATTATGTTTGGCGGATTTACCCACAAACCTGCTGTAGAGCTGTGTAAAAAGCTAGTAAGCATTACCCCTGCCAGCTTAACTAAGATATTTTTAGCCGATAGCGGCTCGGTAAGTGTTGAAGTAGCTATAAAAATGGCGCTGCAGTATTGGCTTAGCCAAGGCATTACTAACAAACAAAAATTAATGACTCCCTACAAGGGCTATCATGGCGATACCTTTGCGGCTATGAGTGTATGCGATCCAGTTAATTCAATGCACAGTTTGTACAGCGGCTTTTTACCCGAGCATATTTTTGTACCAGCCCCGGTAAGCCAATTTAATAGTGAATTTAACCAAGCTGAGGCAACCGAGCTTGAAGCGTACTTTAAAGCGCACCACCAGAGCGTTGCGGCATTTATTATTGAGCCAATTGTACAAAATGCTGGTGGCATGAACTTTTATCACCCTGAGTACTTAGCCTGCGTACGCAAGTTATGCACGCAATATAAGGTGTTACTTATATGCGACGAAATAGCCACAGGCTTTGGCCGTACCGGTAAATTATTTGCCGTAGAGCATGCTAATATTCAGCCCGATATAATGTGTATAGGCAAAGCACTCACTGGCGGCGCTATGACCCTATCGGCCACTCTTACCAGTGACAAAATAGCGACAGGTATAAGCGAAGGCGAAGCCGGTGTATTAATGCACGGCCCTACTTTTATGGGCAACCCGCTTGCCTGCGCTGTGGCCTGTGCCAGTATAGATTTACTGCTTGAGCAAAACTGGCAGCAGCGCATTGCCAATCTAAACAGCCAACTGCAACAACTCAATAAATGCAAAGAGCTTGATGACGTAGCCGATGTACGCACTTTAGGCGCTATTGGGGTGGTAGAGCTAACCGCAGGAGCAGGCAATGTTGATGTGGCTAAAATTCAGGCTTATTTTGTAGCACAAGGTGTATGGATACGCCCCTTTGGTAAGCTCATTTATTTAATGCCGCCATATATTTCAGACCAGAGCAGCATAAAAACCCTTTGTGATGCCATTTATAACGCCATTAAAGGCAAGCATTACGCTTAAACTTACCGCTAAATTAAAGTTTTAGGGTTAAAAGTTGTACACACTTTGCCCTAATAAACAAACAGCCTTCTAACTCACCTTTAAGAGTATTGATCTCAGTGATCTTTACCTATATGATAATACCTATCATTTACAGTTACCTTTTCGGACTCTTTTATGAACTTATTATTTAAACCAGCTAAAGCGTTAGGCGTAAGCCTGTTATTAGCCTCTGCTTTTATAACGCAACCGGTACTTGCTAATGGCCCTATTGGCGAGCATGTTAATCACCTTCAGGCTAATCTTAAAAGTTACGCCGAAGAAGTAGAGTGGATGGTTGGCAAAGTCGATACCATGGTAAGCGACTACGATACTAAAGGTGCTAAAGCGGTAAAAACAGATGACCTTATTGAATATTGGGAATCGGTTAAATTTCACAGCGCCATAGAAACCAATTTTGTACCTGTTTACGCTTCTATTTGGCAAGGTATTTACGGCGTAAAAATGGCTATCGAAAACAAACAGCCTGCAGCTGAAGTTCGTAAACAACAACAAGCTATGAACAATGCCCTATGGCAAGGCCTTGGCGCTGTTAAATTAGCGGCAAAATTTCAGCAACAGGGTTTATTAGCAAATGTAACAACAACTGCAACCAAAGAAATGACCCAAAGTGCCACTATCGACGAAATTAAGCACCGACTCGATCGTGTTGTTGCAAAATTTGCTGAGCGTTTAAACGACGAAGCCACCGAAATTGTACACGACACTTACCTACACTTATTTGAAGGCGTAGAAGGCACACTAATAGCGCAAGACGCTAACTTAGTTGAAGTGTTAGAGAAAGACTTTAACGTAACACTGCCACTTGCTATTTCTAGCAACAAAAGCGTAGACGAAGTACGTAATGTAATAAGCGACATGCAAACAAAATTAGATCGCGCTAAAACGCTGATCGAAAAAGCCGAAAAAACACGTAAGGATGTATTTTAAGTGAAGCGTAGGACCTTTATACAAGGCCTGGTTGCGCTTGGGGCTGTGGGTGCATTACCACTGCCTCTTGCTCGCGCACTAGCGGCCAATATTGCAAACCCTGTGTCTGTAGATAGCTTACCTAAACTAGAGGGTGAGCTTACGCTTTATTTAGGGCGTGGTGAAGGTGGCTTATACGAAAACGTATTACAAGCTATCGAGAAAAAAAATCCAAACCTTAAACTCGGTATACGCCGAGGCCCAACTGCTGCATTAGCAAATACCATAGTAGCTGAAGCAAAAGCAGGCGTTCGCCGTGCTGACTTATTTTGGGCGGTTGACTCAGGCGCGATTGGTTTAGTTACCGATGCTGGCCTTGCACAGCCAATACCAAGTGATTTATCGGCTCAGTTACAACCGCAATTTAGATATAAAGAATGGACGCCGGTAACCGGCCGTATTCGTACCTTGCCATACAACACGTCGCGTTTAACTAAAGAGCAAATTCCCACCAGCATTATGGAAATTGCCGACAGCGATTTAAGTATTGGTTGGGCCCCTGCTTATGCGTCGTTCCAGTCGTTTGTAACTGCAATGCGAATTTTAGAAGGTGATGATAAAACCGCTAAGTGGCTTAAAAAAATTAAAAAGCGCTCTAAAACCTATGCCGGTGAATTAGGTGTAGTTATGGGCGTTGAGCGCGGTGAAGTTGATATTGGCTTTGCCAATCACTATTACACACTTAGGTTAAAGTCGGGCAAGCCCGATGCTAAGTTAGACTTAGCCTTTACCCAAAACGATGCAGGCTGTTTGGTCAATGCTTCAGGTGTATTAGCTTTAAGTGACGATCCGTTAGCAACTAATTTTATGCGTTATTTACTAAGCACCGAAGTGCAAAGCTATTTAGCCAGTGAAGCTTACGAAATCCCACTTGTTAATGGCATTAGTGTGCCACAGGGCATACCGTCTTTATCGAGTATTTCGCCGCCTAAAATTGATTTAACTCAGCTCGCCGATTTACGCCCCACTATCGATTTAATGCGCAGTAGCGGCGTACTGTAATGCGAATACCTGCATCCTACCCAATGGCGCTGCTTGCAGCGCTCATTACGCTTACCCCTATTTATGTGTTAATTACCCTTGCCAGCGACACAAGCTCAGTATTTGACAGCCATAACCTCGACATTTTAGCTAATACCTTATCGTTAATGGCGTTAACTGTATTGGGTTCTATTTTAATTGGCGTGCCATTGGCGTTTATTAGTGCTTATGTACATTTGCCTTTTAAAAAATTATGGCTGGTTATATTTGCAGCTCCTTTAGCTATACCTAGTTATATAGGGGCGTTTACACTTTATGCAGCTTTTGGCCCCGGGGGGGAAATAAATAACCTACTTGGTATTCCTACCCCCTCAATGGATGGCCTTAGCGGCGCAGCCATTGTAATGACCTTGTACACATTTCCGTTTGTAATGATGACCACCCGCTCGTCCTTACTCAGCCTTGATGCCAGTATGGTAAACGCTGCACGTACACTGGGTATGTCGATGACACAAAGTGTATTTAAAGTAATATTACCCCGCGTAGTTAATGGTATTGCCGCGGGCTCTTTGCTTGTTGCACTTTATACTTTATCTGACTTTGGTACACCGGCAATGATGCGCTTAGATACCTTTACCCGAGTTATTTATGTGGAATACAACGCCTTTGCTTTAGGCCGTGCGGCTATGCTCTCGTTGCAATTAATGGTTATTGTTGGCTTTTTATTAATGATTGAATCACAAATAAAAACGGCCACTGAACGCCAAGGCAGACCACTTATTTTATTCCCTAAAAAGTGGCAGTTAAGTGCTATGTTTATAACTTTTGCGCCTATTTTGCTATTAGCCATTGGCTTACCTTTGGCTATATTTTCATTGTGGCTGGCACGAGATGGTTTTAGCGGCTTTGATTTTAGTATTGCTTGGAACTCAACGTATGCCTCAGCAATTGCTGCTGTCGTTGCTGTAATTGTGGCTATTCCGGTTGCTCATGCGGCTCTTAGCGGTAAAGCAGGTAAAGTAATGGAGCGCGTAACTTACTTTGGCTTTGGTATTCCGGGCATAGTAATGGGCACAGCGCTTGTTTATGGCGGCTTGCAACTGCCCTTTTTGTATCAAACATTAGGGCTGCTTATTATTGCTTATACACTGCGCTTTTTACCTCTTGCTGTAGGCTCAGTTCGTACCAGCACCGAGCACTTAGATCCAAGCTTGGTAAAATCGGCCCGAGTACTTGGCGCCAGCCCACGCGAAGCATTTATGCGTATAACTCTGCCCTTAACTATGCGCGGTATTATTGCCGGTGCGGCATTAGTGTTTTTAGAGTCGATGCGCGAGCTAGAGGCCACATTATTGCTTGGCCCTACTGGATTTGAAACCCTTTCTACTTATTTGTGGCGTGTATACGAAGCCGGCTATTTTGGCCGTGCTGCTATTCCAGGGTTATTATTAGTGGTGATTTCTGCGTGCGCGTTAGCTATTATGCTCACTGGCGAAAAACGCAACCAGCTCGAACATTAAGGATTTAATAACAAATGCTATCTGTAAGTCAGTTGTCTATAGATTATGGCAGTAACCGTGTAGTAAGCGATTTAAACCTATCATTAGGTAATAACGAAATTCTTATGCTTGTAGGCCCTACTGGCTGTGGTAAAAGTACTATTTTGCAGGCACTAGCCGGCCTTATACCTATAAGCGAAGGCGAAATAAACAGTGGTAAATGGCGGGCAACCCCTAAAATTACTATGCCTCCAGAAAAACGCAGTGTAGGTATGGTGTTTCAAGACTTTGCTTTATTTCCGCACTTAACCGTGCAGCAAAATATTTATTTTAGGTTAAAAGACACCAGCCCAGGCGAACATTGGATAAAGTTACTTGGCCTTGATGAGTTTAGAAATAAAAAACCGGCAACGCTTTCAGGCGGGCAAAAACAACGCGTTGCACTTGCGCGCACCCTTGCCCACCAGCCCGACTTTGTATTATTAGATGAGCCGCTTTCTAACTTAGATGCCGCACTTAAAGACATGCTGCGCTGGGATATTCGAAACGCCCTTAAAGCGGCGGGCGTACCTGCAATTTGGGTAACGCACGACCAAGAAGAAGCACTGTCGGTTGGCGATCGTGTGGGTGTACTGCAAGGCGGTAAAATTCAGCAAATTGATACACCAGAGCGCTGTTTTAGTACGCCTAACAATCGATTTGTGGCACGTTTTTTAGGGGAAGCCAGCTTTATAAGCGGCCAGTTTAGCCAAGGCCAAGCAACCACAAGTATTGGTAATGCCCCTGCCCACGGTGTTGATTGCGATAGTGGCGATGTAGATGTGCTGCTGCGCCCCGATGATGTATTATTAGTGCAAAGTAGTGTGGGTAATAATGGCGAAGTTATTTGGGTGCGCTTTGAAGGTGGCAGCCGCTTATGTGCTATAAAGCTTGCCTGCGGAACTGTAGTAACCAGCCGCGTTAGCCATGAAATAGTGGTAAACCCCGGCGATGCTGTACATGTATCTTTAAGTACCTCACACCCGTTAGCGGTTTATAAACAACTCGCGCAATAATAAAGTATGCAACACTAAAAAGCCCATTAACATGGGCTTTTTTAATCTGCATAAATTACCATTCAAACATATAGGCCATTTTACTTATAGTTTTAAGTGGAATGTTATGGCTGTTACGCTTGGCATATAAATGCTGCATAGATTTGTCTTTTACTTCGCCCACAATCACTTCTTTTACTTGATAACCCAAAGCAACTGCCGCTTGTGCATAGGCAATAAATTCCCATTTTTTAATATTGGTGTTATCTACAATCACCAACGGGATATTTTGTGCTAAAGCGTTAATAAAGCGCGCTAAATTTAAATTATGGTATTGCGGCAATTTAAACTTATCAAATTGGTATTCACCTTGATCATTAATAAAATAATCATCGGTTGAGCAAATAACATATTGGCTTTCGTCTGCACCGGCGAGTTCATCGGCAAGATTTTGCGCATAATAAGACTTACCGCTTCCTGGTAGTCCTCGTAAAATAAAAACTTGTTTCATAGCATCCATTTTTTAGTATGTAATGGTAAAACGATTAATATAAAAATATCTGAATGTTCATAATGCCACAAAATGGGTAAACATAAGAGCAACAAATAACAATACTCACATTTAGGCCTTAAAACTGTATAAAAATAAAGCGCATTTATAAAAATTTTTAAAGAGTTGCCCACAATAGTTTTTTTATCTTACTTTACTAGGTAAGATACAGGGTTCAAGTGCAGCGCCGTTTAAGAGCAATTTTGCCAGCGTGTGGTGCGTAGTTAAATTATATAGTTAGGCAACTTATATCATTGGAGTGAAGATGAGCCATTTAGCGATTTCAGAGCTATTAAAAGGCAAGGTATCGGTAGACAGCCAAGTTACAGTAAAAGGCTGGATCCGTACTCGCCGCGATTCAAAAGCAGGAATTTCATTTTTAGCCGTTCATGACGGTTCGTGTTTTGATCCTATTCAAGCGGTAGTTCCTAATTCACTTAATAATTATGATGAAGTCACTAGCCTAACAGCCGGTTGTTCTGTGTCGGTTACCGGTGTTTTAGTGCAATCTGCTGGCCAAGGTCAGTCTTATGAGATTCAAGCTAACTCGGTTACTGTATTAGGTTGGGTAGAAAACCCAGATTCGTACCCTATGGCTGCAAAGCGTCATAGTATTGAGTACTTACGTGAGCACGCTCACCTTCGCCCTCGTACTAACATGATTGGTGCCGTAACCCGTGTACGTAACTGTTTAGCTCAAGCTATTCATCGCTTTTACCATGAGCAAGGTTTTTTATGGATAAGCACCCCTATTATCACAGCAAGTGACTGTGAAGGCGCAGGTGAAATGTTCCGCGTATCAACGCTTGATATGCAAAACTTACCGCTTACCGATAAAGGCGAAGTAGATTACAGCAAAGATTTTTTTGGTAAAGAAGCATTTCTTACTGTATCTGGCCAGTTAAATGGTGAAACTTACGCGTCGGCAATGTCAAAAATTTATACGTTTGGCCCAACCTTCCGCGCAGAAAACTCAAATACTTCGCGCCACCTTGCCGAGTTTTGGATGGTAGAACCTGAATTAGCATTTGCTGATTTAGAAGATATTGCAAAACTAGCAGAGCAGATGTTGAAGTATGTGTTTAAAGCCGTACTAGAAGAGCGCCGCGATGACATGGAATTTTTTGCACAACGTGTAGAAAAAACAGCCATTACTCGCCTTGAAGAATTTGTAGAAAAAGACTTTGCACAAGTTGATTACACCGAAGCGGTAGAAATATTAAAAGCCTGTGGTAAAAAGTTTGAGTACGCTGTTGAATGGGGCGTAGATTTACAGTCTGAACACGAGCGTTACTTAGCAGAAGAACACTTTAAAGCACCGGTTGTTATTAAAAACTACCCACGCGATATTAAAGCGTTTTACATGCGCCAAAACGAAGACGGTAAAACCGTTGCCGCAATGGACATAGTAGCGCCAGGTATTGGTGAGATCATTGGTGGCTCACAACGTGAAGAGCGCCTAGACATTCTCGATGCTCGTTTAGACGAAATGGGCTTAAACAAAGACGACTACAGCTGGTACCGCGATTTACGTAAATACGGTACTGTGCCGCACTCAGGCTTTGGTTTAGGTTTTGAGCGTTTAGTTGCTTATGTCACCGGTATGGGCAACGTACGTGACGTTATTGCCTTCCCTCGTACTAAAGGCAGCGCAACGTACTAATACGTTAACGCTTACTGTGTACCATAGTAAAAACCAGCCGATTGGCTGGTTTTTTATGCCCAAATAACCATCACATCAGGTTAAGCAATATTTATATCGTTATTGTAAAAATTAGATTTTTATAAATATTTTGCGTTTATATAAAGCATACGAAATTAACCAAAGTACATAAACATGTGCAGCTGCGTATATAAATGAAGCTAACTTGGCACTAAAAACTAAACTAAGGCCATGATATAGCCAGCCTCCTAAATTATGTTCACCAATTACAATAAGCGTATAAGTGCCTACCCATAACCCCGAAAGTACATAAATAAACAGAGGGTTTGAGCCATAAATAACCAGCGGTTCAATTAAACTATCCTGCTTTGCTATATCACATAACCACACAAAAAAGGCTAACACTAAACACGCTATACCAGATGTATAAAGTACAAAGCTACTACTCCATAACGATTTATTAATCGGCATTACAAACGTCCATACTTGCGCAACTATAATAGTTAAAATGCCGATAGTAATTAAGCGTTTAACACTTAATAGTTTATTGTTAGTACTGCTTAATAACCGAGTTACTTCAAAACCAAAGAGTATGCTCACTACACTGGGCAAAGTACTTAATAGTCCTTCGGGATCAAATGCTATACCTTTACCTTGCCACAAATGATTTGCTGATAGCAGAGCAAGATCAACCTGCCTAACTATATTACCCTCTAAACTGTATGCGTTATCACCCCCTACTGACAACAATAAAGCCCAGTAACCAAGTAAAATTAATGCTGAAATAATAACTATGCCACGCTGCTTAAATATAAGCACTATTAAGGCAGCCAAAATATAAGCAATGCCGATACGCTGTAATACACCTAATATTCTTAAGTTTTCTAAATCATTAGTAAATGGATACATATTTAAGACTAAACCGATAGCAAACATAATAGCGCCGCGTTTAATTATGCGAAAAAATTGCGTGGGCGTTAAGGTAAAATCCGATTTTTTAAACGAAAAATACATGGCAGAGCCGATAATAAACATAAACAGCGGAAAAACTAAATCTGTTGGGCTGCAACCATGCCAATCAGCATGGAGTAACGGTGAGTACACATGTGACCATGAACCGGGTGTATTTACTAAGATCATTAACGCAATAGTTAACCCCCTGAGTGCATCTAGCGCTTTATACCTTACCATTTTATTTCCTTTTTATTTAAACCAGCTAATGACAACGCTGTCACTTTGGGTTAATTGAATGCTGTTGGCAAGTATTTTTTGTTAATTACCCTCTTGTTAAAAGGTTGGATCAAAGTCGTAAGTGTATAAATTATAATCTGATTAAATTATTTAGTATCTTAGGTTTATTAGGCACAATTAAAAGCCGCAGCATCATAAAATGATACTGCGGCTTTTAATTTATCACTATAACTATAAATACAAATATAATTTTTAGTTATTAACTTATAGAGCTTGCTCTAGCTGTGGTAAAACATCAAACAGATCGGCAACTAAACCGTAGTCTGCAACCTGAAAAATAGGTGCGTCTGGGTCTTTATTAATTGCGACAATTACTTTTGAGTCTTTCATACCGGCTAAATGCTGAATTGCACCACTAATACCCACTGCAATGTACAAGTTTGGCGCTACAATTTTACCTGTTTGCCCTACTTGCATGTCATTTGGTACAAAGCCTGCATCAACTGCTGCGCGCGAAGCACCAATAGCAGCGCCTAACTTGTCGGCTATTCCGTGTAATAAACTAAAGTTTTCGCCATTTTGCATACCACGACCACCTGAGATAACCACAGTAGCTGCGGTTAATTCTGGGCGTTCTGATTTAGTTTGCTCATCGCTTACAAAGCTGCTTAGCGCAGAATCAGATACTGTATTAACTGCTGTTATTGGCGCGCTTGCTTGCTCTGTTTGTAAGTCGAAGCTACTAGCACGTACCGTGATAACTTTTTTGCTATCGAGTGACTTAACCGTAGCAATTGCATTACCCGCATAAATAGGACGCTTAAATGTTTCAGCGTCAACAACGTCAATAATTTCTGAAATTTGTGCAACATCAAGCAAGGCTGCAACGCGCGGCATAAAGTTTTTACCTGTAGTGGTAGCACTTACCACTATGTGGCTATAAGAATCAGCAAGCGATAGCACTAAATCTGCCATACTTTCAGCTAATTGATGTGCATAAACTGCGTTATCTGCTACCAGTACACTGGCTACGCCATTAATAAGCGCAACTTCTTCGCTCAGTACACCTAGGTTTTCGCCCGCAATAAGCACATCAATAGGAAAACCAAGTTTTGCTGCTGCGTTAATTGTTTTTGAGGTTTCTGGTTTTAATACACCGTTATCGTGCTCTGCTATTACAAGTGTTTTCATTTAGATTACCTTCGCCTCTGTTTTTAATTTTTCTACAAGTTGCGCCACGTCCTCAACTATAATACCGGCAGTACGTTTAGCTGGCTCTTCAACGCTAATTAATTGCACACGGGCCGTTAAATCAACACCCAAAGTATCGGCTGCAATAACCTCAAGCGGTTTACGTTTCGCTTTCATTATATTTGGCAGCGACGCATAACGTGGCTCATTTAAACGTAAATCGGTAGTTACAATAGCCGGTAAATTAAGCGCTACTGTTTGTAAGCCGCCGTCAACTTCACGGGTAACATTAACTTTTCCATCAACCACTTCAACTTTTGAAGCAAACGTACCTTGGCCACGTTTGGTCAATGCAGCTAGCATTTGGCCGGTTTGGTTATTGTCTGAATCAATTGATTGCTTACCTAAAATAACTAATTCTGGTGCTTCTTGTTCTACAATTTTTGCAAGTAATTTAGCAATGTGCAGCGACTCTAACTTTTCATCGGTTTCGATGTGAATGGCTTTGTCGGCGCCTAGGGCTAATGCCGTACGTAACTGTTCTTGCGAGGCTTTTGGGCCAATTGTTACGGCAATAACTTCGCTTGCTGTACCCGCTTCTTTTAAGCGAATCGCTTCTTCAATTGCAATTTCGCAAAATGGGTTTATCGCCATTTTTACGTTGGTTAAATCAACGTCTGTTTTGTCTGACTTAACTCGCGCTTTTACGTTGTAATCTATAACTCTTTTTATTGGTACGAGAACTTTCATATGGACTCCATCGTTATTTAAACCTACAAGCTGACGTGCACGTCAACCTATTTATTTTATGAAATCAGACTACTGTCTATTGACGTAAACATCAACCTAAAATAACCTTTAAACATTCACAACCCATAACTTTTTATTAGCATCTATCAAATGGGTTATGTATTTCATTAACGTGTAGTTAAATATAGGGTACGTTAACCATTCGAATAAGAGGTATTTATGATCACCCGGGAAACCATGGAATTTGATGTAGTTGTTGTAGGTGCAGGCCCAGCGGGTCTTGCATGTGCAATAAAACTGGCACAACAAGCGCAAAATAAACAACAAGAATGCATGATCTGTGTCGTTGAAAAAGGTTCAGAAGTGGGTGCTCATATACTCTCTGGTGCCGTGTTTGAAACCAAAGCGCTGGATGAATTACTGCCAAATTGGCAAGAGCTCAACGCCCCTGTAACCACCAAAGTAGCAAAGGATGAAATTTACTGGTTTAACAACGAACAAAAAGCCACCGCTATTCCGCACTTTGCCACACCAAAAACCTTTCATAATGATGGCAATTATATTGTCTCTATGGGGAATGTTTGTCGCTGGTTAGCTGAGCAAGCAGAAGCACTGGGAGTCGAGATTTTTCCTGGGTTTAGTGCGCATTCGCTTATTATTGAAGACGACACAGTAAAAGGCATTATTACTGGCGATATGGGCCTTGATAAAGACGGTAACGAAAAAGATGGTTATATGCCAGGCATGGAGCTACGCGCTAAATACACCGTATTTGCCGAAGGTTGTCGTGGTCATTTGGGCAAACAACTTATTAATGAGTTTGCCCTCGATGATGAGTCATCACCGCAGCACTATGGCTTAGGCTTAAAAGAAATTTGGCAAATTGATGAAAGTAAGCATCAGTTAGGCACAGTAGTACACGGTACAGGCTGGCCATTACAAGGCGATACTAACGGCGGCGCATTTATGTACCACTGTGAAAACAACCAAGTTGTGGTAGGACTGATTGTTGATCTCAACTACTCAAACCCGCATTTAAGCCCGTTTGATGAGTTTCAGCGCATGAAACACCATCCGGTGTTTAAAAATGTATTAGCAGGCGGCGAACGTGTTGCTTATGGTGCTCGTGCTATTGCTAAAGGCGGCTTGCACTCATTACCAAAAATGCATTTTCCTGGTGGGTTATTGGTAGGCTGCGATGCAGGTACGCTTAACTTTGCAAAAATTAAAGGTAATCATACTGCAATGAAGTCGGGTATGGTGGCAGCTGAAGTTATTTTTAAAGCATTAGAAAATGAGCAAGCAAATACCGACTTAAGCGAGTTTAAAGACGCGTTTGAGCAATCTTGGGCTTATAAAGAATTGCAGCAATCACGTAACTTTGGCCCTGTTATGCACAAGTTAGGTAAGTTTGTTGGTGGCGCATATAACACCCTAGATCAAAATATTTTTAATGGTTGCTTGCCATTTACTTTTAAAGACAACACCCCAGATCACGATACTTTAATTGATGCAGCGGATGCCGATAAAATAGTGTATCCAAAACCCGATGGTAAACTCAGTTTTGATAAGTTGTCGTCGGTATTTTTATCAAATACTAACCACGAAGAGTCACAGCCGTGTCATTTGCAATTAAAAGATCCGAGTATTCCAATTGCTGTAAACTTAGTTAAATTTGATGAACCTGCGCAGCGCTATTGCCCTGCTGGGGTTTATGAAATTCAAGAAATTGCTGGCACTAAAGAGTTTGTGATTAACTCGCAAAACTGCGTGCATTGTAAAACCTGCGATATTAAAGATCCGAGCCAAAATATTACTTGGGTAACTCCGGAGGGAACTGGCGGGCCAAATTATCCTAATATGTAGTTATTATTGTTAATAAAAAGTAGGTTTTTACATATAAATTATAAACCTACACTAATTTGCAGGGGCTTGTGCCCCTGTTTTGCGCTATGCTTACCCTAGTTTTTATAAAAGAGAATTAGTTATGCCGTCGTCAAAAGTTGTTTTTCGTTTTTTAGCAGAGCCTACTGATGTAAATTTTGGTGGTAAAGTGCATGGTGGAGCCGTCATGAAGTGGATTGACCAAGCTGGCTATGCATGTGCTGCAGGCTGGAGTGGCCATTACTGCGTTACTGTATCTGTGGCTGGGGTTAAGTTTAGACGCCCTATTTTAGTAGGCCAAATTGTTGAAGTGGAAGCTAAAATAGCGCATACCGGTAAAACCAGTATGCAAATATTTATTCAAGTGCGTTGTGGCGACCCCAAAACACAAAATATGGTTGAAACCAACCACTGTGTTATTAGCTTTATTGCTATGGATGAAACCGGTTACCCAGTAGCAGTGCCTTCTTTTAAAGCGATTACCGAAGAAGATTTAAAATTAGAAAACTACGCTATAAAAATGAAAGAAATTGCAATAGAGACGGAAAACTTACTGCATAAGGTATAAGTAACTAAAGTGTGCCTGTAAAAACCTCACACTTTTTGTAAAACATGCAATTGAGCTTAGAAAGTAACAACAAATAAAAGTTCACTGCTGTACACGTATCATACAAACGGCCATAAAAACCAATACTAAAGTAGGTTTTTATGGCCGTTTTTTTATGTTTTTAATAAGTGGCATGCTCACTGCACCTACCTTGATGACGTTTGATTTAATTACATCTTATTTTTTCAAGCATTTGATTTTTATTATTAAAGGAGCTAATTCATGATTAAAACACTTTCTCTTTCTACACTTGCTTTAGTAACACTGGGTTTTAATACTGCAGCTAAGGCTGATATTGCTGATTTCGATTCTCCACGTATCTACACGGGTGTTGGTTACGGTCAATATTCTTTTGAATTTGAAGACAGTGACAAAGACACTGACTTTGACGACGATGCACAAATGCTAAAAGGTTACGTTGGCGCACAATTTAACGAGTATTTAAGCTTAGAGCTTGCTTATCAAAACTTTGATGAAGTAAGTGATGTGGACAGCAAAGCTGAAATTGATGGCGTATCGCTTGCCGCACGCTTGGGCTATCCTATAACAGAGAGTTTTTCTGTGTATGCAAAAGGCGGTTGGCTTGAGTGGGATGCAGAATACACACAAGATTTACCAGTAGGTTCTGTTTCAGCTTCTACAGATGGTGGTGATGCGTTTTACGGTGCAGGTATTGAATATGCACTTACAACAAACGTTCAATTTCGTTTAGAGTATGAACGCTATAAACTTGATGACGATATTGACCCAGATATGGATGTAGCGTCTGTATCAGTGCAGTACATGTTTTAATTAAACCCTAAAACGTGTGTAAAAGGTAAGCTTAGGCTTACCTTTTTTGTTTTGAGTGGTTTAAACGCACATGCATATAAACCACTTAGTCTAATCAATACCTTTTAGACTAGGCTTCTATAAGTAATAAACTCACTTACAAGTAATGCCATAAACGCTAAATATGGGTAGAATAGCGCTCTATTTCATTTGCACCCGAGTACTATGAGCGATTATACCATTTCGGCTATTGGCCACATTCAATCACCTTATAAACAAAAGTTTGCTATACCTAGGCAACCTCGTTTAGTGCCAGAAGCTAAAGCAAAGCTTATTTTTGCGCCTGACTTTAATCGTGAAGAATTTGTACGCGGGCTCGATGAGTTTAGCCATATTTGGCTGCTATTTCGTTTTCATGAAACAGCCGACAAAGGCTATTCGGCTATGGTGCGCCCGCCTCGTTTAGGTGGTAATGCCCGCAAAGGCGTGTTTGCCACGCGTGCCACTTTTAGGCCTAACGCCATTGGTATGAGCGCAGTAAAACTAGAAGGTATAGAGTATAAAAATGGCCAACTGAGCTTATTACTCGCCGGAATAGATTTACTCGATGGCACACCAATAATCGATATAAAACCTTACTTACCCTATTCTGACTCTATGCCAGAGGCCAGTGCGGGGTTTGCTGACACCCGCCCAGAAACCCACATGAGCGTTGAATTTACCCCTGAAGTACTAGATTTTATTGCGCAGCAAACGCAATATCCAGATTTACAGGCGTTTATAAGTAATGTGCTAAAGCAAGATCCTCGCCCTGCTTATAAAAAGCAAAAAGACGGACAGCAAAGCTACGGTATGACTTTGTATAACTATAATATTTGCTGGCAAGTTAATGAGTCGCATAATTTAGTTACTAGTATAGAAAATACCTAAATAATTTATCACTTAGCGCTTTAGTGTAAATGCAACCGCTGGTAGACTGAAGCCCTTACAATATGTACATAATTACTCTAATTTCGGAAACAACATGCGTACCAGTCAATATATACTCGCCACACTTAAAGAAACGCCTTCGGATGCTGAAATTGTATCGCATCAATTAATGCTTAGAGCCGGTATGATCCGTCGTGTCGCTTCGGGTTTATACACTTGGTTACCCACTGGGTTACGGGTACTTAGAAAAGTAGAAAATATCGTACGTGAAGAAATGAATAAAGCCAATGCGATTGAAATGCTGATGCCAGTAATTCAACCAGCAGATTTATGGGAAGAATCAGGTCGTTGGGATGAGTTTGGTCCTGAACTTATGCGTTTTACCGATCGTCATAATCGTACCTTTGCGCTTGGCCCAACTCACGAAGAAGTGATCACTGATTTTGTTCGTAAAGAAATTAGCAGCTATAAACAGCTACCAATTTCTTTATACCAAATACAAACTAAAGTGCGCGACGAACGTCGTCCGCGTTTTGGTGTAATGCGCGCCCGCGAATTTACAATGAAAGATGCCTATTCATTTCACTTAAGTGATGAGTGTTTAGATGCAACGTATCAAGTAATGCACAAAGCGTATTGTAATATTTTTGAGCGTTTAAACTTAGACTACCGCCCTGTTATTGCCGACACGGGTTCTATTGGTGGTAGCGTATCGCATGAGTTTCATGTACTTGCAGAATCTGGTGAAGACGCTATTGCATTTAGTGATGGCAGCGACTACGCAGCAAATATTGAAAAAGCAGAAGCACTTGCACCAAGCGAGCCACGCCCAGCTGCAACAAAAGAGCTTAAAGCGTTTCCAACGCCTGACGCTAAAACAATTAACGAGCTTAAAAAGCACTACGGTGTTAAACCACATCGCGGTGTTAAAACATTAATCGTTTACGCTGCGCCTGATGAAAACGGGGTACGTGGTTTAGTTGCGCTAGTTTTACGCGGCGATCACGACCTTAACGAACTAAAAGCTGAAAAACACCCGTTAGTAGATTCTCCGCTTGAAATGGCAACAGAGGCAGACATTGTTGCTGCTATTGGTGCAAAACCTGGCTCATTAGGCCCGGTTGGCCTGTCTATGCCAATTATTGTTGATAGAAGCGCTAACATACTAGCTGACTTTGTTGCCGGCGCTAATAAAGACGACGAGCATTACAGCGGCATTAACTGGGATCGTGATGTAACTGATTATGAAGTTGCTGATATACGTAATATTGTAGAAGGCGATGCAAGCCCATGTGGCCAAGGCACTTTACAAATTAAACGTGGTATTGAAGTTGGCCATATTTTCCAACTTGGCACTAAATACTCACAAGCAATGAAGGCTGGCGTATTAAACGAATCAGGTAAAAACCAAATAATGACTATGGGTTGTTATGGTATTGGTGTGTCGCGTATTGTTGCTGCAGCAATCGAGCAAAACAACGACCAATACGGTATTATTTGGCCACAACCAATTGCACCGTTTGATTTAGCTATTGTGCCTATGAATATGCATAAGTCGCATCGCATTCCAGATATTGCTAACAACCTTTACCAAGGCTTAAAAGATGCTGGCCTTGATGTGTTATTTGATGACCGTAAAGAGCGCCCTGGCGTTATGTTTAACGACATGGAATTAATTGGCGTACCATTTACATTAGTTATTGGCGAGCGCAACCTTGATGAAAACAAAGTTGAACTTAAAAACCGCCGCACTGGTGAAAAGCTAATGATTGATATTGATACAGCAATCGATGCAATTAAAGCAGCTGTTAAAGGTTAAGCATAAAATACACTTAACTATAAATAAAAAAACCGCTTTAAAGCGGTTTTTTTATATCTAAAATATAATCACTTCAGCTAAAAAGGTGACTTATTAAAAGCCGCCTATTTCGCTTTAGTGTTAACTCAACCACGTAATAAGCTTGTCTTTTAACGTTTGCGGCTTAATTGGTTTAGTAATGTAGTCGTTCATACCGGCCGTTAAACAACGCTCTCTGTCGCCTTCCATTGCACTTGCTGTCATCGCAATGATAGGCACATGAATATATTCTATTCCGGCTTTGGCGTTTCTAATTTCGCTGGTGGTATCGTAGCCGTTTAAATTAGGCATTTGGCAATCCATTAAAATAACGTTAAAAGGTTGCTGTTTATTGCTCTTTAACGCCTCTAAAGCTTCAAGACCGTCAGATGCACAGGTGATTTTGACTTTAGTGTGCTTTAAAATCGCTTTAGCCACTTCTATGTTGATCATATTATCGTCAACTAAAAGCACATGATAAGCTGATAAGTCTGCATCTAAAGGCTCTTCAATTAAGCTCTTTGGTGGGGTAATAACAAACTCGCTACTGGCACCAAATAAACTCGCTAATTTGTAACTAAACTCATCTTGGGTAAGCGGTTTATTTAAAATATGTAGATGATCAGGAAATACTTTTTTCGATTGTTTGTTCATCACCATATCACGCAAAATTAGTACATATTTTTTATCGTACTGTTTGCAAAAGCTAATCAGGGCATTAACTTGTGGATGGTCGTCGTCAATAATTAATAAGTCCGCTTCAAACTCATCATGCTCACTAAAGTAATCTAACCTAACAATATTACTTTTATCTACTTTGCATGTTTGCAGTAATAAATCACACACATTGTTATACACATTATCGCGAGCAATTAATGCAGCAACATCAATACTGGTAGCAAGCTCAATGCCGGTATTTAGCTTTTTCTGGGGTGCTACATGCAGCTCAACGGTTGCAGTAAAAGTGCTCCCTACCCCTTTTTCGCTTGTTAGCGATATATTACCACCCATTAATTGCGCTAGCTTTTTACAAATTGATAAACCCAAGCCGGTACCGCCAAAATGGCGTGTGGTGCTTGAATCTTCTTGGGTAAACACTTCAAATAGTTTATCTATATTTTCAGCTGCTATGCCAATTCCAGTGTCTTTAACCGCAAAACTCATCTGTAATTTAGTATCGGTAATGTATTTAGAGCCTATGGTTAAGCTAACTTCACCTTTGTGAGTAAACTTAAAAGCATTATTAACCAAATTAATTAAAATTTGCTTAAGGCGATGGCTGTCACCTACTACCATACGATCAACAATATTGTGGGTGTGTAAAAATACTTCAAGTCCTTTGCGTTGCCCTTGTAGCGCTAATGAGTTAATCATATCGCTGCACACGGTAACAACATCAAAGCTGTGATTATCAATATCGAGCTTACCCGCTTCTATTTTTGAAAAATCTAAAATATCATTAATTAAATTCATTAAAGAATTAGCACTGCTATTTGCAAGTTTTAAATAATGATGCTGTTGCTCTGATAAGCCATCTTCTTTAAGCATTTCTAGCATGCCTAATACCCCGTTCATAGGGGTGCGTATTTCGTGAGAAATATTAGCTACAAAGTCACTTTTAGCTTGGCTTGCTGCTAATGCTTCATCTATTGCGCGTTCAAGCTCTCGGGTTCTTTGCGAAACTTTAAGCTCTAAAGTGGTATTAACTCCCTCTAGTTCAGCTTGAATGTTTTTAAGCGAGCTTATGTCTCTTAAAATAGCCGCAACTTGATAACGCTCATTAAACACATCATAAATACTGCTGAGGGTTATTGAGTAGTAGTATTTATTGCCCAAGCTGTCGGTATGCATGGCTTCAAAGGGCATTTTAGAGCCATTTTTAATGGTTTCTCTTATGCATTGCTCATCTTCTTTATTTAAAGTAAATAAAGAAATAAAATTTACGTTATCACTCTCTAGTATATCGCCAAACACTTGCTTAGCTGTGTTATTAAATTGCACCACTTTACCCGACTCTGAAATGCTAAAAATAGCATCTAAGGAGTTTTCTATTACTCTGTTATTTTGCTCTTTTAACGAGTTAATAAGTAACTTTCGGTTTATAAAGCGCTGATACAGCATGGTCATAACTAAAAACACACCAAAAAATACAGCTAATGTAGTAATAAAGCTTTGGCGTCTCTCGCTCACTTTTGCTAATAATGTTTGCGTATCTACACTCACAGCAAGCTCGAGTGGCAGCATGGCAATATCATTACCAAAATAAATACGCTTTTGCAGTGTGTATTGTTGTGGGTAGTTATTTAACGGCAGCGTTTTGTCTGCAGCCATATTTTGCGCGCCAACAGACTCTTGCTCCCAGGTTCTGCTTTTATTAAACTCAAACCCAAAGCGCAGCTCTGGGTTTGGATGATATAAAAACTCACCTTGGTTATTCATTAAATAAATTGCAGTGCCTTGCGGAGACTCAAAAGTGAGGCTTTTAAATAGTTGCTCTGCATAATAATTCGTAACTAAAACCGCAGAAACCTGTTTGTTTTTGTCAAATACAGGTTTTGCTACCCGAAAGGTACTGATATAAGGCTGCTGAATTTTACCATTTTCACGGTTGTAATTTATTGGCGAAATATAAACAGTGTGCTCATCAAGCATACTGGTTTTAATAACGTAATCTCGTTGGCCTTTTTGTTGTAATTGCTCGCCTTCGAGTATGGTAATTTTGCCTTGCTCGGTCCGATCAACCCTTACGACTTCTTGCCCGCCTTCTGCTAGCATTATATAACGCGCTTGTAATATGCTTTCGTCGGTGCGCATAAAGCCAGAAAATATACTCGCTAAGCGATTTTTCCAAATGGCCATAGGCGTTGCAGATGCTGGATCTGACAATTGATTTTCACTAGCGCGTGATATTGCTTTTATAGGTGGGGTTGCATCTAAAAATCGAATGGCGTTAACACTGTCGGTAAAGTGTTTTTTTAACGATAATGTTTTAGTTTCGAGTTCGCGTTTTAGCTCTATTTGCGCCGTGTGATAAATTTCACTTCTTACTTTTTGCTCAAATATATACATTGAAGGCAACGCAATGATCATAAAAATCATTACGGCAAAAAGTATTAGCTTATTACTTTTTGCAACTCTAGATAAAAAATTTCGTTTTAACATTTACTATTACCTACACTATAGTACTTACATAAGTAGTCTAGATTGAGAAACAATAAACCTCAAAATTAATTACTTACCTCTTTTATTTGCAATAAAGAGTGCCAAATTATGAAGTGTATTCTACCACTACCATTGCTCTTAATGAAATAAACTAAACGCTATTTATATTTGTTTATAAATGAAAAAGGCAGCGAGTGCTGCCTTCAAAACTTAAAGCTTTGTCTATTAACTATCTAAATAACACATCTTCGCGGTTAAACCATTTAACGCAAAAAGCTAATAAAATACCGGCAATAATAGCTGTAGCTAAAAATATTAGCCCTATTAGCGTGTAATCTACTGTGCCTTTAACTATTTCTTTTATTGCTAACGCTACATTAGTGACAGGAATAAACGCTGTTTTAACAGTGAGTTCCACATTTGGCATTAAGGCAATTATTACCGGAAAAATAACGCCCAGAGATAACGGTGTCATGTAGTTTTGCGCTTCTTTAAAGGTACGTGCGTAAATTGAAATAGCTAACGCTAGCGCAGAAAATATAGCCGCCAGTGGTAACAGTAATACAAAAATCATTAATAAATCAGAAACGGCTAAGCTACTAAATGCAACTTTAATAAATTCAAGATCCGCAAAAGTAATCGCCAAGGCTATCCACACTCCCATACTCAGCACAGTAATGGTTGTAGAGGCAATCGAAGTAGTTAAAAGGGTAATAAATTTACCTAAAACAAGTTGTGTACGAGTGATAGGTGTTAACAATAATGTCTCTAGGGTGCCACGTTCTTTTTCGCCTGCTCCTAAGTCAATGGCAGGATAAGTTGCTCCCATTAATACTAAAGGCACTAATAAGTACGGTAAAAACCCACCTATTTTTTCACCTAGGTTTTCACGTTTGTCGGCGGTATCTACTTTTACAACTTCAATTGGTTCAAGTATTGCTTTTTGCGTTGCTTCGTCAATGCCAAAACTAAGCAGCTTTTGTACTTGTAACGCATCGCTGTATTCTTGCGCTAGCTCTTTCACCCGCTGAAACAAAAAGTTAATAGACTTAGCGTCGTTAAACACTACCTGCCATTTGCTTTGCTGTGCATTATTTAACGTTTGCTGTGCATTGCTTGGTAAATAAATGCCCATATCAATATCGCCAGCAATCACTGCGGCTTTAAGCTGTGCAACACTATTAAAGGTTTTAGTGCCTTTATACTGCTCAAAACTTTTATGGTAAAACACTTTGTCGGTAAACTCTGGCGCATAGTCGCCGTTTACAATAGCGTAGGTATTTACTTTTTGCTCTGCATCCATAGCTGCTTGTGCGCTAATAAAGGCAACAACGGCAAAAATAAGTGGGAACACTGCAACTGGCACAGCCACTACAAATATGAGCGTTTTTTTATCGCGTAGTAACTCTCTTAATTCCTTTTTAAATACTTCAAACATCACGTTTCTCCGTTAATATGTTCATAAACGCTTGGTTAAGTTCTTCACTGTTACCTGTTTGTTTAAACTCTTCTACAGTGCCATCAAAACAGCTTACGCCTTCGTTAATCACTGCTACGCGGTCGCACAGTAAAGCAACTTCATCTAGGTGGTGCGTTGAAAAAACAACCGGTGTGCCTTGCGCTTTTAAACCTTTTATAAAGTTAATTACCGTTTGTGTGGTCATAATATCTAACCCGGTCGTTGGCTCATCTAAAACCACTACAGCAGGATAATGCACTACTGCGCGGGCAATATTGGCTTTTTGTTTCATTCCGGTTGAGAGGTTTTCTGCACGCTTATCTATAAATTTATGCATATCGAGCAAGGTAAATAGCTCTTCGCAGCGTGTTGCAATATCTTTTTTGCTCATGCCATGGAGTTTTGCAAAATATTCGATGTTTTCTTTTACGGTTAAACGCCCGTATAAGCCGGTTGAACCCGATAGAAACCCAATCGATTTACGCCCCAGCAATGGCTTTTTTATTATGTCGTTACCGGCAATGGTAATACTGCCGGCATCGGGTTTTAAGGCAGTAGAAATCATTCTTAACGTGGTGGTTTTACCTGCGCCATTTGGTCCTAGCAGTCCAAGTACTTCGCCTTTTGCACAACGAAAGCTAACATCTCTAACTGAATGAAAATAATCTTTATCTTCGCGCGGGTCTATTTCATCTACTTTGTTTTTTTTATGATCTTTAGTTAGCTTAAATTTCTTTTTAAGGCCAATAACTTCTATCATGTTCGTATCCTTCGTTTTTCTCTAAAGTAATCCGTATTATTATAAAATGTGTCGTCGGTGTTGTCCTCATGCCACCCCGGAACACCTAGTAGTGGTAAAGGTGAAAGGAGTTTATTGTCGGCTAAACACTGATCGGTTTTTATCATCTCATAAAGTCTTTGATCTAGGTACTGGTATTGGGTAACTAAATCTTTACAAAATATTTCATCGGGTACAGTTACAAACAACGCTTTACCCGTTAAACCAATATAGGGTTTAGTTAGCATTTCGTAATTTGCATGGCCAAACATAAATGGTTTGATGGTTTTTCCCCACTGCGATCTATGCTCAACAAACGCTGTTTTCCATTGATGATCGCGCAACCACTGTTGCCATTGGGTATTGCTAATAGCCAGTACAACACCGCATTCGTCAAATAAGGTTAGGGCATTGCGATGTTTGGTACGCTGCTTTGTGCCATGTACTGCAATATCTGCTACGTGGCGTTGATTAATGAGCGCTTTGGTTTTAGGAAATAAACACCAAATAAAGCCACCAAATAAGTCGTGCCAATTTTCAGTACGCGTAGGCACCTGCCCTGTTTCAAAAATAACTTGCTCGTAATAACGCTCAGCAAAATCTATTTTTGCATCATCGACAAAGCTAATAGCCAAGTTATTGGCATTAATTGCGTTTAAGTGTGGGCTAAACCAGCTAGGCAGAGGCCAATTTTTTTGCTCATGTATATTAAACAACGTGCGCAAATGCTCAAAAGCGCCGCTTTGTAAGCAGCTTGGCTGAAATTCTTCTGGGGGAGTAAAACGCTTCATTATTATTTGTACTTACTAGTTTATACCTTAAATTTTGTAACAGTTTACCGCAAAAACTGGTTCTAATTAATAGAACTTCATATACTGGGTTATCTTAAAACAAAAATAGAGCCAATATGAAACGTTATTTCTCTCTTACCCTTATCACTGCTGCCGTATTAGCGGGCTGCGCTACAACAAGTATTACCTCCGATGATGTAACTAAGGGCTACAACAGTATTCAAGCTGATGAAATTGCTAAGCATGTAAAAGTGTTAGCATCGGATGAATTTGGTGGCCGTGCCCCTTCATCGCCAGGCGAAAAGCTAACGCTTGATTACCTAACAGCGCAATTTAAAGCCTTGGGTTTAAAGCCCGGTAATGGCAATAGCTTTTTACAAGAAGTTCCACTAGTTTCGCTTGAAGCAGACTCAGACATGGTATTAAAAATTGGTGGTAAAAACTACCAATACAAAACAGACATGGTAATGGGCAGTAGTCGCATTAGCGAAAACCAAGCAATTGAAAACTCTGAGCTAGTATTTGTTGGTTACGGCGTTAATGCACCAGAGTATAACTGGAACGATTACGAAGGCTTAGATGTTAAAGGCAAAACGGTAGTAATGCTGGTAAACGATCCGGGCTTTGCAACTAAAAACCCTGATTTATTTACTGGCGATGCCATGACATATTATGGCCGTTGGACTTATAAATACGAAGAAGCGAGTCGTCAAGGTGCAGCGGGCGCAATTATTATTCACGAAACAGCACCGGCTTCATACCCTTGGTCTGTAGTAGAAAACTCGTGGAGTGGTGAGCAGTTTGGCTTTCAAAAAGAAAACAATAATATGGACCGTGTAGCCGTTGAAGGCTGGGTAACAACAGACGTAGCCAAAGAGCTGTTTAATAAAGCAGGGCTTGATTTTGATACATTAAAAGCCAATGCTGCAAAAGGCGCTTACCACGTTGATATGGGCGATTTGACTGCCTCTATAAAGATAAAAAACACCATTAAAAAGTCTATCTCGTATAACTTTATTGCCACTTTACCGGGCAGTGAAAAACCAGATGAACATGTTATTTATTCTGCACATTGGGATCACTTAGGCACTGATAAAAACCGCAAAGGGGATCAAATTTTTAATGGCGCGCACGATAATGCTACCGGTACGGCTGGTTTAATTGAAGTGGCTGAAGCCTTTACTAAATTACCTAAGCACCCTAGCCGTTCAATGACCTTTTTAGCGGTAACCGCTGAAGAGCAAGGCTTATTAGGGTCAAAATATTATGCAGCTAACCCTGTTATTGCTGCCAATAAAACCGTTGCTAACATTAATATGGACAGCTTAAATTTATTAGGCAAAGTAAAAGATATTAGCGTGGTAGGTATTGGTAAATCACAAATGGATGATTTATTAACAACGGTTGCGCTTGAGCAAGGCAGAACAATATCTGGCGATCCTAATCCTTCTTCGGGTGGTTACTATCGCTCTGATCACTTTGCTTTTGCAAACATGGGCATTCCAGCCATGTACGCAGGTGGTGGCACGCAAGCCTTTGACGAAGAAACTGCAAACTACCGTAAGCGTATGAGCTTAGTACTGCGCGGTTGTTATCATCAACCATGCGATCGCTACCGTGATGAATGGGATTTATCGGGCGCGGTGCAAGACCTACAATTATTTTATAAAGTAGGTTTTAATATTTCTGAGCAAGAGCAATGGCCAACGTGGAACACTAACTCTGAGTTCCAACGTAAGTAATTTAATCTTATCTAATCGAAAAACTCAAATAGAGTAATCGATATAATTGCACCCAAATGATATTGATTATCATTTGAGTGCAATGTAAAGTGTAGCTTAGTTACTTACTAGGCCACACTTTATGCAATTACTCTCACATAGTGGATTTATAACAGCCAATTCAAAACGCTTTATGGGTCAAAACAAACGCTTATTATTACCACTATTTATATTAGTGTGTTTAGCCCTACCTAATTTACGCGCTATTACTATTACTGCACTCAGTGACGCATTTTTTCAGGTCAGTGTTTTTGTAGCAGCTACCTTACTAATTTACTACTACGCCATAGCACGTTTACCACAATTAGAGCTTAGTTATTTAAGCGCTAAGTCGCCTATTTTAGAAGTTGCTTTTGCATCTATACTAGGTGCATTACCAGGCTGTGGTGGTGCAATTATTGTTGTTACCCAATTTACAAAAGGCCAAGCCAGTTTTGGCGCTATTGTCGCGGTTTTAGCTGCAACAATGGGTGATGCGGCATTTTTACTACTTGCTACTCGCCCTACCGAAGGAGTAATTATTATGGGTATTGGCTTGGTTGTAGGAACTTTAAGCGGGTTGATAGTAAATGCTATTCATAAAAAAGACTTTTTGCGACCACTCCCACAAAAGCATAAACAACAGGTTATACAGCTACCAACAGCTATTATTAAAATATCTAAGCCGGTATGGATGGTTGCTATTGTTCCAAGCTTAATTATTGCTTTGTTAATTGCGTTTAATGTTGATTTTAACAAGTGGGATACTAATATACCTAACATTATTAGCTCTTTTGGCGCTGCAATGGCACTGTTTATTGTCAGTATTTGGGCGTATTCGTCTAAAGGAGAGAGCTATAAAGAAGTCACCGCAGAAGACGATGCATGTAAGCGTAATCCTCCCTCTAATATTACCAAGGTATTACAAGACACTCACTTTGTAACTGCGTGGGTCGTTGCGTCATTTATGTTATTTGAAATATTAGTAAATGTGGCAGGACTTGATTTAAAAGCATGGTTTTTACACTATGCGTATTTAGCACCACTTATAGCGGTATTAATCGGTTTTTTACCCGGTTGCGGGCCACAAATAATTGTTACCACTTTGTACATTCAAGGTATTATTCCATTTAGTGCTTTAACTGCAAATGCTATTTCTAACGATGGCGATGCGCTGTTTCCTGCCATAGCAATGGCACCAAAAGCCGCGCTCATAGCAACTTTTTATACTGCAATACCGGCTTTAGGCGTGGGTTATGGTTTATATTTTTGGTGAGTAAATAATACTTTTAAATACAGTAAACAAAAAACCAGCCGAAGCTGGTTTTTTTAATAACAATAAGCGCGTATGTTTAGCTCATCGCCATCATCATTACCGATGGATTTTCTAAGTACGATTTCCAAAGGTTATTAAAACGGGCAATAGTGCCACCATCAATCACGCGATGATCGCCAGACCAGCTCACCTGCATTATAGCTTTGCTTACCACTTGGCCGTTTTCATCAAAACGCGGTAAGTGCTGTAATTTACCCAAAGCAACAATAGCCACCTCTGGTTTATTAATAATAGGCGTCGCAATAGTGCCGCCAATTGCACCAATATTTGAAATACTAATAGTACCGCCTTTCAAATCATCTGGCGCAACACGACCTTCTCGCGCTGAGTCGGTTAAACGGGTTAAATCGTTTGCAACTTCTACAATACTTTTGCTCTGACACGATTTAATATTAGGCACTAATAAACCTATTTTTGAGTCAACTGCAATTCCAATATTATGATCGTTATAATAGGTAAGCTCGCTGCACTCATCATTTACTTTAGAGTTAAGTACTGGGTACTCTTTCATTGCAAGCGATAATGCTTTAACAAAAAACGGCATCATGGTTAGTTTAATACCTTGCGCTTTATACTGCTCTTTTAAACTAGAGCGAAGCGCAATTAGCTTAGTTAAGTCTACTTCATCACTAAAGGTAAAGTGTGGAATGGTCGAAACCGACGCCACCATTTGTTTAGCCATTGCCGCTTTTATGCCTTTAATTGGCTCTACACGTGTACCACCTGAGTGTGTAGCTGATGTTCTTTGCTCATTGCCACTGTGCAATGGTGAGGTATCGATAGTGTTAGGAACTTCGCCTTTTACAAACTCTTCTATGTCTTGTTTATAAATACGGCCATTTTTACCACTGCCCGGTACACAGGTTAAATCAACATCAAGCTCGCGTGCTTTACGACGAACCGCTGGCGATGCAACTGCTTTTTTATTCACAATTTTAGTTGTTTGCTCAGCTTTAATAGCCGCTGGTTTATCTGCTGCATTAGTTTGTGCTTTTACCACTGCTTGATTTATATCTGCATCGGCTTTAGCTGTGCGCCCTGCTACCGTCATTTGAAATAACGGGCTGTGCACTTTGGCTATTTCACCTTTTTGATAATACAGCTTATTTACAACACCGGTATATTTTGCCGGTATTTGTACCAAGGCTTTGTCTGTCATTACATCACAAACCGCTTGATCCTCAACTATTTCTTCACCTTCGGCAACTAACCAGTCAACAATTTCACACTCAACAATACCTTCGCCTATATCTGGCAAAATAAAATCTTCTAAGTGCTCGCTGCTATTATTACTGACAACCGTTTGAGTTGCTTTTTCAGGTGCTGCATCAGCTTCTTCGCTAACTGCTTCACCACTTACATTCATAGCAAATAATGGCCCATGAACCTTGGCAATTTCACCTTTTTGATAATAAAGCTTGGTAATAACCCCATCATGTACAGCGGGTATTTGCACTAATGCCTTGTCTGTCATTACATCACAAATAGGCTGATCTTCAGCCACAGTGTCACCTTCTGCCACAAGCCATTCAACAACTTCGCATTCAACTATGCCTTCACCAATATCGGGTAATATAAACTCTTTAGCCATGGTATCCCCTAAAAATCCATTGATTGTTTAATTGCGGCCAATACTTTTAATGCATCCGGTACATATTCTTTTTCAAGCGCTAACGGATACGGCGTATCTAAGCCACACACGCGCATAATTGGCGATTCTAAATGTAGGAAACATTCTTGACCAATGGTTGCCGCTATTTCTGCACCAAAGCCATTAGTAATTGGCGCTTCGTGGCTAACAATCAAGCGTCCAGTTTTAGTCACCGACTGTGCAATTGCCTCTACATCCCATGGTAAAATACTGCGTAAATCAATTACTTCACAGCTAATGCCTTGTTCACTTGCTTGTTTGGCGGCGTCTTCTATTATTTCCATTTGCGCGCCCCACGCAAGTAAGGTCACGTCTGTACCTTGCTGTACTACCTCGGCTTTTCCAAGCTCAATGGTGTAATCTTCTTCTGGCACTTCGCCGATTGATGCGCGGTATAAGCGTTTTGGTTCAAAAAACAATACCGGGTTGTCATCTTTGATTGCCGCGCGTAATAAGCCTTTTGCTTGGTACGGGTTACGCGGCACAATCACTTTTAAGCCTGGTGTATGTGCAAAGTAAGCCTCGGGTGATTGTGAATGATACAAGCCCCCTGCAATTCCGCCGCCGTAAGGTGTACGAATAGTTAAATTACCCACATTAAACTCATTACCACTGCGGTAGCGAAATTTAGCTGATTCATTAACTATTTGGTCAAAGGCTGGAAATATATAATCTGCAAACTGTATTTCTGCCAGCGCTGGAGCGCCAAAAGCCGCTAAACCATTCGCAAAACCTAAAATACCTTGCTCTGTAAGCGGGGTATTAAATACACGGTGTTTACCGTACTTTTCTTGTAAGCCTGAGGTTGCTCTAAATACACCACCAAAGTAACCCACATCTTCGCCAAAAATACAAGCTTGTGGATGCTCTGCCATAGTAATGTCAAGTGCAGAGTTAATTGCGTGTAGCATGTTCATTTTAGCCATTACTTAATTCTCCCTGCTGTAACTGGGTAGGCATCTGGATGCAGTTTTATATGCGCTTTTAGTTGCTCATATTGGCGTTGCAATGATGGAATTGGGGTATCGTAAACATCTGATATTAATTCTTCTAAAGCTGGCTTTGCCACTACTTCGGCACGTTTTAGCGCAGCTAAAATTTCTTCACGAATTGATTCTTTAGCTTTTACATCGTCGGCTTCGTTTAGCCAGTCTTGCTTAATTAGCCATTTTCTAAACTTGTCGATTGGGCATACTTGATGATTAGCTTCTTCATCTTTAGAGCGATAACCACTTGGATCGTCTGAGGTCGAATGCGCACCTAAGCGATAAGCAATTGATTCAATTAAAATTGGCTCGCCTGTGCTCACTGCAATTTCACGGGCTTTTTTAGTTGCCGCATACACTGCAAGGGCATCTGTGCCATCAACACGAATTGTTTTAATACCGTAACCAACGCCACGAGAAGCAATGCCGTCACCTTTAAACTGCTCATCTGCAGGGGTCGAAATAGCATAACCATTATTACGGGCAAAAAATATTACCGGCGCTTGATGCACTGCAGCCATATTTACACCGGCATGAAAGTCCCCTTCAGACGCTGCGCCTTCACCAAAATAACAAATAGTGATGTTATCTATAGTGCTGGCAAGCTCACCTGTTTTAGCATCTATATGTTTAATTTTTTGACCATAAGCGTAGCCAGTCGCTTGTGGAATTTGTGTTCCTAATGGCGATGATATGGTCATATAGTTTAATGCTTTAGAACCATAATGAATCGGCATTTGGCGGCCTTTGCCTAAATCCAGTTCATTAGAAAACATTTGGTTCATAAACTGATCAAGCGTAAAACCACGATAGTGAAGCGCCGCTTGTTCACGGTACTGAGCCATAATCATATCATTTTGATCAAGCGCAGCTGCAGAGGCTGTTACTGCAGCTTCTTCACCTAAACATTGCATATAAAAGCTAATGCGGCCTTGGCGCTGTGCACCTTGCATGCGCTCATCTAACAAACGTATAAAGCGCATGGTTTCGTATAATTTAATTGCGGTATGTTTTGAAATGTCGGGTGCGGTTGCACCTGGATGAATCTCGCCGTCCTCAGTTAAAATACTAAGGGTTGGAATAGTTAACGCATTGCCATCGATAAACTCAAGCTTATGGTTAATATTCAGCGATACGTTATTTGGATTACTCATAACCTACCTTCTTTTGTTGTCGATAAAACAGTACCCATTAAATTATTATTGTGGGTTGATTGCTGCGAATAAACTTTGCAACATCTGCACTGTCTTTAATTAAAGCTGCCGACACTTTACGTTAACGTAAAGTGTTATTCAACAAATCTGTGACGAAACAAAACTAAATAGTGAGTATAAAAATGGCAAGTTAACTATACAGATATTTTACTATTTATTAATCATATAGTTAACTTATTACAACAAGTGGTCTGATCAGCTATTTTAAATAAAATTACTGTCTATCGCCATTGGCACAACGGTTAACAGCGCTCGCTGGCCAATAGCTACGTTTGCATTGGGGAAAATAATCGCTTCTCCTTGCACATCGGCGTAGTAAGGTGTATCGCCATCAGTAGCTAACAACTCACCCTTGGCAAAACCTGTGAAGTTTTCGGCCTGATCTGAAAATGGAAAACTAAATTCATTCTGCGTTCTATTTATGGTGCGGTGCACAGTAAACAACTCGAATTCATCTGCATTAAATTCTGGATATTCAACCTTATCTTGGCTAATTAATGCAGTGAGTGTTTGTTTGGTTTTTGCAAAGCGGCTCATGTCATTCTCACCAAAGGGCTTAACTTGGCCAAGCTCGACCGTAAACGAATCGGCACCATGCACAAATGATGAATAATAACTAAAGGTGGTTGCTGGGGATTTCATCATTAATACGGTATTTACCCCACAACTTAATAAAAACTGTAATTGCGACTTTTTCCACGGTTTACCATGTAAATAGGGATACACTGCAAACTTTTCGTTTTTAGAGCCACGAATTGCAGTATGTAAATCGTAATGGCAGCGGCTGCTACCTTGCTCGCCTCGGCTAAAAAAGTCACTTACGTACTGCTCTAATTTGGCTGCACGGGTACGTTCGTTATTCATTGGTACGCCGTCTACACTATGGTGGCCATTAAACAACCTGTTAAGGTTTTCTTCTACAAAACGCAAACCAATATTAATTGATTGCGGATTACCAAAAATAAATAAAGCGCGCTGCTTTAAGAGCAGCTCACCGGCGATTATTTGTTTAATTAATTCGTCGCATATTTCGATTGGTGCGGTTTCGTTTCCGTGCACTGCACTTGAGTACACTACGTCTTTGCTTGAAACAGTGGCCGGTTGAAACTCTATAACACCGGTATCATGAATAGTAACTACGGTGCCATTATTGAGTGTGAACTCCCCTGCGGCTAAGTGCCATTCGTTATTGCGGCTTAGCGTCAAAAAGTCGCCAGTTTGTTTTAATTCTTCGATGTAATCTGGAGTAGTGGCTGACATATGGATAAAAGCCCTTTGTAAAATTGAAATTATTATTATGCAATTAAAAACAAAAACGGCTGATTAAATCAGCCGTTTTTAAGTAATATAAGCGATATTAGCTAATAACTGAGTCTACTAGCTTTTTAGCTTCTTTTTCAAGTAGTGCTAAATGCGCTTCACCTTTAAACGACTCAAGGTAAATTTTGTATATATCTTCAGTACCCGATGGACGCGCTGCAAACCAACCACTTTCGGTAACTACTTTTAAACCACCAATTGGCGCATTATTACCTGGCGCATGGGTTAGCTTTTGTAAAATAGGTTCACCTGCGAGTGTATCGGCTTTAACGTCGTCGGCACTGAGGGCTTTTAAACGCGATTTTTGCGTGCTTGTAGCCGGTGCGTCTATACGTTTATAAAGCGGCGAGCCAAATTCTTGCTCTAACTCTTTATAAAGAGCAGACGGTGTTTTACCGGTAACAGCAAGTATTTCGGCCGCTAATAAGCCCATAATAAAGCCATCTTTGTCGGTACACCAAACACTGCCATCAAAACGTAAAAATGCGGCGCCAGCACTTTCTTCGCCGCCAAAGGCTAACTTACCTTTATTTAACCCTTCAACAAACCATTTAAAGCCAACCGGTACTTCTTTTACTTTACGGCCATTACGCTCAGTAACTTTGTCGATCATGGAGCTGGAAACTAACGTTTTGCCAATTTGCACATTTGCGTTCCAGTCTCGATTTTTAAGCAAATAATCAATCGCAACCGCTAAAAAGTGATTAGGGTTCATTAAACCATCTGGCGTTACTATGCCATGGCGGTCGTAATCTGGATCGTTACCAATGGCAATATCAAAATCATCTTTAAGCGCAATAAGGTTGGCCATTGAATAAGGTGATGAGCAATCCATACGAATTTTGCCATCTTTATCAAGTGGCATAAATGCAAAACGAGGATCAACAACATCATTTACAACGCTAATGTCTAAATTATATTTTTTAGCGATAACCGGCCAAAAATTAATGCCTGAGCCGCCCAGCGGATCAACGCCAATTTTAATACCCGCTTCGCTAATGGCTTTTAAATTAACAATATTTTCTAGATCATTAATATACGGGGTCATTAAGTCTTGGTATTTAATAAACCCTGAGCGCGAGGCTTTAGCAAACGGAAATAATTCCACTTCAACTAAGTCCTCTAGTAATAACTGATTAGCTCTGTCTTCTATCCATTTAGTTACGTCGGTATCGGCAGGCCCGCCATCGGGTGGGTTGTATTTAAACCCGCCATCCTCTGGTGGGTTATGCGAAGGCGTAACTACAATGCCGTCGGCTAATTCATTTGGGTGCAGCTTGTTGTAACTTACAATAGCGTGGCTAATTACCGGTGTTGGAGTAAAGTCACCATCGTCTTGGGTGATCACTTGCACTTCGTTGGCTACTAATACTTCTATTGCCGAATTAAAGGCCGCTTCACTTAAAGCGTGGGTGTCTTTTCCTAAAAATAACGGGCCAAAAATATCGTTTTGTTTTCTGTAGTCACAAATAGCTTGAGTAATAGAGAGTATGTGCGACTCGTTAAATTTAACATCGTAGGAGCAACCACGATGCCCTGATGTACCAAATGCAACACAATGCTCTGGATTCTGCTCAAGGTCTGGCTCATTTAAATAATACGCAGAGACTAATTTAGGTACATTTATTAATACCGATTGTGGAGCTGGTTTGCCCGCACCTGGATGAATAGCCATAGTATTTCCTTACAGGTAGTCGCGAATTTTTTCAGCTTGTTCTGTGCTATAACCTAAACACAAAGCAACTTCATGAAGCATCATTTTTTTACGTGTAGTGTTAGAGTTTGTCATTACCCAGTACTCACTGTCGGTGATGTTTTTAGGGTTCATACTGCTACCACTATTAACTAAGTCTTCTTTGCTAGTAGCAAAGTAAACGCGATCACGGCCTTTGATATCTAATACGGCGCGAAAGTCAGTTTTATGGGTACGGTAAAATGCACTTAAAATAAATAAAAAACGACCCACAACGCCTTTCTGCATTGCCAACTCTTCTTTATTTAATACATTAAATACATTCGCATTTTTTTGCTGCACAGACTTCTCAGCTACTGCACTTGGCTTAGCAGCAAGCGCAGGTGTTTGCTCTGCTACAGGGGGAACTTTAGGCAAGGTAGTTGTTGTTTGATTATTTTGATTAAGCTCTACGTTTGCGGTCTGAATTTTTTCGCCGCTCAGATTTAATAAACGACGTAAAATAGTGGATGCGCTCTCACCAATACTTTGCGTATTGCTGGCAATATACTGATATAACTCGTCGTCTATGTCGATTTGTTTCATGTTCTTCCTGTCATTACGGCCACATTTTTCTTTCCGTGTGATTATACCCAAACCAGTTAGAAATGCGAGTTACAACAAACCCCGCTGTAAACATATATTTTAAATTACTTATGTGCGCTATTTAAATTACTATTTAGCACGATTAAATAGCTAAATATTGTTGATAAAACAGGCTACAGCCCAATATTATATTTTGTGACTGTATTTTTTGCTTTTTAAGCAAATGCTCGTCACACTATGGCGAATTTTACACTGAGGCTAATATGCAGTTAAATTATAAGCAACAAGGGCAAGGCCCACATGTTATTTTAATTCATGGGCTTTTTGGATCATTAGAGAACTTAAACGTGATCGCAAAACCCCTTAGTGAATTTTATACCGTAACCAATGTCGATTTACGTAACCATGGCAAATCGCCCCATAGCGATACAATGACTTATGCGGCAATGGCCCAAGATATTATTGAATTATTAACGCATTTGAACATAGATAAAGCGCACATTATAGGTCACTCTATGGGCGGAAAAGTAGCAATGGAATTGGCATTAACCCATCCAGAGCACGTTAATAAATTAATTGTGCTTGATATAGCACCTGTTAGTTACCCTGCTCGCCACACTAAAATTATTCAAGCGCTTAAAGCGGTTGCAAACGAATCTATTACAGATAGAAAGCATGCCGATGCAATTATGCAGCCTTTTATAGACGAGATGGGTGTGCGTCAGTTTTTATTAAAAAGTTTAGCTAAAAACGATGAAGGCAATTTTGCATGGCGGTTTAATTTATTGAGTCTTGATAAAAATTATTCGATAATTACCGACAATGTTAATGAAAACAATTCTTGTTTGTGCGACACTCTATTTATTAAAGGTAATGATTCTGACTATATATTAGCTGAGCATAGAGCGGCTATTAATGCGCGCTTTAGTAATGCCAGTGCCAAAATAATTCACGGTGCTGGCCACTGGTTGCATGCGCAAAAGCCATTAGCAGTGAATAAAGCAATAAATGACTTTTTAAGTGCGATTTAAACTCATTTTAATCGCCTGTTTTTGATTTTGCGTACTAAAAAGTCGTATATTTATATGCTATAGTATGCGCCGTTTAATTTAAAGGTTACACGTTGATGGTCAGTCAGTTAATTAACGAATTTGATACCTTAGGGTTGTATTTTGGCTTAGCCGGTATTTTTATATTTATCGGTATGGCAATTAAAGACGTACTAAAAAGCGGCAATGTACCCAAGTTTGGTCGTTACATTGTTTGGGCTGTACTCTTTTTAGGGTGTTCTGGCTTTATTGCTAAAGGACTTATTCAAGTATTTTGGCAAGGCGCAGGTGTAGGTTAAGCATGGCCAAGTCAGAAACAGATAGAACAACGCTCGATTTATTTGAATACGAAAAACGCCCAGGCAGACCTAAAACCAATCCCCTTCCACGGGATATGCAGTTAAAGGTTAATAAACGTAATCAAATAAAAAGAGATAAAGCACGTGGTTTAAAGCGTGTTGAATTTAAAGTTTCTTCACAGTTATATCAGGCACTTAGTGATATGGCAGATGCACAAAATATTAGCCGCAGTGTGTTGATTGAAACAATTTTACAAGAAAGATTGGCTATTGATAGATAAAAGGTTTAATCCATGGCAAGTGTAGGCATTTTTTTCGGAAGTGACACAGGTAATACAGAACACGTAGCAAAAATGATCCAAAAAGAATTGGGTAAAAAGCTCGTAGCTGTACATGATATTGCAAAAAGCTCTAAAGAAGAGATTGCGGAATTTGATTTAATCTTATTTGGTATTCCTACTTGGTATTATGGCGAAGCGCAATGTGATTGGGATGATTTTTTTCCTGAGCTTGAAGAAGTAGACTTTGAAGGTAAGCTGGTTGCTATTTTTGGTTGTGGTGACCAAGAAGACTACGCAGAGTACTTTTTAGATGCAATGGGCATGATTAACGATATAGTTACTGAACGTGGTGCTATTGTGGTTGGTCATTGGCCAAGTGAAAGTTATAATTTTGAAGCATCTAAAGGTATTGCTGATGACAAACATTTTGTTGGTTTAGGTATCGATGAAGACCGTCAACCAGAACTCACTGAGCAGCGTGTTAAAGCCTGGTCTGCCCAAGTTTATGAAGAAATGTGTTTAAGCGAACTTGCTGATTAACTTTATTTTTTCTTGGTTTTTGCTTAAATTAGTAGCAATATATTAGTAAATGCGCTTTTATCGGTATTTATTAGCTTTGACCTTTGCACTTAGTAGCTAGGCACGTTACCCTTACCGGTTGATGTGTCGTGTACATCTATTCGTGTACATCCTTGCAAGGTGTCTAGTATAACCAAACAAAATTGAGACAGATTTAATGACTGATCATAATTTGGAATTAAAAAAAGCCGGTTTAAAGGTTACTTTACCGCGAATTAAGATTTTAGAGATTTTACAATCACCTGATAACCAGCATATTAGTGCTGAGGATGTTTATAAAATTCTTCTAGATTTGGGTGAAGAAATCGGTCTTGCAACTGTATATCGCGTACTTAATCAATTTGATGACGCTGGTATTGTTACTCGCCATCACTTTGAAGGTGGTAAATCAGTATTTGAACTTGCAACCAGCACTCACCATGACCACTTAGTATGTCTAAAATGTGGTAAAGTGGTTGAGTTTGAAGATGATGTTATTGAACGTCGCCAACTTGAAGTTGCTGAAAGAAATGGTATTAAATTAACCAATCATTCTTTATATTTGTATGGTGAATGCGAAGACAAAGAAGCGTGCAAAAATTTTGCTAATAATATAAGTTAAGCTTGTATTATAAACAAAAAAAACCTGCTTAATGCAGGTTTTTTTGTCAGTAAAATTCCCAGTACTCATTACTAACACTTCCTAGGTAATAATGAGTACAGAGGCGTTAACCTTTACTGGGTTTTTGACCATGAGTCACGCAGACCCACTGTTTGATTAAATACTATGTTTTTCGCTTTTGAATCTCGCGAAAAATAGCCAGTACGTTCAAACTGAAAACCTTGCTCGGCTGCTGAATTAGCCAACGATGGCTCTAACTTAGCATTCGTTAAAATAACTAATGAGTCAGGGTTTAAGGTGCTTTCAAACTCATCGGCTGCTGCTGGGTTTGGTACGCTAAATAAACGGTCATACAAACGTACTTCTGCTGTAATCGCTTCACTTGCCGATACCCAATGAATAACCCCTTTAACTTTACGACCATCACTTGGGTTTTTACCTAGCGTTTCTGGGTCAAAAGTACAATAAATAGTGGTAATTTCACCATTTTCGTCTTTTTCAACACGCTGTGCTTTAATTACATAAGCGCCGCGTAAGCGTACTTCTTTATCAAGTACTAAACGTTTGAACTTGTTATTAGCTTCTTCTTTAAAGTCTTCACGTTCAATATAAATTTCACGTGTGAATGGCACATCACGGCGACCCATTTCTTCTTTATTTGGATGATTAGCCACAGATAAGGTTTCAACTTTATCAGCATCATAGTTTTCAATAACGATTTTAACGGGATCAAGTACCGCCATTGCACGTGGTGCATTTTCGTTAAGGTCTTCACGGATACAGGCTTCAAGCATGCCCATTTCAACCATGTTTTCTTGTTTAGTTACACCAATACGTAAGCAGAACTCACGAATGGAGGCTGGGGTATAACCACGACGACGTAAGCCTGCAATCGTAGGCATACGTGGATCATCCCACCCTTCTACATGATTATTCACTACTAAGTCGCTGAGCTTACGCTTAGACATAATAGTGTACTCTAGGTTTAAGCGTGAAAACTCAATTTGTTGTGGATGACACTCTAAACTGATGTTATCAAGTACCCAGTCATATAAACGACGGTTATCTTGAAACTCCAGTGTACACAATGAATGAGTAATACCTTCTAGCGCATCAGAAATACAGTGAGTAAAGTCGTACATTGGGTAAATGCACCACTTATCTGCAGTTTGATGATGATGAGCAAAGCGTACACGATAAATAATAGGATCGCGAAGCACCATAAATGAGCTTGCCATATCAATTTTAGCGCGCAGTACACACTCGCCTTCTTTAAACTCGCCATTACGCATTTTTTCAAATAACGCGAGATTCTCATCACTTGCTGTATCGCGGTATGGGCTGTTTTTACCCGGCTCTTTTAATGTGCCACGGTATTCACGGGCTTGATCTGCCGTTAAAAAGCACACATACGCTAAGCCTTTATTTATTAGCTCAACTGCATAATCGTATAATATATCGAAGTAATTAGACGAGTATTTAATTTCGCCATCCCAATTAAAGCCTAACCACTGCACGTCTTCTTTAATAGAATTAACGTAGTTAATATCTTCTTTTTCTGGGTTTGTATCGTCAAAGCGTAAGTTACATAAACCGTTATAGTCTTTTGCGATGCCAAAATTTAAACAAATTGATTTTGCATGGCCAATGTGTAAAAAACCATTTGGTTCGGGTGGAAAACGAGTATGCGTAGACGCATGCTTTCCACTTGCTAAATCTTGGTCAATGCGGGTTCTAATAAAATTACTTGGGCGATTCTCGATTTCCGCCATAGGAGTATGATCCTCAAAATAGTGCGTGATAACAAAACTAATGCATTATTACAAAAACATACACTAACATACAGCAATAGATTAAGGTTTATTTTAGATCTTGGTTAACTTTAATTCAGTAACGAGTCAGTTAATGAATAAACTTTGTTTTAGCGCAATAATAACGTCATCAAAGGCCATTATAGTAAGCAAATAACCTGACTTAAAGGAACCATGATGGCTATACAAAATCAACACCGTGTTTATATTCCAACCAATGCCCGTACCAATCACTACCTTTTAGCTGAAATAACCCCTACCACTGATTTTTATAAAAGCTTTAGTAATATTAACTGTTGTTATGAGCGTATAGCACGTGAGCTTTTTTCTTGCTGTGATGAGCTTGGCTTACACAATGTGCATTTATTAGCGAACGACAAACTACCTGTAGTACGCTTTAACGATGAGTCGTATCAGCTTGAAACGAATAAACAAATGTTGTTTTTTTATAACCCTCGCTACCACGAAGCACATAAAGCGTACTACACTGAAAATATAGCCAGTAAAAAAATCAGGCTGTTATTTTTAGCAACCGGTGACGATCTGCGTGCAAATTCAGCACTGTTTCATAGCAAAGTACAAAAGGTATTAAATAATTTACAACAGCAGTTATTTTTAGAACAACCACTGTTTAAACTGCGCGATCATCAACATTTAACCTATGACTTATTTGCTAAAGATAAAGGCAATAAACAAACCTACGGTTATAAACTGCGTAGCCTCTACCCTCGCTACCAGTCAAGGCAGTGTAATATTCCCAGTGATCATGCCCAAATGAGCTATGCAACCTTCGCTATTCCAGTGTCACGAGCAATCAAAACGCAATTTCAAACACAAATAAATAATCGTGATTTTAAGCAATTTTATACATACTTTACCGATTTATTTACCCAAATTTGTAATACCAATAAGTTAACCCACGGGGCTATGGTTGCTAATGGCGCTATACCAATTATTCGTAATAGCAGCATTGATAAAAATGACGGTAATCAAGAATTACAAAAGTTAAGCTTTGACATAGAGACTGATCAAGTGCAAATTAAAGCGCTATTTAATGAAGATAAATTAGTAGAAACACTGCATTTTGTAGTGGTAGCTGCGCAGCATAATAATAATGAAATGGGCTATGGGCGGTTTATGAATCAAGTAGAGAAAACGATTCATACTTTGTGCGATGAGTTAGCTATAAATAAACAACGCCAAGATTTATCAGTGCGGTTTTATCAGCATATAAGCTACCTATACTAAGTGTAAAAGTAAAAGTAAAAGTGCAGATAACAAAAAGGCTCGCATTAGCGAGCCTTTTTAGAGTAAAAAAGCGATTACCAGCCTGTTTTCTCTTTAAGTGCTTTACCGATATCAGCAAGTGAACGTACAGTTTTTACGCCCGCAGCTTCTAGTGCAGCAAATTTCTCATCAGCAGTACCTTTACCACCGGCAATGATTGCGCCAGCGTGACCCATACGCTTACCTTCTGGTGCAGTAACACCAGCAATGTAAGATACTACAGGTTTAGTAACGTGTGCTTTGATGTACTCTGCAGCTTCTTCTTCTGCAGTACCACCAATTTCACCGATCATTACGATCGCTTCAGTTTGTGGATCTTTTTCGAACATTTCTAAAACGTCGATAAAGTTAGTACCTGGAATTGGGTCGCCACCAATACCAACACATGTAGACTGACCAAAACCAGCATCAGTAGTTTGCTTAACTGCTTCGTACGTTAATGTACCAGAGCGAGAAACAATACCTACTTTACCAGGTTTGTGGATATGACCAGGCATGATACCAATCTTAGTTTCACCAGGAGTAATAACACCTGGGCAGTTAGGACCGATCATACGTGTACCTGTTTGATCTAGTTTGATTTTAACATCAACCATATCAAGTGTAGGAATACCTTCAGTGATACAAACAATCAGCTCGATGCCTGCATCGATTGCTTCTAAGATTGCATCTTTACAAAAAGGTGCTGGTACATAGATAACAGACGCAGTTGCGCCAGTTTCTTGTACTGCTTCACGCACTGTATTGAATACAGGAAGACCAAGGTGCGTTTGACCGCCTTTACCTGGGCTTACGCCACCAACCATTTGTGTACCGTACTCAAGCGCTTGCTCTGAGTGGAAAGTACCTTGGCCACCGGTGAAACCTTGACAGATAACTTTTGTATCTTTATTGATTAATACAGACATTATTTGCCCTCCGCAGCAGCAACTACTTTTTCAGCAGCGTCTGTTAGTGATTCAGCAGCGATGATGTCTAGACCAGAGTTTTTAAGAACTTCACGGCCTAGTTCAGCGTTAGTACCTTCTAAACGTACAACTACTGGTACGTTTACGCCTACTTCTTTAACTGCGCCAATGATGCCTTCAGCAATCATGTCACAACGTACAATACCGCCAAAGATGTTAACTAAAACAGCTTTAACATTATCATCAGAAAGAATGATTTTGAATGCTTCAGAAACACGTTCTTTAGTCGCGCCGCCGCCAACATCTAGGAAGTTAGCCGGTTTGCCACCGTGTAGATTTACGATGTCCATAGTACCCATTGCTAGGCCTGCACCGTTAACCATACAACCAACGTTGCCATCTAGCGCTACGTAGTTAAGCTCAAAGCTTGCTGCATGTGCTTCACGTGAATCTTCTTGTGAAGGATCGTGGAATTCACGGATTTTAGGTTGACGGTAAAGTGCATTACCATCGATACCGATTTTGCCGTCAAGACAGTGAAGGTTACCTTCGTCTGTGATCACAAGCGGGTTGATTTCAAGTAATGCGAAATCAAAATCAGTGAACATTTTACCAAGACCCATAAAGATCTTAACAAACTGTTTCATTTGTACTGGGTTAAGACCCAATTTGAAACCTAGTTCACGTGCTTGATAAGCTTGAGGACCTACTAATGGGTCGATCTCAGCTTTGTGGATAAGCTCAGGTGTTTCTTCAGCAACAGTTTCAATTTCAACGCCGCCTTCAGTAGACGCCATGAAAACAACTTTGCGAGATGCACGGTCAACAACTGCACCTAGGTACAATTCGTTGGCGATGTCAGTACAGCTTTCTACTAAAATTTTAGCAACTGGCTGGCCTTTCTCGTCTGTTTGGTAAGTAACTAGGTTTTTACCTAACCAGTTAGCTGCAAACGCTTTAACTTCGTCGATAGTTTTTACTAGCTTTACACCGCCAGCTTTACCACGTCCACCTGCGTGAACCTGAGTTTTAACAACCCACATATCGCCGCCAATTTTTTCAGCAGCAGCTGCAGCTTCTTCAGGTGTATCGCAAGCGTAACCTGTAGAAACTGGTAAACCATATTCGGCAAAAAGTTGTTTTGCCTGATACTCATGCAAATTCATGATGCTTTATCCAAATTTTTATACTAAAAGAGCCGAATATTTTTTCAAATAAACAACTATCCCAAATTGCGACCATAGTATAGATCCCAAGGCTTAACATGAAAACCCCAGTATGACCAAAGGCGCAAAAAAAAAGCTGTGAATGTTCATTCACAGCTTACATTTCATACAACTAAATTAAACATCCAGTAATAAGCGTGTTGGATCTTCAAGTAACTCTTTAATTGTTACTAAGAAGCCAACAGATTCTTTGCCATCAATGATGCGGTGGTCATAAGAAAGTGCTAAATACATCATAGGAAGTATTTCTACTTTACCGTTTACAGCCATTGGACGATCTTGGATTTTATGCATACCCAAAATTGAAGACTGCGGTAAATTAATGATAGGAGTAGATAGTAAAGAACCAAATACACCGCCATTTGTAATAGTGAAGTTACCACCCGTCATATCATCAAGTGTTAGCTTACCATCACGACCTTTTAGTGCTAGCTCACGAATACCTTTTTCGATTTCTGCAACTGATAACTTGTCACAATCTTTAAGTACTGGCGTTACTAGACCACGAGGTGTAGATACAGCGATGCTGATGTCGAAATAGTTGTGATAAACAATATCGTCACCATCAATTGATGCATTTACATCTGGGAAGCGCTTAAGTGCTTCAGTAACCGCTTTCACGTAGAAAGACATGAAACCTAAACGAATACCGTGGCGCTTTTCAAACACTTCTTGATACTGCTTACGAAGGCTCATGATAGGTTCCATGTTCACTTCGTTGAATGTTGTTAACATTGCAGTTGAGTTTTTCGCTTCAAGTAAGCGCTTAGCAATTGTTTTACGTAAACGCGTCATAGGAACACGTTTTTGTGTACGATCGCCCATTGCTGCTGCAGGTGCCGCCGCTGGTGCTGCTTTTGCCGCTGGTGCAGGTGCTTTTAAGAAAGTATCTACGTCTTCTTTAGTTACACGACCGTTTTTACCCGTGCCTTTAATTTTTGCAGCGTCTAGGCCTTTTTCAGCAATTAAACGACGTACTGAAGGTGTTAACACATCAGAGCTGTCGTTTGACTCACTTGCTGCTGGTGCAGCTGCGTCTGCTTTTTTAGCTGGTGCTGCTGGAGCGCCGCCCGCTTTAACCGAACCAATTACTTGCTCGCCTAATACAGTGTCGCCTTCGCCGTGGATTATTTCACCCATGATACCGTCTTCTTGAGCAACAACCTCAAGTACCACTTTATCAGTTTCAATATCTACTAAGTTTTGATCGCGAGTTACTGCGTCGCCTGCTTGTACATGCCATGTAGCAATTGTTGCGTCTGCAACTGATTCTGGAAGTACAGGAACTTTAATATCCACTTCTTTACCTTCTGATGCTGGTGCTGATTGCGCCGCTGGCGCGTCTTCTGATTTAGTTGCTGCAGATTCTTCAGTTGAAGAGTCTTCTTTTGGTGCATCTTCACTTGCTGGTGCTGCATCAGCATCGCCAAGTAAACCGATAACTTGATCGCCAAGTACCGTAGCGCCTTCTTCTTGTGTAATTTCAGTAATCACACCGTCATGTTGCGCAACAACTTCTAAAACCACTTTATCTGTTTCAATGTCTACTAAGTTTTGGTCGCGAGTTACTTTGTCGCCAACACTTACATGCCATGTAGCAACGGTAGCATCTGCAACCGACTCAGGAAGAACAGGAACTTTAATTTCTGTGCTCATTGCTTATCCTTTATTTTCGATAGTAAGCGCGTCGGCAACGAGCGCTTGTTGTTCTTTAGTATGTACTGACATATAACCACATGCTGGTGATGCTGAAGCCTTACGACCCGCATACGTTAGTTTAGCGTTTTGTGGAATAGCATCTTTGAAGTGATGTTGCGAGCAATACCATGCACCTTGGTTTTGCGGCTCTTCTTGACACCATACAAAATCAGTTACGTGCTGGTAACGCTCTATAATAGTTTTCATTTCGTCGTGTGGGAACGGGTAAAGCTGCTCTACACGTACGATTGCAATATTATCTTGTTCAAGCTTGCGGCGCTCTTGTAATAGTTCATAGTAAACTTTACCACTACAAAAAATAACGCGTTCTACTTTCTCAGGGTTAATATCATCAATTTCGTCAATCACATTATGAAAAACACCTGCAGAGAGTTCTTCTAGCGAAGACACTGCTAACGGATGGCGTAGTAATGACTTAGGCGTCATAACAATCAGTGGACGACGCAATGGTCTAACTGATTGACGACGAAGCATTGCATATACTTGCGCTGGCGTTGAAGGTACACATACTTGCATATTGTGATCAGCACAAAGTTGTAAAAAGCGCTCTAAGCGTGCAGAGCTGTGCTCTGGACCTTGGCCTTCGTAACCATGTGGTAATAAAATAGTAAGGCCGCATAAACGCCCCCACTTTTGCTCACCCGAGCTTAAAAACTGATCAAATACAACTTGTGCGCCGTTTGCAAAGTCACCAAACTGTGCTTCCCAAATAATTAATGACGTTGGCTCTGCAGTTGCGTAACCATATTCAAAAGCAACAACCGCTTCTTCAGAAAGAACTGAATCGAATACTTGGAAAGTACCTTGATCTTTACCAACATGCTCAAGTGGAGTGTAAGTCGCACCATCGGCTTGACTATGTACTACCGCATGGCGATGGAAGAAAGTACCACGACCAGAATCTTGTCCAGTAAAACGAATATCTGTGCCTTCTGCTGCAATAGTTGCATAAGCGAGTGTTTCTGCCATACCCCAATCAAGCGGCTTTTCGCCAGATGCCATTAGCTTACGATCGTCGTAAATTTTCTTCACGCGCGATTGCGCTTTATGACTCTCTGGGTAGCTAGACACTATGTTGCCAAGCTCTTTTAGTTTTTCAACCGAGACACTTGCATCGTAATCAACACTCCATTCATGGCCAACATACTTTGCCCAATCTGATGAATGTGATGTTTCTGGCTGTATTTCATCAACCACACAATTACCTTCGTCTAAACCATTACGGTAATCATCAACAAGTGCTTTAACCTCATCTTCAGTGAATGAGCCTTCGGCAATTAATTGATCAGCGTAAATTAAACGTGGAACTGGATGCTTTTTAATTTTTTGATACATAACAGGCTGAGTAGCATTAGGCTCATCAGCTTCGTTATGACCATGGCGACGGTAACAAACAAGGTCAATTACAACGTCACGCTTAAATTGGTTTCTGAAATCAAGTGCCAGTTGAGTAACAAATGCCACTGCTTCTGGATCGTCAGAATTAACATGAAATATTGGCGACTGCACCATTTTAGCAATGTCAGTACAGTATGGAGTAGAACGTACATCGTCTTGTTTAGACGTTGTAAAACCAACTTGGTTATTTACTACTATACGAATACTACCGCCACAGCTAAAGGCGTTTGTTTGTGACATGTTAAATGTTTCTTGTACAACACCTTGACCAGCAATTGCTGAGTCGCCATGAATAGTAATTGGCAGTGCTTTAATACCTGAGCTGTCACCTAAGCGGTCTAAACGAGCACGTACTGAGCCCATAACCACTGGATTTACAATTTCAAGATGCGATGGGTTAAACGCAAGTGCCATGTGCACATTGCCACCTTTAGTAGCAAAGTCAGATGAGTAACCCATGTGGTATTTAACATCACCCGAGCTTAACGTGTCTTTGTGTTTACCGGCAAACTCATCAAATAACTCTGATGGATTTTTACCAAGTACGTTCACAAGTACGTTTAAACGGCCGCGGTGAGCCATACCAATAACAGCTTCTTTTTGGCCACTTTCACCAGCGCGGTGAATCAGCTCTTTAAGCATAGGTACTAACGCATCGCCACCTTCAAGTGAGAAGCGCTTAGCACCTGGGAACTTAGCCCCTAAATATTTTTCAAGACCATCGGCTGCGGTTAATCCTTTAAGGATACGTAGCTTTTCGTCTTTATTGAATTTTGGCCTAGACTGAACAGACTCTAAACGCTGTTGTAACCAACGTTTTTCTTCTGTTGATGTGATGTGCATATACTCGGCGCCAATAGAACCACAATACGTGGTTTTTAGTGCTTGGTATAACTCACCTAGAGGCATAGTATCGCGCCCTACAGCAAACGATCCTACATTAAATTCGCGGTCAAAGTCAGCATTGGATAGGTCGTGGTAATCTAGCTCTAAATCTCGTACGCGCTCTCGCTGCCAAATACCTAACGGATCTAAGTTAGCATTTTGGTGTCCACGAAAACGGAAAGCATTAATAAGTTGCAATACTTTAACCTGTTTAAGGTCACCGCCACTGCCCTCTGCTACCACTACTTCTCTATGCTTGTTTTTAGCAAGCGCCGCAAACTGTGCTCGAACTTCTGAATGTTTTACTTCAACATCCACACCATCAACTTTAGGTAATTGTTCAAACACTTCTCGCCATTCTTCTGGCACCGAAGTCGCATCGTCTAAATACGCTTCATAAAGCTCTTCAATATAAGCAACGTTACCGCCGTTTAAATGTGAAGATTCTAGCCATGCCTTCATCACACCTTCGTGCATTTATAAGCCCTTTTCTTTAGCGCAGAAATTAATAGTTATGATAACAGGATGACTAATTAGTATTAGCCATCCTACATTTACTAAGTAATTAAACCGCTCGGTTTAATAACATAGATTTTATTTGTCCAATTGCTTTGGTCGGATTAAGACCCTTAGGACAAACGCTAACACAGTTCATTATACTGTGGCAACGGAACACACTGAAAGCATCGTCTAAGTCAGCTAAACGCTCTTCTGTTGCTGTATCTCGGCTATCAGCCAAGAAACGGTAAGCATGAAGAAGGCCTGCTGGACCAATGAACTTGTCTGGATTCCACCAGAACGAAGGACACGATGTTGAACAACATGCACATAAAATACACTCATAAAGCCCATCTAACTTATCACGTTCTTCGATTGTTTGAAGACGCTCGCCAGCTGCTGGCGTGTCATTAATTAGATACGGTTTAACTTTTTCGTATTGAGTGTAGAACTGACTCATGTCAATAACAAGGTCACGAACCACAGGTAAGCCTGGTAATGGACGCACTACTATTTTACCTTTGCCACCTTTTTGCAGCGTAGATAAAGGAGTGATACATGCCAAACCATTTTTACCATTCATGTTAACACCATCAGATCCACACACGCCTTCACGGCATGAACGACGGAAAGATAATGTTGGATCTTGTTCTTTTAAAAGAATAAGTGCATCCAAAACCATCATGTCGTGACCTTCCTCTGTTTGCAAGGTGTATTCTTGCATACGAGGTGCGTTGTCAACATCGGGATTATAACGATAAACTGAAAATTGTACTTGTGCCATCGTCTATCTCCTAGTACACACGTGCTTTAGGTGGGAAAGCTTCACGCGACTTAGGCGCGTAGTTTACGTCACGCTTGCTCATTTCATCCGTTAACGGATTAAATACTGAGTGACATAACCAGTTTTCGTCATCACGATCTGGGAAGTCAAAGCGAGAGTGTGCACCACGGCTTTCGGTACGGAAGTTTGCAGCTACTGCAGTTGAGTAAGCTGTTTCCATTAAGTTATCTAGTTCAAGACATTCAATACGCTGCGTGTTGAAGTCTGATGATTTATCATCAAGACGTGCATGTTGCAGACGTTCACGAATTTCTTTAAGTTCTTGCAGACCAGCAGCCATTGAGTCACCTTCACGAAATACCGAGAAGTTAAGTTGCATACATTGCTGTAAGTCTTTTTTGATTTGAACTGGATCTTCACCTTGGCCAGCCGTTGAATTTTCCCAACGATTGTAACGTGCAAGTGATGTTTCTAAATCAGACTCTGATGCCGCTTTAGAAATTTCAACATCATTTAGGTATTTACCTAAGAAGTTACCGGCCGCACGACCAAATACCACTAAATCAAGTAATGAGTTACCACCTAAGCGGTTAGCACCGTGTACTGATACACAGGCAATCTCACCTACCGCAAACAAACCTTCAACGATTGTTTCTTTGCCGTTTGCGTCGATTTGTAGCGCTTGACCATTTACGTTGGTTGGCACGCCACCCATCATGTAATGACATGTAGGAATTACTGGAATTGGTTCTTTTGCAGGGTCAACGTGAGCAAATGTTTTAGCAAGGTCACATACACCAGGAAGACGCAGATTTAGTGTTTCTGCACCTAAGTGATCTAGTTTTAGCTTAAGGTGAGGACCCCAAGGACCATCACAACCACGACCTTCACGGATCTCAGTCATCATTGAACGTGCAACCACATCGCGAGATGCTAAGTCTTTTGCGTTTGGTGCATAACGTTCCATGAAGCGCTCGCCATCTTTATTTAAAAGATAACCACCTTCGCCACGACAACCTTCAGTTACTAGCGTACCCGCGCCAGCAATACCCGTTGGGTGGAACTGCCACATTTCCATATCTTGCATAGAAATACCAGCACGTGTTGCCATACCAACGCCATCGCCGGTGTTGATGTGCGCATTAGTAGTTGATGCAAAAATACGACCCGCACCACCTGTTGCTAATACTACTGCTTTAGATTTGAAATAAGTGATTTCACCTGTTTCAATTTCAATTGCAGTACAACCTACTACATCACCATTATCGTTTTTAACTAAATCAAGTGCATACCATTCTGAGAATACATTTGTTTTGTTTTTAACATTTTGTTGATAAAGAAGGTGTAATAGTGCGTGACCAGTACGATCGGCAGCTGCCGCAGTACGTGCAGCTTGTTCACCACCAAAGTTTTTCGATTGACCACCGAAAGGACGTTGGTAAACACGGCCATTTTCAAAGCGAGAAAATGGGAGACCCATGTTTTCTAATTCAGTAATAGCTTCTGGGCCTGTTTGACACATATATTCAATAGCGTCTTGGTCACCGATAAAATCGGAGCCCTTAACGGTATCGTACATGTGCCATTCCCAGTTATCTTCGTGCGAGTTACCAAGCGCTACTGTAATACCACCCTGTGCTGATACAGTGTGTGAGCGAGTTGGAAATACTTTAGAGATTAAAGCACACGTTTTGCCAGACTCAGTAATAGCTAAAGCAGCGCGCATACCTGCACCACCGGCACCGATTACTACGGCGTCAAATTCACGAACAGAATATTTCACTTATACACCCCATAATACGATTAGACCAATAGCTACGTAAGCAAAGGCCATTAGGTTTAGTACAAAGCCTAAAACAGCACGAAGCTTAGCGCACTTAACATAGTCTGTTAGAACTTGCCAAAGGCCAATGCGGGTATGAACCATAATGCAAACCAGGGCAATTAAAGTAAACCCTTTCATTGCTAGGTTAGAGAAGAGGCCTGTCCAGGCTTCGAAAGTGACTTCTGGCGTTGCTAAAAAATAGCCGATAATAAAAATCGCATACGCGCTTATTATTAATGCCGTGGTACGTAAAGATACGAAATCTTGTACACCATCACGTTTAAGAGTTGCTTGATTTAAAACCATATCCACACCCCTGCCAATACGGCAAACACAACGCCAAGAGCCATTGCAATTTTAGCGCTGAGGTTACCTGATTCAAGTTCTTCCCAATGTCCCATATCCATAATCATATGGCGAATACCACCAATAAGGTGATAACCCAATACAGACACGGTGCCCCAAGCAATAAATTTGGCAATGAATCCGTTAAACAGACCCTTGACGAATTCAAAACCTTCAGCAGAAGAAAGAGACTCTGACCAAGCCCAAATGACAAACGTTAAAGCAAAAAATAATGCAACACCGGTGACGCGGTGGAAAATTGACGCTTTAGCCGTTGCCGGCATAGATATAGTTGTTAGATCTAGATTTACAGGTCTTTGCTTTTTCACAGTTACTTGCCCATCTTGCCCACAGTGGGGCTCATCTACTTGTTTTTCTAAAACCCACCAAATATTTCTGATGGAACTATCAAAATAAACGTCTCTTTACAAATAAAGTTCACTATAATGCAAAAATTATAATGTAAAAATATGTTTACCTAAATACAATACGGTTAAAAACCTTCGACAGTATATATAGCCGCAGGCCTTTTTACAATTCTTGTTTAGTTAGAGCCATTTGCAAATTAGCCAATGGTATAATATTCAAACCATACCGAATATTTATTATACGTATACGCATAATGCTTATAAAAATTGACTTTATACCCCTCTTTCACGTTAAAATGAGAAGATGTGCTTAAAACAGATTTTAGAGTATAAAATCAGAATAGTTATCTTAATAGGAGATACATAGATGGCGGATAAGAAAGCCACAGTCCATATTGATGGTCTAGATCCAATCGAACTTCCAATTTATCAAGGTACTGCTGGCCAGGATGTAATTGACGTACGTACATTAGGTTCACATGGTCACTTTACTTACGATCCAGGTTTTATGTCGACTGGCTCTTGTGAATCTACAATTACTTATATTGATGGCGGCAAAGGTGTTCTACTTCATCGTGGTTACCCAATTGAGCAGCTTGCTGAAGACTCTAACTATGTAGAGCTATGTTACTTACTATTAAACGGTGAGTTACCTTCAAAAGAGCAGTATGAAGAATTTGCACAACAAATCACTCGCAGTACTATGCTAGATGAAAAAATTGCAACTTTCTTCCAAGGTTTCCGTTTTGATGCACACCCTATGGCAATGCTATGTGGCGTGGTTGGTGCTTTATCATCTTTTTATCATGAAGATCTTGATATTACAGACGCAAGCCAACGCAAAACAAGTGCAATTAAATTAGTAGCTAAGTTACCTACTATTGCAGCTATGGCTTATAAAACAAACATTGGCCAACCATTTGTATACCCACGTAACGATTTAAGCTACGCCGAAAACTTCTTACATATGATGTTCTCTGTACCTGCTGAAGAGTATAAAGTTAACCCTGTAACGGCTAAAGCTATGGATAAAATATTCATGCTTCATGCTGATCATGAACAAAACGCATCAACGTCTACTGTACGTCTTGCAGGTTCATCTGGTGCTAACCCATATGCTTGTATTGCTGCTGGTATCGCATCTCTTTGGGGCCCTGCACACGGCGGCGCTAACGAAGCATGTTTAAACATGTTAGAAGAAATTGGTTCTGTTGATCGCATTGACGAATACGTAGCTAAAGCAAAAGATAAGTCAGACCCGTTCCGTCTTATGGGCTTTGGTCACCGTGTTTACAAAAACTTTGATCCACGTGCAACGGTAATGCGTCAAACGTGTCACGAAGTACTTGCTGAGCTAAATATTCAAGATCCATTGCTTGATATTGCAATGAAGCTTGAGCAAATTGCGCTTGAAGACCCGTACTTTGTTGAGAAGAAACTCTACCCTAACGTAGATTTTTACTCAGGTATTATCTTAAAAGCGATCGGTATTCCAACAAGCATGTTCACTGTAATTTTTGCAATGGCACGTACTGTTGGTTGGATCACTCACTGGGATGAGATGCTATCTCAACCTGGTCATAAGATCAGCCGCCCACGTCAGCTTTACACGGGTTACACACAACGTGACTACAAAGCAGCTGACAAGCGTTAATTCGCTGTAATATTGCTTAAGTATTTTAAAAGGTCGCTATTGCGACCTTTTTTGTTACTCAGCACTTGAGAATTATCTTAAACAGATTACAATTCTCGCCCTAAATTGACTAATTAAATGAGCTTATGTCTGTTTCCACGTTTGATATCACTAAAATACGTAATGATTTCCCAATCCTAAATCAAACGATTAATAGCCAAACTTTAACTTATTTAGACTCTGGGGCAACCACACAAAAGCCACAATGCGTTATTGATACCACGGCACAGTTTTATGCAGCGCAAAACGCGAACGTACATCGTGGACGCCATACCCTCAGTGAGCAGGCTACTTATCGTTATGAGCAAGTACGCGATAAAGCTGCAGAATTTTTTGGTGTTAATAGTAATGAAATTGTATGGACTAAAGGGGCAACTGAAGCTATAAACTTAGTCGCTAATGGCTTAAAAAATCAAATAAAAGCCAGCGATACCATCATTATTACGCCTATTGAGCATCATGCTAATATTGTACCTTGGCAGGTTTTGTCTCAGCAAACTGGTGCTAAGCTTGCTATTTTACCGCTTAACGACGATGCCACCTTTGATATACCTTCATGCTGTGAATTTATAAAGCAGCATAAACCTAAGTTATTGACCATTAGCCAAGCCTCTAATGCGCTTGGTAATATCACTAATTTAGCGCCGTTAATTGCCAGTGCGAAAGCGGTAGGCGCATTAGTACTGGTTGATGGCGCACAAGGAGCAATGCATTTAAAAGCTAATTTAAGCACACTTAATTGTGATTTTTACGTTTTTTCTGCCCATAAAATGCTGGGGCCAACCGGTTTAGGTGGCTTATATGGCCGCTACGAGCAATTAAATGCCCTCACCCCATACCAAACCGGGGGAGAAATGATCCAAACCGTAACCTTAACGCACAGCACTTATCGCGATGCACCGGCAAAGTTTGAATCGGGGACGCCAAATATTGCCGGCGTATTAGGCTTTGGTGCAGCACTTGAGTATATAAATGCATTAAATCACCCTGCTTTAATTGAATATGAACAAACGCTATTTAATTATGCAGCCAATAGACTACAGCAAATTGATGGCATCACCCTATTTAGTGACCTTAAGCATAATATTGGCACTTTATGTTTTAACTATAAAGATGAGCATCCATACGATTTGGCAACTTTACTTGACGGATATGGGGTTGCACTGCGCAGTGGCCATCATTGCACTCAGCCTTTAATGGCGCATTTAGGGGTCAATGGCACCCTTAGAGCAAGCTTAGCTTTCTATAATAACCATACAGATGTAGATAATTTTATTGATGCACTACAAAAATGCATTGCTCTATTAGACTAATGTTGGATAAGAATATGACAAATACTTTTAATAAAGCAGCCCAAGGGATAAAAAATGCACCTGCATGGCAGCAAAAATACCGAGAAATAATGTTACTTGGTAAAACATTACCAGTACTTGCTGACGTTTTGAAAATAGACAGCGCATTAGTCCCTGGCTGCGAAAGTAAAGTGTGGCTATTTGTGGAGTTTGATTTAACCGAAAATACACTCGTGGTGATAGGTGATTCTGATACCCGTATTGTAAAGGGCTTACTTGCCTTAATATTAGCGCTATACAATGGCCTTACCCCAGAGCAAGTACTGGAGATAAACGCCTATCAAGAGTTTGAAAAACTAGGGTTAATTAGCCACTTAAGTCCATCTAGAGGGAATGGTATTAAAGCCATGGTAGAGACGATTCAAACCATGGCTAAACAAAAAATAAGTTAAATCAACCCAAGATCCGGTTAAATTATAAGCAGCGTTATGCTTGGGAACTAAGTAAACGCTGTTTTTTATCTAAATATTTACGAACGGCTTTTGCAGCTACAAAAAAGCCAAAGCTGCCAGTGATCATAGTCACTGAGCCAAAGCCATTATTACAATCCATATTCATACTACCATCGGCATTTTGCTTAGCATGGCAAACACTGCCATCACTGCCTGGGTATACCAGCTGCTCTGTTGAATATACACAATCAATATTAAACTTACGCTTAGGGTTATTACTAAAATTATATTGCTTGCGTAAAATATAACGCACTTTAGCTAAGAGTGGATCTTGGGTAGTTTTAGCCACATCGCCAAACGTAATTTGCCCCGGATCAGTTTGCCCACCTGCGCCGCCGGTAGTAATTACAGCTAGTTTATTGCGTTTACAATGCGCAATTAATGCCGCTTTTTCTTTCACTGCGTCAATACAATCAATAACATAATCAAAGCCCTGAATATGCTCATGAATGTTATCTAAAGTAATAAAGTCATCAATCACCTGCACTTCACATTGTGGGTTAATTAACTCACAACGCGCTTTCATCGCCTCCACTTTAGCTTGGCCAATGGTGCCGGTAAGTGCGTGTATTTGTCTATTTACATTAGTGGCACAAATATCATCTAAATCTATTAGGGTTAATTTGCCAACCCCAGTGCGCGCCAATGCTTCTGCGGCCCAACTACCAACACCACCAATGCCAACAACACAAAAATGTGCCTGCTGTAACCAGTCAAACTGTCGTTGTCCGTATAAACGTTTGATCCCGCCAAAACGTATGTCTGTTACTTTTTCAGTCATTTACCAATCCAGTTGCCATGGTGTTTTCCATGCTTGAAAATCTTGATGTTTAATTAATTGTGTAAACTCATCCCCATTATCGGGTAAAAGAGTAAATTGTATTTGCTGCTCATTCCATAAGAAATCAAGCGCAAATGCATGCAAGTAAGTACGTGCGCTATGCGCACCTGCATAAGAGGTATCACCTAATATAGGTGCGCCTATACTTTTTAGCGCTACTCTTAATTGGTGCGTTTTACCTGAGTAAGGTTTTAAAATATACCCCCTAAAACCGGGTTTATAACTTACAGAATAAAAACGACTAATAGCAGGATTAGCTGTTGTTGTAAGTAACTTAAAAGTACCACGGCGTGATTTTGCCATATCGCCTTTTATCCAACCCTGCTTTTTTTTAGGCTTGGCGTCGCTAATAGCCAAGTAAAACTTATTAATTGTGTGCTCAGTAAACATTTGCGTAAATTTAGCGGCGGCGAGTTTATTGCGCGCTAAAATAAGCAAGCCTGAGGTCACTTTATCGAGGCGGTGTACTGCAAAGAGTTTTTCATTTAATTGCTGCTCTGCTAATACCACAAAACCTGCGGCGTCTTCTGAATGAAAATTCAGCCCTGCAGGTTTTGCTAAAATATAAAAGTCGCTATGACTATGCACAACTTTTAAATAGGCTTTATTCGTAATGCTCACGCGTGTTTACTTTGCAAATAGCTAATTACTTTAGCTAAATCTTCTGGCGTATCGACACCCGCTTGTGGAGTAATATGCGCTTGCTCTATTTTAATATTGTAGCCATGGTAAAGCACACGTAATTGTTCTAGTGATTCTAGCTGCTCTAGCGGCGACACACTTAGCTCAATATATTGCTTAATAAAACCAGCTCGGTAGGCATAAATACCCACATGGCGTTGAAACGGCGTTAAATCCAGCGTGCTCTGCTCGCCCATCATGGCGCTACGATCAAACGGAATACTGGCACGCGAAAAATACAATGCATTTTTATTAATATCGCTAACGACTTTAACTGCATTAGGATTAAAAACGTCTTCTTGCTCTTCTATCGCTACACTTAAAGTGGCCATAGGTGCAGTTGATTCATTTAATAACGTGGCAACTTGAGATACATTTTCTGGTGCCAATAATGGCTCATCACCTTGCACATTAACTACAATAGTGTTGTTATCAAGCTTAAGTAAATCAACAACCTCTGCTAAACGTTCCGTGCCTGACTGATGATCTTCACGCGTCATTAATACATCACTTGTAAAGGTACTCACAGCATCAAATACTTTTTGATGATCGGTCGCAATAACAACTTTACTCGCACCCGATAAACAGGCTTTTTCGTAAACATGCTGGATCATTGGCTTACCACAAATATCGGCTAGTGGTTTGCCTGGTAAACGGCTAGAAGCGTAACGCGCAGGAATAACAACTACGAATTCCACTTTTGTACCTCATCAAGTGACAATTCACGCGCTTCATTTTCAAGCAATACTGGAATGTCATCGATAACCGGATACGCCAACTTAGCGGCTGTACTTATTAGTTCGCTGTTTTCTTTATCAAAACGTAATTTACCCTTACATACTGGGCAGGCGATAATTTCGAGTAATTTTGTATCAAAGGCCATTGAGGATCCCTTTATCTTTTAATAATGAATTTAATTTGTTTATAACGCTATCGGTAGGTTGAGCATCCACTGGTAAGTAATACCAATTTTGTTTTGCAAAAGCACTACACTTTACAGCATCTTTTTCGGTCATTAACACATTTTCATCACCAAACTGAGTAAAATCATCAGCTGTGTATGCATAATGGTCTCGATAATGATGGGTTGATACTAAGGTAATGCCTTGTGCTTGTAATGACTGCTCAAAACGCAGCGGATTACCAATAGCACTCACAGCGTGGGCTGTTAATATAGGCTCTGTTAGCGTACTATTATTGAGCACAGATTTTAAAGCTGCAGGCTGCAAATTATAACGTTGTGGGTTGTTGCCGCCATTTTCTATCACTAAATCAACGCTCTTTAAACGCTTTTTAGTTTCGCGAAGCGGGCCTGCTGGCATTAACAAACCGTTGCCAAATTGACGTGCACTATCAACAATACAGCATTCAATACTACGTGCCATTTTATAATGTTGCATGCCATCGTCAGATATAATTACATCAATAGCAGAGATTTGTTCAAGTAATTCTATATTTTGTTGTCTGTTTGGGCCAACCGCTATGGGGCACTGCAAACGATGATATAAAAGTATCGGTTCATCGCCCGCCTCAAGCGTAGTACTGTTATGATCAACAAGCAATGGATATTGCTTAGCATGCCCGCCGTAGCCTCGGCTAATAATACCTACAGATAAACCTTGCTGAGTTAAATGAGCGTGTAGCCACAGTACAAATGGCGTTTTACCATTGCCGCCAACACTAATATTACCCACTACAATTACAGGTGTTTTGCTACTAAATTGCGTTAGTATACCGCATGTATAAAGCCATTTACGTAATGTTGATATTAGCCAAAACAGTGCAGCTAAAGGCAGTAATAATATAGTAATTAAACTGACAGGCTGATACCAGCTTTGTTCAATTTTGCTCACCCTTGCTCACCAAATTGCATTTTGCATAATGCTGAATAAGTGCCATTATTTGCCAGTAAACTTAAATGATCGCCACTTTCAATAACACTGCCATTATCTATAACATAAATTCGGTCGCTATTTTCTATCGTCGATAAGCGATGCGCAATTACAATCGAGGTTTTGTCTTTCATTAATGCCTCGAGTGCTTGCTGAATTAGTTTTTCTGATTCAGTATCGAGCGCAGATGTTGCTTCATCAAGGATTAAAATAGGCGCATCTTTTAATATTGCACGAGCAATAGCAATACGTTGGCGTTGACCACCAGAGAGCATTACCCCATTTTCGCCAACCATAGTATTTAGCTGCTCTGGTAAGTCTTTTACAAACTCCCATACATGCGCTTGCTTGGCTACTTTTTCCAGTTCTTGCTCCGATATTTCACGCTGTAAACCGTAACAAATATTATTGGCAATGGAGTCGTTAAATAACACCACTTGTTGCGACACTAGCGCAAACTGACGACGTAAATCGGTTAGCTTATAATCATGCAGTGCAATGCCATCGAGTAAAATTTCACTAGGCGCTTCTAAATCATAATAACGTGGCAATAGGTTAGAAATAGTAGATTTACCTGAGCCCGAACGCCCAACTAAAGCAATGCTTTCACCCGCTTTAATCGTTAACGATAAATTGTTTAATACCGGCTCATCTTTAGTTGGGTATTTAAAGGTGACATTTTTAACTTCAATCAAGCCTTTTACTTTATCTACGCTTACAGTACCTGTGTCTTTTTCTACTTCCTCGTCGAGTATTAAAAACACACTTTGCGCGGCTGAAACTCCTCGCTGCATATCACTGTTTACATTAGCTAGCTGTTTAAGCGGGCGAAGTAACATCATCATTGATGAAATTAATACTACAAAGTCGCCTGAGCTTATGGTGTCAATCATCGAAGGCATTGACACAACCCATAAAATAACCGCCATAGCGCTGGCAGCCAATACTTGAATGATTGATACACTCAAGGCTTTAGTTGCGTCCATTTTAATTCGTTGCTGACGATTATGATTATTTACTTTTGAAAACTGATCTATTTCTTGATTTTGGCCACCAAAACCATGGATCACTTTATGACCGCTTAGCATTTGCTCTGAGCTACGAGTAACTTGCCCCATAGCTGATTGAATACTTTTAGAAATGTGTCTAAAGCGCTTTGACACAACAGTGACTATGACAGCAACTAAAGGAATAATAACTAAAAATATCAGCGATAATTGCCAACTGGTATAAAACATAACTGCGAGTAAAAACACCACAAAAGCGCCTTCACGCACTACAATTAATAATGCCTTGGTAATAGCTTGTTGTACTTGTTCGGTATCAAAGGTTATTTTGGAAATAAGATCGCCGGTGGAATTTTTATCATGAAACGATACCGGTAAATGTAGAATATGTTCAAACAACTCTTGGCGCAGCGAGCGTACAACTTGTGAGCCTACATAACTCAAACAATAAGACGACATAAAGTTAAATACACCACGCCCTATTACCAAAGCAATAACTACAAATGGTGCATATTTTAATACATCAGCATTGCGCTCATTAAGACCTTCGTCAATAAACGGCTTCATAAGCTGAATAAATAAAGCATCCATACCTGAATACCCTATCATGCCAATAATAGCGACGATGGCGACTGCTCTGTACGCACCAACGTAAGAAATAAGACGTTTATAAATTTGTGTAGTACTTTGATCCATAACACTCTCTTTATACAGTTACAGCCCCTATTGTATCCTCAGGGAGGCTAAAACAAAACGTCAATCTTTAATAAACCAATAACTTTCACGCTCTCTCGCCGTTTCAACATGCAGATTAGTACTATAAAATTTAATTCTAATTTGTCCTTGCTGCCCAGTAATATATTGCGCAGCGCCAATTTTGTTAAACCGCGCAACCACTTCATCATTAGGAAAATGCCATTGCCCTTTGTAAGCACTCGAATGCACCACAACTTTAGGGTTAACAGCCGCAATAAACTCACTACTTGATGAAGTGCCACTACCATGATGCGGGCTTATTAATACATTGCTTGCTAAATTATATCCTGCGGCAATTAGTGCGTGCTCTCGTTGCTTAGAAATATCACCAGTAAAAAGTACACTGTGTTGCGCGCTACTAATTTTAACTACGCAGGAGTCATCGTTGTTATTGTTAAAAGTAATTGAACTAAACGTTTGTATTTTAAGCCCATAAAAATCCATAGTCATGGTTTTACATAAACTCGGTATACCATTTGGATGAAAAGTACTGAGAGTCGATTCAAAGCCTGCCTCAATAAAATGTTTAACTCCTCCTGCATGGTCTTTATCTTGATGGCTTAAAATAGCGGTCGCAACATTCAGGTTATTAGCTTTTATATACGGCAGTAAAATACTACGTGTACGGCTAAAGCGGTTAAAATAACTAGGGCCAAAATCATAAATTAATGCATTGTTATCTTTTTCTAACAACACCATCAAACCATGGCCAACATCAAATATGTTTACTTGCCAATCACTTTTGGAAGTAAAGTAACTATCAACCAGCAATACACTTAACGGGATACAAGCAAGCCATTTAAATTTCACTAAATACAGTAGTAGCATGGTTACATAACTAAACATTACTATATCTAAAGTAATTGTTCCTACATTAAACCAACGCCAGCCTGGCGGTATTGCCATTAATTGTTGATACAAAAAATACAATACGGGGTCAAATAACGACACTATCAGGCTCATATCAATAACACTGCTCAATATCGCAACCACTAATAATAATGGCATAATGATAAAGGCGAGCAACGGAATAGCGATTAAGTTCAAGACTAACCCTGCCAAACTCACACCATTAAAAAAGTATAACGACAAAGGCAATAAGCCTATAAATAGTGCCCCTTGTATAGCACATAACATGCCTACTTTAGCGATAACAGAGGCCTCCTTAAAGGGTACTTTTGTAATAACAATAAAGATGATAACCACAGCTAAAAATGAAAAATACAAACCAGGATTTAATACATTAAAAGGGTTAATCATTAAAACTAAAACCAAGGCGTATAAAATACTGCGCCAACGTAGCGATTGTTTAGCTAGGTAATACAATAATAAGTAGCACCCTAACATTATTAAAGCCCGGGTCGCAGAGACAATAAAATCGCTTAAATATACATAAACAAAAGCCGCTATAAAGCCCATTAAGCTATAACAAGTTGCAAGGTTAATTGTTTGTTTTATTCTAATTCTGGCGTGGCTTACAAGTGAGCGTGTTACAAAAAAAGCAAAGCCAAAAACTAACGAAATATGCAACCCAGAAATTGCCAGTAAATGGCTTAACCCCAGCGTTTGCATGGTCAGCTTTTGTTCAAAGTTCATTAAGGACTTGTCGCCCGTCAGCAGCGTATAATAAAGCCAGTTAAGCTTAGACTCTTTAAATATGTGTTTAATATAGTGGCGATAAGCTATAACGTGTTGGTTTCTTTTTGTATCAGTAATAATTAAATTTTTATTGAGTACTTTGCCTTTAAAAAATATTTTTTGTGTAAATGCATAAAGTTGATTGTCAAAAACAGTAAAATTTTTTGTGCTTCTAAAGTTTTTTAAATGTGCGTGAGCACTGAAGGTTGCGCCTACTTCTAATATTTGCGCTGAATCAACACTTAACATAGCACTGGGGGCAGTAAAATAAGCGTAATCTTGCTCATCAAGCTTAATAATTTTTGCTTTTATATATTGCGGAGCATTAGCTGATACAACGTCTTCAACAACTAACTTTACTGAATATGCATACTTTTCACCCTGCGCTGGTAGCTCAAACGAGTAAAAAAGTGTGAAATGCACTAAGATAGCAAAAATAGCGCAAATAAAGCCTAACAAAACATTTGAAAACGGCTTAAAATAAGCACTCGCAATTAGGATTGAAATTGTGATGAGTATAAATTCGAGGGTTTGAAAATAAAATACGGTTGCAATACTTCCGCACACAAATCCAAGACTAATCCACATTGATGTAAATGGTTGCTTTAAATGGCTAAAAAAACGATCCAACGATTTTTACCCGATCCAAATAAAATTAGGCATCACAAATCACTTAAAATATTTGGCCGTTTGTTACAAGACGCGAACCTTTGGCATTTAAATAGACGCTCTGCGCGTGGTGCATTTGCTGTCGGGTTATTTTTTGCGTTCATCCCTGTTCCTTTTCAAATGGTCCTAGCTGCAGCAACCGCTATAGTGTTTAGGGTAAACCTGCCCATTTCAGTGGCCTTAGTGTGGATAACTAACCCCGTTACCATGCCACCTATTTTTTACTGCTCTTATCTTATTGGCACCCTAGTACTAAACCAGCCAGAACAACATTTTTCCTTTGAAGCAAGCTGGCCTTGGTTTATCGAAAGCTTAACGACTATTGGTCCAGCATTTTTAGTTGGCTCCTTGGTGTCGGCATCAGTTGCCGCGATTATCGGCTATTTTGGAATAGATATTGTTTGGCGGCGTTCAGTTAGAAAAGCATGGTTAATACGTAACAAGTAGCCAATAGTTATAATGACTATAGACAAAAAAAGCCCAACTTAACAAGTTTGGGCTTTTTTAGTTTCTCGGCTTAAATTTTCGATTTAAATTCTATTAAAATCTAAATACTCGTCTAAACGCAATCAGTGGTAATAATAAGAATCCATACCAAGAGAAGCTTGCAGAGCGACGCTCATACACTTCGGCATCAGGTGGTGCGCAATCTTCTATCGTGCCATTAGGTATTGGCGAAAGCTTTACTGCTACAGCAACACTTTCATATTCAGTTTTACCGTTAACATCGGTTACAACTTCACCTAATGAGTTACGCTTTTCAACAGTTTTAGTGGCCACACCAAATATTTCATTGTTTTCGTTAATCACTTTAGCTTCACTCATGCTATAGCTATAACTACTTGTACCGTCCATGTCGTAACACGGCAATAAGTCATTTAAATTAGTGATTTTATCATCACCTATTTTATAAATGAACGCAGCTGATCGACGTGAACTATCAGAAATACCAACCTCACCTTCGCCAACAATATAACCTTGATTATTTATACTGTTACCGTATGAGCTTGAGCTCGTAAAATAGCTATCTGGATAAACGGTAGTACCTGTTGCTATATCATGATAGAAAAACTTATTACGTAAGGCACCATCAACACGTCTTGTGGCATAACCTGTCACAATATTATTATCGTTAATTGCTAAAGATTTACCACCTTGCCAACCGTCTGGTTGATTTATAAATTCAACCGCTTTGCCATCTTTAAAATACACCGGCATGGTTATAATAGTAGTATCTTTATCATAATAACGCGTGTTCGATACACCTGCTGCAATACCGTTCTTATTAACCGCGAATGCATTACTAATAAACGCAAAGTCAACTTCGTCTTCATAAGGAGTAAAGGCTAAACCTAGTACCTCGGTAGACGTGATATTAAATGCGTTATCAAGCGTCCATTTAGTTGCTTGCTTATTAAATATCCCACGGGTTGTTTGATTATTAATAACTTCAATACAGGTTGAAAATGGCTGATATTTATCATCACAGTTATCAGTAATATTGGTTTGACGCGTTTGCGGTATACCAAGTGACATATTACCAACAACAATATAACCATCTGCGGTTTTTACAATATCAGAGGCTTGGCTAGTACCACCATATTCACTAAATTGGGGTACTAAAGGAACTTCCATACCGCTTTCAGATATAACAATACCGCGCTCTATAAAGTCACGGGTAAACCACGGTTTAGGATCAGTTTCGTCCTCTATAGTAAACTCTATTTTATCAAAAGGAGCACTACCCCAACCAACTGTAGTGCCATCTTCTGCAACAGCGTTGTAAAAGTTAGTCACAGAGCGGGTAACGCCTGGGTAATCAGGCGAGTTTATATCAAACAAAGTTTGCTCAACAGCAGCGCCGCTATCATATTTTATTGCCGTTAGTGAGCTTAACTTTTGAAACTGATAATTAGCCGACACATTAGCTAAAAAACGAATCATGAAGCTATGCGCATCTGCATTTGTTGCTACAGCATTGTTTTTTTCTATGTCTTCTAACGTAAAAGTAATCTCTTTATCACTAAGCTCAAATGCATTAACTTCATTAGTGTAAGCGTTTTGAATTAAACTCAGTGAAAAATCAATATGCTCAATATCTACAGGTAAATTATATAAGCCATTAGCTATACCTATAATATGACCACTTTCACTTACATCGGTAACATAAGAATATTTCGCGCCTTCAAGTGCACCCAATTCCGTTAATTGATAAGTCGCACTTAATGCTGAAGTACTCATTGTTGCTAAAATACTGGCAGCGAGTAATTTATATTTCATTTTAGTCCTTACTACTGATTTTTTAATTCTTCAAGTTCTTCCCAGCGCGAAAACGCGGCCTCAAGGTCTGACTCAAGTTTTGCCAAATGGTTCAATGCCTTAGCCGTTATATCACTGTCTTGCTTAAAAAAATCAACATCACTAACTATGGCTTGTTGAATTTCAACATCGGCTTCGAGTTGTTCCATTTTATTAGGCAGTTGCTCTAATTCAAGTTTTAATTTGTAAGAGAGTTTATTACCTTTAGCCTCTGCTTTAACTACTGGCGCAGCAGGGGCTTTTTCAACTTTTTTAGTTGCTTGCTGTGGTTGATTTTTTTGTTGCTCTGCTAAGTAATTAACATAGGCTTCGTAATCACTGTAGCCGCCAACAATATCAGTAATCTTGCCATTACCTTCAAATGCCCAAACACTAGAGCAGGTATTATCAATAAACTCACGGTCATGGCTTACTATTAATACTGTGCCTTGATACTGATTAATAATATCTTCCAAAAGCTCTAATGTTTCTATATCCAAATCATTAGTTGGCTCATCGAGTACCAATATGTTTGACGGTTTTAAAAACAGTTTAGCCAATAACAAGCGGTTTTTTTCACCACCCGAAAGCGCTTTAACTGGTGTACGGGCACGTGCTGGCGGGAACAAAAAGTCTTGTAAGTAACCTAATACATGGCGCGAGCGACCACCCATCATTACTTCTTGCTTACCTTCAGCAACGTTGTCTTGTACTGTTGCTTCTTCATCTAATTTTTCACGGTATTGGTCAAAGTAAGCAAATTCTAAATTAACACCTTGCTTAGTTTCACCGCTATCTGGGGCTAGGCTACCAAACATTAATTTTAATAACGTTGTTTTACCAATGCCATTAGGACCAACTAAACCAATACGATCGCCGCGCATAACCAAGGTTGAAAAGTCATCTGCAATCACTTTATCTTTAAATGCATGACAAAGATGCTTAGCTTCAAATACCAATTTACCCGAACGATCTGCGGTTTCAATATTAAAGTCTGTTTTACCTACTTGGTCAACACGTTGTTTACGCTCGTTACGTAGTTGCTTAAGTTCACGTACGCGCCCTTCATTACGGGTTCTTCGTGCTTTAACACCTTGGCGTATCCACGTTTCTTCTTCGGCTAAACGCTTGTCGAATAAAGCATTTTGGCTTTCTTCAACTTTTAAGTCGTGGGCTTTTTGCTCTAAATAAGTAGCATAGTCGCCAGGGTATGATATTAATTTACCACGGTCTAAATCTAAAATACGCGTTGCAACAGCACGAATAAAGGCACGGTCATGCGATATAAATACAATGCCGCCTTTAAATTCTTTTAAAAATTGCTCAAGCCACATAACACTTGCCATATCTAAGTGGTTAGTAGGCTCATCGAGTAATAATAAGTCTGGCTCACTAACCAGTGCACGAGCAAGTGCAACTTTACGTAACCAACCACCTGAAAGTGACTCAAGCTTAGCATCAGGTGTTAACTCTAATTGGGTTAAAACAACTTGAATGCGACTGTCAAAACGCCAGCCATCAACCGCTTCTAATTGGTTTGATAAACGCTCAAGTTTATTTAATAACTTATCGGTACATACGGTTTGTAGCTCTGTACTCACATGATGAAAATCAATCAGTAAGTTGGCAATTTCAGGCATACCTTGAGCAACATAATCAAATACAGTGCCGCTTGCGCCTTTTGGTGGATCTTGTTCTAAACGAGAAATTCTTATACCGCCAAGCTGGTTTATTTCGCCATCATCTAATAAAACCTCACCATCGAGTACTTTTAATAACGTTGACTTACCAGCACCATTTCGACCTACAACACACACACGCTCGCCACTTTCAATCACTGCATCTGCTTTATTAAGCAATGCATGAGTACCAAAGGCCAGTTGTGCTTTTAAAATTCTAATTAAATCCATAATTCTTCTTTGCTCTTATTCTGCTTGCGCTAAAAATTCACGCACGTCTAGTGCAGTAAAAGGCCAAAATAATTGTTGGCCTTGCTCACTTTTAAATACCGGAATACTAACCTGATAATCAGCAATAAGCTGATCATCAGTCATAATATCTACTAGCAATAATTCATTGTGGCTATTAACTAATCCCTTAATTAATTGCTCAGCTTGTTCACACAAATGACAACCATCTGTGTGATATAAAATCCACTTAGCCATGGGTAATTAACCAGCTATTATGAATTTTTTTATTACGCTTAAAATCAGGCGATAAGGTTTTGTCAGAAATATTAACCGCTTTTAAGCCCAAGCCAATTAAACCCACTTCATCCATAACAAAGCCACGTTTGTTATTAGAAAAAATAAGCGTACCCGACGGGCTTAATATTTTTTTAACCCAAGTTAATAACTTAATATGATCGCTCTGCACATCAAATGCATCTTTCATACGCTTAGAGTTTGAAAACGTCGGGGGATCTAAAAAGATTAAATCGTACTGCGCCGTCGCATGCTCTAGCCACTTTAAGCAATCTGCTTGCTCAAAACGGTAGCGAGTATTACTAATATTATTTAAATCAAAGTTGTCTTGGCCCCATTTTAAATAGGTTTTTGACAAGTCAACCGTGGTAATTGCTTTAGCGCCACCAAGTGCTGCATGTACTGACGCTGTACCTGTGTAGGCAAATAAGTTTAAAAAGCGCTTATCTTTGACGTTTTCTTGAATATAACGACGCATTAAACGGTGATCTAAAAACAAGCCAGTGTCTAAGTAATCAAATAAATTCACTTTAAACTTAGCGCCAAACTCTTCAACCACCATAGTGCGGTTTTGTTTAGCCATTGGCGTGTATTGCTCTTCGCCTTTTTGCTTTTTACGTACTTTTACAGCAATATTCTCTGGTGCTATTTTGAGTTGTTCAGCGGTTAAGCTGATCACATCTTGTAAGCGTTTTTCAGACGTTTTTTCATCAATTTCTTTCGGGGCTGCGTATTCAAAAATAACCGCTGAGTCACCGTAAATATCTACAGCAACGTTGTACTCAGGAATATCAGCTTCGTATACACGGTATGCTGTAATTTCGTTTTGCTTAAGCCAGTTTTTTAAACCCTGCTTGTTCTTTTTCAATCGATTAGCAAAAGACATTGAACCTTCAAAATTCAGCGCTTTTTTATCATCGGTTGTCAGGCTTACTTGTTTGTCATCAAGTTGATACAAGTTAAGTTCAACATCTAACGGGCCATTTTTAAATTTATAACGTTTCAGCCTAACCAACTTTAACAGCTTAAATAAGCTCTCATCCATACCCAGTAAAGCAAGCTTCCAATGATTGAAGTGCTTTTTAAAGCCCACGCCTAAATTACGATGTAAATCTACAAGCTCAGCCATAGAACCAATACGCTCACCATAAGGTAAGTTAGATATAACTACGCCAGGTAATTTAGCCACTGCGGTTAGTTTAGTTGCATCACTTTGTTTAAACTTAATAATATCGTCTAGCTCAGCACGTTTTGCGTTATCAATTGCTTTACCTAATACTTGAGCGTCGTAATCGTGGCCAATGAGCCATAATTTAGGGTCTATAATATTGCCCAGCAATTCTTCTTTTAGCTCTTTAAATTTCGCAGCTCTAAAACTTGGTAAGCGCTCAAATGCAAAGCCTTCGCGAAATAAGCCGGGAGCTTCGTTGCGCGCCATACCGGCAGCTTCAATTAAAATAGTACCTGCACCACAACATGGGTCAAACAAAGGCTGATTTACATTTTCAAGCCAGCCGCTGCGTTTGATTAATGCCGCTGCTAAATGCTCTTTTATAGGTGCTTTACCTTGGCCCTGTCGGTAACCACGTTCAGATAAACGCGGGCCAGAGTAATCTATATACATAGATACGCCATAACGATTTAAACGCGCAACCACACGCACATTAGCGTCTTGTTTATCAACATTAGGGCGCTGCTCGAATAAGTCGTTAAAGTAATCAACTATGGCATCTTTTATAACTAAACCAGAAAACTGTGTATTTTTTAATGAGTCGTTGGTGCCATTAAAGTCGACAGCAAACGTTTGTGTAGGCCCAAACCATTCTTGCCATGGTTGTGAGCGAGCAAAGTTATACAGGCTATTTTTGTCATCTACGCCTTCTTTTTCTTCAATAAGCATAAGCACGCGCGTAGCAAAGCGAGTCGATAAACACACCTTTTGCGCCAATAATGAGTCTGCCTCAAAGCGAACAGAACCAACAGTTTGCTTAGACACAGTTGCGCCAAGTTCTGTTAGTTCATCAACCAATAAATTTTCGATTCCGATAGAAGTAAGTGCGATAAATTGCAAAGTAGTAACCCTTAATAGCTAATTGCGCAGGATTATAACATAGGTTTGCATACAAACACGCCATAAACACGGGCTGAAAATAAAATTAGATTAAGCTATTTGGCTATGAATATGCTGATTTAAGAGAGGATGTACACGATTGTTTAAAACGCGAATGGCTTCAAACTGTACTAATGATAAATTATCATCTAATTGAAAATTTTCACTTAGGTTAATACACACAGATGCATCACTGCTGTGCTCTACAATTAAAAACTCTCCCGACTGCGCTTTAGAGGTTAAATTAATAACGGCTTCAGTACTTGGAGTGCTTCCTGTGTATTGCTCAAAAAACCAACTTTTAGCAAGTACTGGCTTTAATTGAAATTTCACTGCGGTTGCATTGAGTGATATTTGACATAATTGCGCTGGATTCCACAGCTTAAATTGCACAAGATATTGATAAACTTGTTCGTAAAAAGCGGCATCTTCTAAGCTAAAATAAGGGTTTTTAAATGTACTGTCAGTAAGTTGTCTTAACTTATAAGGAGTGCAGAGCTGCATATCTTCATTTAAATCAAGTAATAAGCGGTTTTTTTTGGCGCAAGATATCCACTGCCATTGCTTTGATGCTTGTAACATATCCCCTCCACGCTTAACATTTAAATATAATAAAAACAATAAGCACAAAGTATAGCCGCTTTTAATCATTTTTAAAATGTTTTATTAGAACATTTATTGAACGATCAAAAGCTTAGAGGGTAAGTTAGCCTTTTAGTGTTAAAACAAACTTAACTTTTAAGGCTAAGTAGCCCTATTTTTTATAAACTATCAACTATCGATTTAATTAATTGTGGGCCTTTATAAATAAAGCCAGTATAAATTTGTACTAAATCGGCACCTGCGTTTATTTTTTCTTTCGCCGATGACACATCGTCAATACCGCCTACACCTATAATAGGTAACTGCCCATTAGTTAAACGCTTTAACTCGCTAACTACATGCGTCGCACGCTCCCTAACTGGCTGCCCCGATAAACCACCGGCTTCGTCAGCATATTGCTGACCCGCAACCATGCTACGCTCAAGTGTAGTATTGGTAGCAATTACCCCATCTATTTTATTACTTAGTAAAGATTCACTTACTTGAGCAATTTGGATTGGATCTAAATCTGGCGCAATTTTTACCAGCATAGGTACCTGTTTACCATGTTTAGCAACAAGATCAAGCTGCTCGTTTTTCAAACTTTGTAGTAAATCATCAAGGGCTGCACCGTATTGTAAATCACGAAGCCCTGGGGTATTTGGCGATGAAATATTAACAGTTATATACGAGGCATGTTCAAACACCTTGCGCATGCAATGTATGTAATCGTTTTTGCCTTGCTCATTCGGTGTGTCTTTATTTTTACCAATGTTAATACCTAAAATACCGGTATAGTTGGCTGCTTTAACGTTATTAACTAAATTATCAACGCCTTTGTTATTAAATCCCATGCGATTGATAATGGCACTTGACTGCGGCAATCTAAACATACGTGGTTTATCGTTACCAGCTTGTGGGCGCGGAGTAACTGTACCCACTTCAACAAAACCAAAGCCCATTTGTGCAAATGCAGTAATACACTCTGCATTTTTATCAAGCCCTGCAGCAAGACCAACGGGGTTTTTAAGTTCTAAGCCTAAAAAATTAACTGGTTTATTCACAATATTTTGTGACCAAGCAGCGCTTAATGGTGTATTGGCAAAACGACTTAAATTATTAAGAGCGAACTCATGCGCCCACTCCGCATCACGGGTAAACATAAAACGGCGAGCTAAATCGTAAAACATGAATATAATCCTCTTAAAATGCAGACAAAAAAATACCTCAGACTAGGCCGAGGTATTGTATAACAATTTTAACCATTAACTCATTATTTTCACCAAGGAAAATAATGAGTAGGCATTAATTATGGTTTTTATTCTATTACACGCAGTTATGGCTTAATAACATGAGTTCACGTAGTGCTACTGAAAACTTAGCAAAATCGTGAGTTTGTGATGTTCTAAACTCTGCAAGCATTTGCTTCCAACGTTGTAATAATAACTCTTGGCTATCCATCCATTGCTCAATTTGGCCATTAACATCTTTGTTATCATCGGCAAAACCGTTTAATACCACTTCTGCTAATGTACGTTGTTGCCAATCAAGCTCTTCGCGGTACGATGCACGCGCTAATGCCTGCCAATGGTTTGCTACTGGTTGCTTAGTAATTTGCTCTAAGAACCAATGTAAGCCCATGTTTGCACCAAGCTTGAAGTAAGTATGCGATACAGTATCGATACTTTGTTTCGAACTTGCTGAGATTTCAGCTAAGTCCATAGCAGAAAACAAGCTAGATAAACCAGTAATGCGATTAGCTAGTTCTGCAGGCACACCACTTTGTGTTAACTCTTGGGCAGCTGCAACTAAAAGCTCGCCTTCTTTATCAACCATATACGTTGTTAAATTAGCACTTAAATCTGCAAATGTTGGCGCAAAAAATTCAACTGTTTGGGTAATTGTTTGTGCTTTGTTGCGATGACGTAAGAACCAACGTGTTACACGACGAACCGTGCGACGTAATTGGTATAGCATTTCGGTTTGTACAGCAGCCGGAATTTTATTATCAAGTGCAACAACCGAGGCCCACGTATCGCTCATTTGGAACAACTCGCTGGCAATTGAATAACATAAAGCAATTTCAGCTTCATTTGCACCGGTTTCTTCATGCATACGCACCATGAAGTTAAGGCCCATATCGTTAACAATTTGATTAGCCAGTTTAGTGGCAATAATTTCTTTACGAAGTGGGTGATTATCCATCGCTTCGTTAAACTTCTCACGCAGTGGTAACGGGAACGAATTAACTAACAATTGACGGTAATATGGATTTTCCGTAATTTCATCTGTAACAAATGACTCTTTAAGTACCATTTTAGAGTACGACACTAAAATCGCTAACTCTGGACGTGTTAAGTCTTTGCCAGCTGCTGCACGTTCTGCTAATTCTTCATCACTTGGGATAAACTCAATCGCACGATTTAGCTTGCCTTCTTTTTCAAGAGCATGAATAAAGCGAATTTTCTCTTTAAGCGTTGATGAGCCTTTAGATTGAGTAATTGAAATAGTGTGTGTTTGACGATAACAATCATTCAATACCAGCTTAGACACTTCGTCTGTCATAGCGTATAAAAGTTCATCGCGTTGCTTGCGCGTTAAGTCACCTGAGGTAACTAAACCATTAAGTAAAATCTTAATATTAACTTCGTTATCTGAACAAGTAACGCCACCTACGTTATCAATAAAGTCAGTATTAACACGGCCGCCTTTCGCTGCAAATTCAATACGTCCTAACTGAGTTGCACCTAAGTTACCGCCCTCGCCAAATACTTTAGCACCTAGCTCGCCACCGTTAATACGCAGTGCATCGTTTGCACGATCCCCTACATCGGCGTCAGTTTCTTTGCTGCTCTTAACATAAGTACCAATACCACCATTCCACAATAGATCGTAATCCATCATTAGCGCAGCTTTGATCAGTTCAGTTGGTGTCATGCTGGCTTTTTTAGTGCCTAACATTTTTTTCATTTCTGGGCTTAGTGTAATCGACTTAGCCGCACGAGAGAAAACACCACCACCGGCAGAAATTAAATCTTTATTAAAGTCTTCCCACGATGAACGCGGTAATTTAAATAAACGTTCACGCTCAGGATACGTTGCTGCTGCATCTGGTGTTGGGTCAATAAAAATATGCATATGGTTAAATGCAACTTGTAAACGAGTATGTTTAGATAACAACATACCATTACCAAATACATCCCCTGCCATATCGCCAATAGCTACCACGGTAAAATCGGTTGTTTGACAATCAATATCCATTTCGCGGAAATGACGTTTAACTGATTCCCACGCGCCACGTGCTGTAATACCCATTTTCTTATGGTCATAACCCACTGAGCCACCTGATGCAAACGCATCACCTAGCCAAAAGTTATATTCATTTGCAATGCCATTAGCAATATCAGAGAAAGTTGCAGTACCTTTATCGGCTGCTACAACTAAATAAGCATCATCGCCATCGTGGCGAGTTACATCTACAGGCGCAACAATTTCACCTTGTACAATATTATCTGTGATATCTAACAAACCACGAATAAAGATTTTGTAACACTCTTGGCCTTCTTTTAAGAATGCTTCACGCTCAGTTGGCAATTGTTTACAAACAAAACCGCCTTTAGAACCTACTGGCACAATTACCGCATTTTTCACTTGTTGTGCTTTAACTAAGCCAAGTACTTCAGTACGGAAATCTTCACGGCGATCTGACCAACGCAAGCCACCACGGGCAACACTACCGTATCGTAAATGCACACCTTCAATACGCGGAGAATATACAAAAATTTCAAACGCCGGTAATGGTAATGGTACGCCAGGAATTAAGCTTGGCTTAATTTTAAACGATACATACGATTTAAATTGGCCATTGCCATCTTTTTGAAAGAAGCTAGTACGCAGTGTTGCCACTATCATATCAACGTATAAACGTATAATACGGTCATCATCAAGATTGGCTACGTTTTCAAGTTCTAAATATATTTCTGTACTAAGCTTTTCAAGTGTTTTTTCACTTGCAGGGCTTTTAACTGAGAACTTTTTAGTAAACAAGTTAACAATTTTTGCTGCAATGTGTGGATAATTTGCAAAAGTGCCTTCAATGTAAGCTTGCGAGAAGGTAACCCCAATTTGGCGCATGTATTTAGCGTACGCACGTAATATTGACGCTTCACGCCCAGTAAGACCACCCATTAATACTAAACGGTTAAAACCGTCGTTTTCTAAGCGGTTATTCCAAACACTGGTTAACGCAGCGCGAAAACGTGCTGAAATTTTATCAAAATCTGCCATCCCTTTGCTATCAATTAGCATAGAGAAATCCATGATCCAATTAATGCTACCATCGCTAGTTTTAACTGAATAAGGTGTTTCGCCAACGACACGTAAGCCAAAGTTTTCTAGCATCGGCATCACATCAGATAAGTGAATAGGCTCATCTTTATGAAATAAGCTTAAACGCACAACATTGCTGTTAGCTTCTTCTTGCGGGCGATAAAATAACATTTCAAGTTTGTTTTCATCGTTAAGCATTTCTAGCTTTTCAATATCAACAACAGCTGCACTTGGTAATACTTCATCTTTATATGAGCGAGCAAATGCTTGAGCATACTTACGGTTTAATTCATTACCGCGTGCTTCGCCAGCTTGCTCTAGTAAGGCTGATTGTAATTTATCTTCCCAAGTACGGGCCGCTTCAACTAAATTGTTTTCAATGTCTTTCACTTTATACTCTATATTATTATCAGTCACACGCACGGTATAATGAGTACGGGCTAGTGTTGACTCAGAGAAATAGGTTGTAAATTCGACTTTTTCGTCAGAATTAAATGCATTTGCTAAAATATTTTGCGTTTCATGACGCAGTGCCGTGTTATAGCGCTCACGTGGTACATAAACCATACATGAGAAAAAACGTCCATAGGCATCTTTACGTACAAACAAGCGACACATATCACGCTCTTGTACTTGCAACACGCCCATTGCAACTTCTAGCAATTCGCTTTCGCGGGCTTGTACAAGTTCATCTCGCGGGTAGGTTTCTAAAATATTAAGCACCGCTTTATAAGCATGGGTGCCTTTGGCAAAATCACACATTTGCATAATACGGTCAATTTTACTTTTAAGAACCGGTACGTCTGCCGCACTGTAGTTATAAAAGTTTGACGAGAACAAGCCAATAAAGCGATCCTCACCAATAACATTGCCTTTGTCATCAAAACGTTTTACACCAACATAGTCGATATAAGCCGGACGATGTACGCGTGATAATGAGTTAGTTTTAGTTAAAATTAGTAAGTTACTACTACGCGCATCTTGGCGAGCAGCTTCTGGTAATTCAGAAAGTAGACGAGTGTGTTCTACACCGGCATTTTTCATCAAACCTAAACTGGTTTCCATTACGCCTTTTAACTCGTAATCACCCTGTATTGGCGATAACTCATATTGGCGATAGCCCATTAGGGTAAAGTTGTCTTTAACTAACCAGTCTAAAAACTCAACCGTTTCATCTACTTCAGCATTATTTTTGCCAGCACGACGTTTTGGTAGCTCTTTACTAACTGCAATTAGCTTTTCGCGAATTGGCTGCCAGTCTTCTACCGCTACCGACACATCTGTAAGCACAGACTCTAACTCTTGTTTGAAAGACTCAATCACAGCTGAATCTGTTTGACGGTCAATTTCAATAAAGAATACTGTTTTGGTCGAGGTTGATTCTTGCTCTGCTTTTAAACCAGATAAACCTGAGATTTTGTCATTTTCATCTCGTTGGATTTTAAGCGGGCTATGTAGTAATAAGTGAGAGGCAATATTTTCACGAGTCATGGCCATACGTACTGAATCAACTAAAAACGGCATGTCTTTAGCTATAATCTCAACAATGGTATGCGATGACTGCCAGCCATCTTTTGCCACTTCTGGGTTGAAAACGCGAATAACCGCGTCATCAGACGTGTTCTTTTCTAGCGAATTCCAAAGGCTTAGTGCAGCACCATATAAGTCACTATCGTTACGATTAGCCAAATCCTCTTTAGACATATTGCTGTACAAGGCTTTGGCGAATTTTTCAACGAGTAACACATTATCAGCGCGAACTTTTTTGTGGATAAGCTTACAAACATTATCTAAAATAACTGAGGCTTGACCTTCATTTCGTGTCATTGTTTATTCCTTAAATCTATTACTGCTTAATAGCAGAATATTTGTACAGCATTTATTAGCGTGGAGTCGAACAAATTCTAACTCGTTTACAACTAATAAACAGCCTTTTACGATGAAAACATTTTTAGCTTTTCAGCTATTTGGTCATCTATTCACAAATTATAGATATAAATGGCCTTTACAGGCCATTTAGGAGCAAACTTATTCACTTTATTTTTTCTGGTCAGTCCAGAGCAAGCTACCAATTGCTGGTAAAAGCAGCACTGCACCCAGCATATTTACTAAAAACATGAAGGTAAGCAAAATTCCCATATCAACTTGAAATTTCAAATCAGAGAAAATCCAAGTACTCACGCCAATAGCAAGTGTAATACCGGTAAATAATACTGCACTACCGCGCTCAATTAACGCATTTCGATAAGCAACACTCAGCGGTACATTTTGTTTTAACTGTCCCATCATCGACGACAATATATAAATACCATAATCAACGCCTATACCCACACCTAATGCAATAACTGGCAGTGTAGACACGGTTAAGCCAATTTCCAGCTGTACCATTAGTGCTTGTGCAAGAGTAGATACCACATACAGAGGTAACACTACTGCAATGGTTGCTTTTACGCTTCTAAAGCTTAGTAAACACAAAACAATTACAGCGCCGTAAACATACAGCATCATCGGAATTTGCGCCGCTGACACTGACTCGTTTGTGGCTGCCATTACACCTACTGGGCCTGATGCGAGTTTAAACGCAACTTTATCTGTACCCTCTTCTTGTGCAAAGCGTTTAACACTTTCAATTACAAGATCAATTGTTTGCGCTTTATGATCATCTAAAAAGATAATCACTGGCATCACTGAGCAATCGCCGTTGAGTAATCCCGTGCTGGTTTCTACCCGCGAGGTAGATTGTACTAAGCTTGCAGAGTTACGTGGCAGGCTTTGCCATTTAAGGTTACCTTCGTTATAACCGGCATTTACCGACTGCGCTACCGAGCTTAAGCTTACCGCTGATTGCACACCGGCCACATTCTCTACTTTGTACTGAAAGCGGCTAATACGCTGCATCACATCATGCTCAGTACATGCTGCAGGATACGCTTCTACAATTACCTTTAAGATATCAGACGAAATGGTGTATTTGTCCGAGATTAAAAATGTGTCTTGGTTATAGCGTGCATCTTGGTGCAATGATGGTGCGCCAGCATGTAAGTCCCCAATACGCATTTTATCTGCTTGCCAATAACCAAGTGCAAATAACACTAAAGTAAAAGCAATTATCATTTTAGCAATTTTAGGATCGGTGGCTTTAACCAATAAATCTCTAATTGCATCAAGCATATTTGGCTTTTTAGCATCACCCGATTGAATATGTACACTATTTTCAAAGTGCATATACGACGCCCATACAGGGAGTAAAATTAGGTTAGTAAATATAATTACCGCAACACCTAAACTAGCAGTTATAGCAAGCTCTCTAATAATACCAATGTCAATGGTTAGCAGAGTTAAAAAGCCAACCGTATCCGATAACAACGCAATGCCGCCTGGGATCAATAATGCTCTAAAGCTTGACTGACAACATTCTCGCGTACTTTTACCCTCGCCTACTTTTTTACCTATCGCGTTAATCATCTGCACACCATGGCTCACACCAATTGCAAATACTAAAAAAGGTACCAAAATAGACATAGGATCTAAGCCAAAGCCTAAACTCGACAGTAGCCCTAATTGCCAAATTACAGCAATGATCGAACACATTATAGGTAAAATAGTCAGCTTTAAACTGCCACAAAATAGCCAAACCATAATAAAAGTAAAGGCAATCGCGATGGCAAAAAATACCACCACACCTTTTGCACCTTCGGCTATATCACCGGCCATTTTAGCAAAACCAATTATATGAATACTCACCTTGTCGGTGCTTAGCGGTTCACGTAGTTGTGTTTCGAGTTTTTGCGCAAATGCTAAGGTATCGAGCTTTTCTTGGGTTTGCGGATCGGTTTCCATTAATTGCGCTGTCACCATCGCACACGAATAGTCACTGGCAATCATGCGCCCAACTACTTTCGCTTTTTCGATATTTTCTTTAACGACCCCTAAACCCTGTTTATCGGCTTTAAAATTAGCAGGAATTATTGGCCCGCCGGCAAAACCATCTTCAACTACTTCAACAAATCGAGCGCTGGGTGAAAATATTGAATTTACTAAAGGTCGATTAACCCCAGGGATAAAATATAGCTGGTCGTGTACCGCTTTTAATTGGGTAAAAAATTCAGGATTAAATATATCGCCGCTGTCGTCACACACCGAAATTAAAATACTGTTAGCGCCACCAAACTGCTTTTCATGTTTGGTGTATACCTTCATATAATCGTGGTTTAACGGAATGTTTTTATTAAACGAGGCATCAAGTTGAATTTGTGTCGCTTTAAATGCCAATAAACAGGTTATAAGCACAAAACTTATAAGCATAATTAAGCGATGTTTAAATATCGCATTTTCTATAAAGTCTAAAATCTTATGCATTAAGGGGTCAACTCCTTCACTTTAATGCCATCTTCTGTTGCCATGATTAGTTTATTATTTAAAATCACACCATCTAAAATTGCTTTACCGTCGGCCAATTGCTCATGTGTAAGCTCAGCGTTTTGCAAATGAAAAATCACGCCGCTATTGGCCAACATTAGCCATTGTTCATTGTTATAATTTATGATGTTGTTAATCGTTGCTGTTTTTTTATTATCAAGGTGCTGCCAATTTTGATCACCTTGCTGGCGAGTAAAAACATTGCCTCGTAATCCTGCCACTACCTCTTGCTGCGCATTGGCGCTAAATGCAAAAAATGATCCTGGGTAAATTTCGTCAACTCGCTGCCATGTTAAGCCTGCATCGGTACTTTTTGCCATTAAGCCCATTTCACCCACTAACATTAAACCGTCTGGAGTTTGCTCAATGCGGTTAAAGTGCGGCAAAATTGAGGCTGTTTCTGCTTCATAACCTTCTGGGTCGTGTTCTTTTAAATCACTCAAATATTCTCTATCGTCACTAAATAATAGCGAGTCTAAAAAACGTTTTTGCCAGTGCTTACCACCGTCGCTGGTTTGATAAAACATGCCATAAGCCCCCACAGCATAACCATGTAGCTCATCTTTAAATAAAATATCTAAACACGGTTTATCTATCTCTGGCTTAGCTTGTTGTAAATGCCACGTTTTACCACCATTTGTAGTATTTATTATTGTTGCATCGTGCCCACAGGCCCAGCCATTGTTTTCATTAGTAAAATCAACCGCAGTTAACAATACTTGAGTTGGCACCGATTCTGCTTGTTGCCAATCAATACCATTAATACTTGTAATTACAGTGCCATGCTTACCAACAGCCACTAAACCCGCTTTAGTTTGGGTAATATCAGTCAATAACGTTTTATCGGCGTTTATTGCACTAATAGCAAATTGAGGAGTTTCTTGTGCAACACTCGCACCGCTGAGGATCAGGCTGGCATATACCAAATACTTCATAAATTTAAATCGCCTTGAACTGGGGAATTGTTTGTCTATTTAGGTGAGGAAAAGCCCCGCGCGTCAAAAAGACAAACGCGATGAGAAAGGAAAAAAGGCACCTAACTAATCGGTTAGGTGCCTACTATTAACTATCTACCTTCGCGACGTAATGCGCTTGATGTAAACTCATTGTCGTTAAACGACTGAGAAAAATCATACATTTTGTGCTGGTTATCTAAACCAATTGCTAAGTAACGACGAGAGTTTAAATCATGATAAACCTCTAACGTACTCCACTGCGTTGGTACTTCATAGTAGTTAAGGCCATAAGCCATAGCTACACGGTAAAGTTGGTCACGGTTATCGTAAATATCGGTAACCTGTACTTGCCAGCTATCTTCATCAATATAAAACACACGTTTTTTATAAATATGGCGCGTATCATCTTTTAAGTTAGCTTCAACCACCCACACACGGTGCTTTTCGTAGCGTGTATGCTCAGGGTTAATATGTCCTGGCATTAATATTTCGTCATAGCTTAGTTTATCGCTATGGAGCTTATAACTATTGTATGGAATATAAAGCTCTTGCTTACCTTTTAATGTCCAGGTGTAACGGTTTGGTGACCCGTTAAACATGTCAAAGTCATCAGTGGTACGTAAGCTGTCAGCTGCTGTACCTGGTGCATCATAAGCAACGTTAGGTGCACGACGAACACGACGTTGACCACTGTTGTAGGTCCATGCTTGGCGTGGCGTTAATATTTGGTCCATGGTTTCATGCACTAATAACGCAGTACCCGCTAGGCGTGCCGGCTCTGTTACTTTTTGTTTAAACTTAAACAAAATATTTGAGTCTTGCAGTTGCGCAGGTGTAGCACTTGGATCTGAGTATTTAACTAGTAGTTGCTCATCAAAACCAACATAGTTATACGAACCCGAAGCGGTAGGTGCTGCTTGGCCGCCAAAACGCTCAATAGACTGACCACGGTAACGTAGCAAGTGATTCCAAATTGCCTCTAAACCAGTTTTAGGAATAGGAAATGGAATACCAATTGCTGTACTTTTAATCCCATTACCGCCTTCTATTAGCTCTGCAGTGGGTGCAAATTGCTTAGTTGCATCATATACAAATTGCGGGAACGAAGCAGAGCGACGAGTTGCATATACTGGCATTTTAAAGGTATCAGGATACGCTTCAAATAACGCAATTTGGCCAGGGCTTAAGTTCGCTTTATATTTTTCAATATTGCTTTTATCAATAGTAAACAACACTTTATCCGTATTAAACGGGTCTAAGTGATGCATACCTGCTTTATAACCTGCCGGTGCTGCGGTAATACCACCATTCCACGCAGGAATAGAACCATCTGCATTGCCTGCTTTTTGAGCGCCTAGTGGCGTTAAGTCTGCACCTAAGCGCGCAACTTCTTCGCTGCTAATTTTAGCTAAAGCAGCGTGACTTGCAAACAAGCTACAAAATGCAGTAGCAATGAGGGTAGGTTTTTTAATCATAATAATATTACCCCTAAATAGAATATTTTAAGTTAAATGAAATGTAATCGCGATCAGAGAAGGTATTAATGTCGCCGCCACCCCAAAATGAGTTGTAGCTAACATCTAATGACCACGCATTTTGATAGTTAAAGTTCATGGTTGCACCTAACGATTTACGATCCTCTATAAACAAAAACATAGGATCTGGCGTGCTACCATTTACGTCATGAGAAAATACAAAACGTGGCGAAAAGTTAATACCGTTATACAGGTTATAATAATCACCTTTAGCAATTAAGCGATAACCCCACGATGTAGCCGTAGCAAATTGTTTTTGCTCTGCTCCATTTGATAACGCCATATGTAGCGCAGAATAATCAGAACTGCCTGGGCCGGTCATAATGCCACTACGCCCAGTACCAGAAACGTTTAAACGCATTTCATCGTACTCCGGCATACTATGAATACGCACGCCACCAACCTCACCTACCACAGCCCAGCTATCTGCACCCAAAGATGGGCCAAATAAATGCGTCGCGGTAAATTGTAATTGACTGGTATTACGCTCTATATAACCTTTTGCTAGCTCGCCTGGGCCAACAACACTAACTGCATTGCCTTGGCTCATTTGTGAAATACCTGCAAATTCAGGGCGTAAACCTGCCACTGCTAATTGCTCTGGCATTGCAGCGTAAAGTAGCTCTACGTCATCAATTTGTAGTGGTTCATCTTCGCGAAAAGTAAACTCACCGGCAAACGCAGTTTCACCTAAAGATGTGTTGAAGCTCAAACCATAGAGTTTAATGTCTTCTGGGTATTCATTTTTTGCTAAAGAGAAAGCTCTTAAATTATGAATATTATCTTCAGTGATTTCGGTCGTTGTAATCATTGCTAAATCTTGGGTAAGTGAAGCTTGAGTGAAATTAGACACTCGACCAGATACTAACGGGCGACGGCTATGATAATTCACATGATAAAATGCCACTTCCGTGTCATTAAATTCAGGTAAAAACACGCCTAAACGTAAACCGTATTGGCCGCCGTCATCCGGCTCTACTTTACCTTCATCGCCTTTACCTTTTAGTGCTACCTTAGTTGAATAGGCTAAATACATTTCGGCCAGTAGCGCTTTGCCTTGAGCACTTGAAGGATCAACGCCTTTGAGTGAGGCTGCTAGGGCAAAGTCAGAGGTTAAATTATTTAAACTGTCGGTTAAAAATGCTAAATCAATATCAGGATTTGAAGTAAAACCTAACTGCACATTTTGCTGATAACCATTTTCAGAGGCAAAGTCATTGGTAGAAAAATACGTTCCCGTTGCTGGTAAGCGTGTTTCTTGCCATTGGTATTGATAAAAACCCTCTAAGGTTACGTTATCAGTAATACCTAACGACGCCCATAACATACCAACAGGTATAAAGGCTTCTTTAAGCTCTGCACCAGGCGCTTTTAAACGGTCTATGTCAACTGGGTTAACGTTAATACCATGCGATATTAATGTACTTTCACCCCAATTTATTACTTGTTGACCAACGCGAATTGATAGCGGATTTTTTCCTTCATTTAAATCAAAGCTTGCCCATACATACGCATCTAATAAACGGATGTCAGCACAGCTTTGTGCTTTTGTATCTTTGTCATCACATGGATCGACGCCTTGGCCTGAGGTAGGGTTTACATAAGCACGATCGCCATCCATTAACTCAAAGTCATAAAAATACATAAATCGAGTAAACAAACCATAATTATCTTTACTGATAGATAGATCATGGGTGCCCTTTAATAGTTTTGAAAACGAATCACCACTATCAAAGTTTAAGTCGCCTGCATCACCATTGTTTGAATATGATCCTGGTTGCGCCCACACATCTTGCGATGAGTAAACGGTATTGTTTAAGGCTGGGTTATAACCCGTCCAATCGAATGAAGGGTTGTTACTTTTACCTATTAAGCCAAAGTCTCGGTCTTCTACACGAATACTTTGCCCATAAGAAAAAGTGGAGTCGAAAGTTATATCAAAACCTCCGGCTTCAAAAACTGCCGCTTGTGCAGTCATTGCAGATAACCCTAAGCTTGCGGCTGCTAAACCTATAGCGATTTTATTTTTAACAAAAAGCGATCTTCTTATCATTTTGGTTTCCCCCCTGTCGCGGGTCATTTTGTGTGATCAAGTTATTGTTTTTAGTGTAATCGTAACGATAGAAGCGAATTAAACAAATTACAAACAGTCGCCTTCAATCAGTCATAATCTTTTTTTATTCACTGACGTTTACGCAATGGTAAGACGTCATACCAGTAATTTATACACGCAAATTAACAATAGGACAAATCGAAATTAACAAAAAGGCAATATTTATGTATATCTATAACATAAATACAAGCGCTTAGGCTACTCGTTCGAGGCGGATAAACTTATTTTCGGGGGTAAGTATCAATCTAAACCTACCTCGCACCCCTAAACTAGAAATGTAGGGGCGCAGGTAGTTTGCGGCAAATCGAATGGTTTTACCGCTGTCATCTACAACTTGTACTGAGCTATAACGTCCATGGTAGTAATCCATGCATTCGTTGTAGCTCAAATTTAATCTAAAATAATATTCAATCATGATTTAATTTAAGGCTTTTTCAACCTTCTCAAATAAATCGTCGCTCAGCGTATCTAAATCAGCTAAACGCTGCAGTTGTGTTTTCATTGCTGCAGAACGTACTTTATCGTAACGTTTCCACGACATAAAAGGCGTTAACATGCGTGATGCATTTTGCGGATTAATAGTATTGAGCTTAATGAGTAAATCACCAAGCAAAGCATAACCTTGACCATCTAGGCGATGAAATTGCGCGGTATTAAAGTGACTAAAACTGCCAATTAAAGCACGCACTCGGTTAGGGTTTGAAAAGTCAAAACAAGGATGTTCATACAGTGCTTTAATATTGTCAATTGCATCATCACCCGACTGCATAGCTTGCAGTGCAAACCATTTGTCCATTACTAATACGTCGTGTCGCCATTGGCTATCAAAATGTGCAAGCAAGGTGTCACTTAATGTATGCGACGCTTTTATAGCACCACTGAGCGCACCGAGCACATTGGTCATATTAGTTGAGCTTGCAGCTTCTTTTATAAATTCAGCCGCTGGTAAACTGTCTGTTTTTGCTAGGTAATACAAACATTGTTGTTTTAATGAACGTATTGCCACAGCAGCCGCATTAACACTGCCATCGTCTTCAAGTGCTTGGTAACAATTAATAAATTCTTGTTCAAGGGTATCAGCTATTTGCTGTTCAAACTGCTGTGTAATAGTAAGAATGGCATCAACTGGGATCGTCTCAAACTCAGCTGCTAAGGTATCAAAGCTAGGGAGTTTTAACAGTTCAGCAAGTAATACCAAGTCACCTGCTCTACTGGCTATTAATACCTGTAATGCTGCTATTATTTCATTACTTAATGGTTTAGGGTTTTTGCTTGCAATACCACGCTTAACCGCATTAATAAATAGCTGTTGCTGTGCATCCCAACGCGAAAAATCGCTACGCGCAAAGCGCATTATGTGCAATAGGTCTTGATCGTTACTGTGCTGCTTTAATATACACGGGGCTGAAAAGTCTTCCAATAAAACGGCAACAGGTTGCTCTGCTAGCTGATCAAAATTAAATGTTTGCGTTGCTTTAGTTACATCAAGCACATGATCAACGCTCTGACCTTTATATTGTAACGGTACACTTTTCCCCTTGCTATCTAACAGCTCAATTGCAAAAGGAATATGCAAAGTATCGTTTTGTGGCTGATTAATTGGCGCAGCCTGCTCAATGGTAAGGCTAAACGTTTGCGTCTCGCTATGGTAACTTTGTTGTACATTTAAACGAGGAGTACCCGATTGGCTATACCAGCGTTTAAATTGCTCTAAGTTAATATTAGATGCATCACTCATAGCACTTACAAAATCGTCACAGGTAACCGCTTGGCCATCGTGGCGTTCAAAGTAAAGTGTCATGCCCTTTTGAAAGTTAGTTTCACCAAGCAAGGTGTGCATCATACGTATAACTTCAGCACCTTTGTCGTATACAGTCACAGTGTAAAAGTTATTCATTTCAATTACTTTTTCTGGACGAATAGGATGCGCCATAGGCCCTGCATCTTCACTAAACTGGTGAGTACGCATTACTTTAACGGCATCAATACGGTTTAGAGCTCGCGAGCCCAAATCACTGCTAAATTCTTGATCTCTAAATACTGTTAAGCCTTCTTTTAACGATAACTGAAACCAATCTCTACAGGTTACGCGGTTGCCGGTCCAGTTATGAAAGTATTCATGCCCAACAATAGATTCAATGGTGTGATAGTCTTTATCGGTAGCGGTTTCTTGATTTGCCAAAACACACTTACTATTAAAAATATTAAGCCCTTTATTTTCCATCGCTCCCATGTTGAAAAAATCAACGGCAACAATCATATAAATATCAAGGTCATACTCTAAATTAAAGCGTGTTTCATCCCACTGCATTGCTTTTTTTAGTGAGCTCATTGCATGCGGTGTTTTTGATAAATTACCTTTATCTACAAATAAGGCTAAATCGACATTCTTACCACTTTTTGTAGTATAGCTGTCATTTAATACATCAAAGTCACCCGCCACTAGCGCAAATAAGTAACTTGGCTTTTTAAACGGATCTTGCCACTTAGCAAAATGACGACCGTCTTGCGTTTCACCACTATCTACCATGTTGCCATTAGAGAGTAACTGTGGGTATTTTTTGTCTGCTATTATGGTTACATCGAATGTTGATAAAACATCTGGGCGGTCCATATAGTAAGTTATTTTTCTAAAACCCTGCGCTTCACACTGAGTACAATAAGCCCCACCCGATAAATAAAGTCCTTCTAGGGAAGTATTTGTTTGCGGAGAAATTTCGGTCACTATACTAAGTTGGCAGTGATCTGGTAAATTATTAATAATGAGTTGCTCACCCACTATTTTATAATCGCCAATATCATGAGTATCTATTGAGAGCGACACTAAGCGTAAATCAATACCATCGAGTACTAAAGGTGCCGTTTTAGCGCCCACGCGGCTCAATGTAAGTAGCGCAGTGACTCTTGTTGTTAACGGCTGTAAATCAAAGTTAAGCTCGGTGTGGTTAATTAAAAAGTTTGGCGCTTGGTAGTCTTTTAAATATTGTATTTGCGGTTTTTGTACGGCAGTCATAAATACTCCAAAAAAAGCCTCTTTTATGTTTAAAAGAGGCTGTTTAAATTAAGCTGTCTGTTTTGGTTTAATACGTAATATTTTAATACCTAAATAAGCGTAAATAATTGCCAAGACAGGGTTAATTAAATTAAAGAAAGCATACAGTGCATAGTCAAATGGATTGATCAGTAACACGCTTTGCATATATGCACCACAGGTATTCCATGGGATCAGCGGGCTAGTAATTGTGCCGCCATCTTCTAAGGTACGCGATAAATTAACCGGCTTTAAACCACGGTTTGCGTATTCTTCTTTAAACATCCGCCCCGGTACCACAATAGCAATATATTGATCCGCTGCAATGACGTTTGTACCAATACAAGTCGCTATAGTTGCAGTGATTAACGACCCTGTGCTTTTTGCGATTTTAAGAATACTCTTAACAAACACATCTAACAGTCCCGTTTTTTCCATAATAGCGCCAAACATCAGTGCCGTCATAATTAGCCAGGTTGTTGTAAGCATACCTGACATACCACCACCACTGAGGAGCGCATCCATATTGTCGTCTTGGGTACTAATACTAAAACCATCAAAAAAAGTGGTCCAAATTAATTTAAAGTAGCCTATTAGCTGGCCTTGGCTTATGTCTATTTGGCTGGCAATTAAATCAGATTGAAACAACACAGCCCACACAGCGCCAAGTACCGCGCCTATCGATATAGCAGGAAACGCTGGCATTTTGCGTATCGCAAGTACCAAAAGTACAATTAAAGGCACTAGCATTTCTAAACCAATATTAAAGTTTTGCTGCAAAATAGCAGTAATTTCATCAATACGCCCTGCTTCACTCGATGCAGTCGCGTTAAACCCCATAAATATAAAGATTATTAAGGCAATTACAAAGCTCGGTACTGTAGTCCATAGCATATGCTGAATATGTTCAAATAAATCTGCCCCCACAACCGCAGGCGCTAAATTAGTAGTCTCTGATAGTGGACTAAGCTTATCGCCAAAATACGCGCCCGATATAACCGCACCAGCCGTTACTGTTTGCTCTAACCCTAAGCCTGTAGCAACGCCTAATAAAGCCACACCTATTGTAGCCGCTGTGGTCCACGAACTACCAATGCTCATTGCTACAATGCCACAAATTAAACAACTAGCTGCATAAAACCAACTCGGATTAATAACCTGTAAGCCATAGTAAATTAGCGTAGGTACTGTGCCCGAAAGCAACCAAGTGCCTATTAACGCACCTACCATAAGTAAAATTAAGATAGCACCTAACGACAAGGTGATCCCTTCAATCATCGCATCTTCTAGTTTTTTCCAATTGTAGCCATTTTTTAGACCTATTAATGCTGCTGCAAAAGTAGCAAATAACAAAGCTATTTGATTTGGCCCAGAAGAGGAATTATCACCAAATAGATAAACAGCCGCACCAAGTAAACAAATGAGAACTGAGATTGGAATGAGTGCATCAAAAAACGAGGCGGGTTTTATTGGTTTTTCTTCTAATGACTTCAAGATAAAGACTCCTACACACATCTAATGCATGTTAATTATTCTTCTTAGCACATACAGCGCATTAATCGAGCAACATTGATCTAGCTCAACTTTGTGTAATCAGCGATTATAACAATCTTGTAAATTATGGGTAGCAAAAAAGGCGCAATTGCGCCTTTTTTTATAGAGGTAAACCAATTATTACTTTTTGGCTATACGCCCGTATTTAATATAGTCTTGAGTGATCAGGGCTGCTTCCTCTAAAAATGGATCCAGCTTTTCAATTACTTCCGGCACATCATCTAGGTTTTCGATTGGTTTTTCACCTAAACGCGCTAAACGCTCATTAGTACGCACTAAAGCGCGTGCTTCATTTTCATCTTTTTCTTTAATACGCTGAGCTTCTACTAACGAAATAGTTTTGCGGTCTTTCTCTTCGTTGTAGCGAGTAATGTCTTCAAATACATAATTAAACTCTGGCTCTGACTGAATACGCTGCGCATGTTGCTTATCTAAATACGTAATAATCGGTTTTAAGTCACCCATTTCTTGGTATCTAGCGCGTACTATGCTATCCCACGGCAGTGCATTATCTTGTTTGCTTTCTCCCCACTCTGCGGGATCAATTGCAGATGGAAACGAAATATCAGGAATAACGCCTTTGTGTTGTGTGCTACCACCATTTATGCGGTAAAACTTAGCAATTGTATACTGCACACTGCCAAGCTCGTTGTCGTACAGGTCGTACGCTCGCCCTAAGCCTTTGTGCTGTTGTACAGTGCCTTTACCAAAGGTTTGCTCGCCAATCACAATACCGCGACCATAATCTTGTATCGCTGCTGCAAAAATTTCAGAAGCAGATGCACTGTATCTGTCTACTAGAACAGTTAACGGGCCATCGTAGTACGTAATACCATCGCGGTCTTTCTGCTCTTCAATACGATTATTAAGAGTGTGAATTTGTACCACTGGGCCTTGGTCGAAAAACAATCCAGAAAGCTGTGTTGCCTCGTATAAAGAACCACCACCGTTTTGACGTAAATCTATAATAACACCGTCTACTTTAGCTTCTTTTAGTTTAGCTAGTTCAACTTTTACATCTTGCGACAAGTTATTATAAAAGCCAGGAATTTCAATAACGCCTATTTTACTGGTTAAATCGGAATACTGTGCTTCAAACACTTCAGATTTAGCTGCTCTGTCTTCTAGGCGTATTTTATCTCGGGTTATTTCAACTATTTTAGGCGTACCGTGCGCATCAGCGCCTTTTAGATACTGTAAACGTACTTTTGTACCTTTAGGGCCTTTAATTAAATCAACCACGTCATCTAAGCGCCAACCTATCACATCAACAAACTCTTTACCGTCTTGGGCAACGCCAATAATGCGGTCATCGGCTTTAATTTGTTGTGATTTATCGGCAGGACCACCCGGTACTAAACTGCGAATAACGGTATAGTCTTCGTCTGGGCTTAATACTGCACCTATGCCTTCAAGCTCTAGGTCCATATCCATTTTAAATTGCTCTGCACGGCGCGGCGATAAATAAGAGGTATGCGCCTCTATACTGCGTGCAAGCGAATTCATTACTATTTGAAAGGCATCTTCAGATTTTGATTGTACTAAACGCTTTTGTGCATTTTTATAGCGCTTTACAAGTACATCCTTTATACCTTCCCAATCTTTACCGGTCATTTTTAAGCGTAGTGCATCATATTTAACGCGCTCACGCCATATTTCATCAAGTTCGTCTTGGGTGGTTACCCAATCAGCATCTTCTCGATCAAAAAAGTATTCATCTTGTTTATCAAACGTCATCTCATTTTCAAGTAATGAAAGCGAGTAATCATAACGCTCAAAGCGACGTTTAAGGCTTAGGTTAAAAATATCAAACGTAAAGCCTAACTTGCCGGTTACCAATGCGTTATCAAAGCCATTACGATATTGCTCAAATGACGCAATATCGCTGGCTAAGAATACACTTTTATTAAAATCAAGGGATTCGATATAACGATCGTACACTTTACTTGAAAGCTCATCGTTAAATCGAACCGGTGTATAGTGTGAACGAGTAAATAAGTTAACCACTCGTTTGCTGGCTGTAGCATGTTGACTTTCTTGCTTGAGCAACGGTAAGTCTTTTAACGTAACGGCTTCAACGGCAGCAAATAATGAACCTGAAAACAGGGCAGCAACTAACGGAATGAGCGTAAACTTTTTACTCATACACAACTCCTTAATTTATTTTCAGCTTAAATAATGTATAAGCTGTCAGCTTTGGTTTTAACTTGCATACCAGTCACTAATTCAACATGAACGTCGTCTTTGTTCACTTCAGTGATTATTGCATTAACAAGTGCTTGGCCAAGTTTAACCTTAACCTTATTATTAACCTTGACCTCACTTGCTGGTAAAGGTTCAATTTTTCCTGAACGCTTAACCGGTGCGGCTTTAGCTGTTTTATCTGCTGAAGTAGCATTTTTAGCGGCATGAGCAGGTTTCTTTTTGAAAGATTTTGCATCTGCATCTGGACGCGGACGTTGCTGCTTTTTGCGTTTAGCCATTTTCGCGCGGCTTTCTTCCAATGCTTTTTGTGCATGGTCGATATGCTCTTGCTCAACTTTTTCAGCTTGATTACCATCAAGATCAATACGAAACTCTGACTTAGTCACAGCTTCTAAATAACGCCAGTTAGACGTGTATTTTCTAAGCGCTTGGCGCACTTGAGTCTTGCTTACTTTTTCAGACCCTTCAATACGCTCAGCAATATCTTTAAAAATACCGACTTTAAGCGGTTTGATACCGTCTTTTTGTTTAAAACACTGCGGGAATTCTTGATATAAAAATTCCAACACTTCGTTCATATCTTTTAGCTTGTTTGTGGTTTCCATTTTAGAACCTATTTTTCACATCTTTTCATCAAGGGACGAATCAACATAGTGTATTACCCAGTCGACCAATTCTTCGAAGTCGGCCTCAATTACAGCCATATCACCACGAAGGTGTTCCCAAATACCATTAATTGTTTCATCGATAAATTCACACTCGGCTTCGTCTGGTAGACGATCCCAAGCAATATGAATCAAATCATTGAGCGTTTCCGCTACATGTTCTTCATCGCCTTCCCAATCGCCCACATCTTGTACGGCAAAAAGGTAGTCTTGAACATTTAGCAAGTCTTTCATTATAGGCTTGCCTCTAAGCATTTTACTAATGCTTCAAGACCCGCTTGATCGTCAGTATCAAATCGGCTAATACTTGGGCTATCTATATCAAGTACAGCAAATACTTTACCAGCTTTCATAATAGGTACAACTACTTCAGAATTTGACGCTGCATCACAGGCTATATGCCCATCAAAAGCGTGAACATCTTCTATTAATTGTGTTTGTCCGGTTGCAGCGGCGGTTCCACATACACCCTTTCCTACCGGAATTCGAATGCAAGCTGGGTTACCTTGAAACGGACCAAGCACTAATTCGGTAGGTGAATCCATAAAATAAAAGCCCGCCCAATTTACATCATCTAATGAAGTAAATAACAGCGCGCTTATATTTGCCATATTAGCAATTACATTCGATTCACCGCCTATCAGCGATTGCGTTTGCTTAACTAATGACTGGTAAAAATCGTGCTTTTGCATACCAAACTACTTCTTATTAAACATACAGTAGCTAAAGGTACTCTTTGTCGTGAAAAATTGAAACCTTTTGCGGCTAAAAAAAAGGAAAATGCACGCTTTATCAGCATGCTTGCTTAATAATGCTACGATTATTTTTTTGCGGTTTTACGCAGCCCAAACAAAAACAGCCCTGCAGCAAACCCAGACATCACACTATTTATTAAAAATATCTCGCCCGTAGTAGCACTAAGTAAGTAACTAAAAATAGCGCCGCCTAATAAACCAAGCGTTAAAACCCCTGAATAATTTACTTTAGCGTACTTAAACATAAGTAAGTAACCTGGCACTACAAATGCGGCCATCGTTAACCCTACAATATGTGCGTTTGCTATTGCCGTCATCAATAATTGAAAAAATATTGATAAAAAGTCACCATTCATAGCAAGGCCATAATAAACACCCAACATACCACCAATAATGATTGGGGAGAGTAATGAAAGCCCGACACTTTTTGCAAGTTGATGTTTCATCGTAAAATCCTTAAATATACAAACATAAGCCTCAATAATATAAGCATGCCCTAAGCGAGGTAGCTTATAAATAGAGACTATGGTCGTAATTTAAACTTGCAAAACAAACGCATTATTTTATATGAGGCACAAAAAAGCCCGCTAATTAAGCGGGCTGTTTTGTTATATGGTGGAGAGATAGGGATTTGAACCCTAGATGGGCTATAAACCCATGCCGGTTTTCAAGACCGGTGCATTCGACCACTCTGCCATCTCTCCGATACTGCTATAGTTAAAAATAAGAGTGTATTTTAATACTATTTTAAACTATTTTAAATAAATGCTTATTATTGATTTTAAAAACCAAAACACCATTTATTTGTTAAATAAGTGGTGGAGAGATAGGGATTTGAACCCTAGATGGGCTATAAACCCATGCCGGTTTTCAAGACCGGTGCATTCGACCACTCTGCCATCTCTCCGCACGGCCTGAATAATAGGGAAAGCGCAGAGGTTTGTGAAGCTTTATTTTAAATTAATTGTTTAAGTGATTAAAAAACAACTAATTTGTTTAAAGTTAAAGCAAAAGTGGCCTGTATTAATTGTAATTGAACTTTTATTTAAATATTTCACTCTATTGAACTACAAAGGTTTGCCCAAACATATAAGAGTTGTTAATCTAAATTTAGTTAAATTATCGGAACTACTCAGTTTCAACCACAGGAGCTCTACAATGGCGTTTAATCAATCGTACAATACCGCTAAACCGGTAATGTCTACCATTGAAACAAACAAGGTGCTTAAAAACACCTACCTATTACTTGCTATGACACTCGCATTTAGCGCTGTTACAGCGGGTATTTCAATGGCACTACAGTTACCATACTTTATGGGATTAGTGTTCACACTTGTCTCGTTCGGCTTATTATTTGTAGTAAATAAAAAAGCAGAAACTGCATCTGGTGTATTTTGGGTATTTGCTTTTACCGGCTTAATGGGCGCAGGCCTTGGCCCAATGCTTAACCACTATGCAGAAATGCCTAATGGCCCTATGCTAATTATGCAAGCGCTGGGCTCTACCGCGCTGATATTTTTTGGTTTATCGGCTTATGCACTTAACACTAAAAAAGACTTCTCATTTATGGGTGGCTTTTTAACGGTTGGTTTAATCGTAGTTATTGTGGCAAGCATTGTTAATATTTTCATCGGTAGTTCACTGATGTTTATGGTACTTAATGCTGCTGTAGTATTAATTATGTCTGGTTTAATTTTATTTGATACCAGCCGTATTATTAACGGTGGCGAAACAAATTATATTCGCGCAACTGTGTCACTTTACCTAAGTGTATATAACTTATTTACTTCATTACTTGCTCTGCTTGGCGCAAATAATGACTAATTAAAAAGTTCTGTTAAAATAGCCCCTTAATTGGGGCTTTTTTTTGGAATAATTTTGTCGCGTTTCGTCTTGTCTTTACATACTCCACCCTCTGATCACGATACTACGCAGCGTTTAGTTAAATTTGCGCACGCTTGCTTAGCGCAAGGACACACCATAGACGCTATATTTTTATATCAGCAAGGGGTTTATCATGCTTCAAACCACTTTGATCTTCCCACTGATGAGCTACAAATTCCGATGTTGTGGCAGCAATTAGCAGATCAAAAAATTAATTTAATGTTATGTGTAACCGCCGCTGAAAAACGTGGTTTAGACATTAAACACACCAATGTGTTTAATGTTGCTGGGCTTGCTGAATTTGCCATGCTTGCTAGTGATGCCGACAAATGGATACAGTTTAAATGATTAACGTACTCGTAATGAGCCAATGCAGTCCTTTTGATGACTTGCATATTCGCGACGCCCTAGACATGACCCTCATATTTGCAGCTGTCGATCAGAATATCAGTTGGCTCTTTAGTGGCCCAGCTGTACTGGCACTAAAAAAGCAACAACAACCAAATATGCTTGGTATAAAAGATTTTTTTAAAAACATTAAAACATTGGAAATTTATGACGTTGAAAATATTTACGTCTGCGAAAAGTCACTACTCGATTATGGCTTAAACAAAAATGATTTATTGTTAGATGTGCAAGCACTAAACTTTGATCAGCAAAAAGCGCTAATTAAAACCCAGCAACATGTGGTGAACCTATGAGTAACCTACAAACTAATGCTTTGAGCACCTTACATATATTTTCTAAACCACTTAGCTACTACAGCGCCAATCGATTAGAAAACCTAATTCAAGCAACTGATATTGTACTTCTGGTTGGCGATGCCTGTTATGCAGCAAAGCAGTATCGACAATTTGCCGAATCATTGTTTATTTTAGCGCCTGATGCGAGTGCTCGCGCTATAAAGCTAAATAATAACGATAAAGTAATTAGCTATGACGAATTTGTAACCCTTAGCTTATCAACCAATCAATCTATTACCTGGTAACTTATGCTTGAAATTAACAACCAACAGCTTGAAACAGACAAACAAGGTTATTTACTTGACCATACTTTATGGTCAAAAGAATTAGCGCCCATTATTGCACAGCAAGAAAACATTAGTTTAACTGAGCAGCATTGGGAAGTTATTAACTTTGTTCGCAACTTTTACCTAGAATACAACACCAGCCCCGCTATTAGAATGCTGGTAAAAGCCATGGCTAAAGCACTCGGTGAAGATAAAGGTAATAGCCTATATTTATATAAATTATTTCCTAAAGGCCCGGCAAAACAAGCGACTAAAATTGCCGGCTTACCAAAACCTGCCAGGTGCATATAATGAATAATAAGTCAGCTAATAAGCAAGAGTACACAGCTAAACCCAAACGTAATACTGGCAGAACCTATTCTCGCAGCACGCTAAAAAGCGTCGCTTCAAAAAGAGAAATAAAACCAGCAATAGCTTCACAAGATATAAAAATAGTCTTATTTAATAAGCCTTTCGACGTTTTGTGCCAATTTACTGATGATGCCAACAGAAAAACCCTTGCTGAATTTATTCCTATAAAAGAAGTTTACGCTGCAGGCAGACTCGACAGAGACAGTGAAGGTTTATTACTGCTCACCAATTGCGGTAAATTACAAAACACCCTAACCGCACCGGGTAAAAAAACCAGTAAAACTTATTGGGTTCAGGTAGAAGGTGAGCCAAGCTCAGAGTCAATTGCTGCACTATGCACAGGCGTAGAATTAAAAGATGGCCTTACATTACCCGCTAAAGTGAGCATCATCAGTGAGCCAACAGTATGGACGCGTAACCCGCCAGTAAGAGAGCGAAAACTAATACCTACAACTTGGCTCAGCATAACAATAAGTGAAGGGCGTAACCGCCAAGTTAGACGCATGACAGCACATATTGGGCACCCTACTTTGCGTTTAATTCGCTATAGTATTGGTAAGTACACCCTAGATGGCATTAAAAACGGCGAGTATAAAGTAATGACAGGTATAAAGCATACCTAACTGATGTAAACCAACTTACAATCGCTAATTTATAAGCCATTATTAACTTTAAATTAGCGTTTAAGCTATTTGCCAGGGCTTAGCGCAATACAATTACCTCCTTGGTTTTTTGCATAATAAAGAGCATCGTCGGCAGCTTGAATAAATGTTAAATGATCATCACACTGATGATGATTAACAGTATTAATTCCCATGCTTACTGATAAATACCCTGTAAAGCTATCTTCATGCACAATTGCCAACATTTCAATTGCTTTTTGAATTTGTTCAGCCACAAATAGCGCCCCTTGTTTATCTGTTTGTGGTAGCAATACAACAAACTCTTCGCCCCCATAACGGGCAACAAAATCCTCTGGACGACTCACTGTGTCGGCAAGTTTTTGTGCCACAGCGTATAAGCACTTATCGCCTGCAATATGCCCGTAACGGTCGTTAAATTTTTTGAAGTTATCAATATCAATTATAATGAGTGAAAGCTGACAGTTTGCTAATTTAACACGGGAAAATTCATCAACAATTTTTTCATCAAAGCGGCGCCTATTGGCAATTTTGGTTAACGAATCTAAAAACGCCATTTCGCTTAAAATCTCATGTGCTTTAATCCGCTCAGTGGCGTCATTAAAAACAACCAAAAATTCATTACCAATATTAATACCCGATACTTGCATAATGACTTGCTCACCATTTTTGCAGGTTATTTGGTAGTCGTTTGCAGGAATATCGCCTTTATTATTTTCGGCTTGTGCAAGCGATGCGTTCCATAATGCCCGAGCAGCATTTCTTTTATCAATATCTGGGTAGGCTTTTTCCCACCAAATATCTACATTGGGCGTATCATTTATAGTAAAACCAAATACATCAATATAACGCTGGTTAACTTTTAATATATCACCCGTTTCAACGCACACATTACAAATAGGCATAGGAAGCACTGTAAATAATTTCGCATAATGGCTCAGCTCATGATTACGCATAGGGTGATGCGTGTGAGCAATTAAATATTTTTGTTGTGGGTCGTTATGTTCGTTAAGTAATTTGGCATTCATAGTCGCTACAAAGTGCCATTCAACCCACCATGTTTCTAAATGCTCTAATAATGCTTTTTCTACTTTTAGATTAGGGCTCAACGACTGTTCAATTAATTTAAATAACTCAACAATAGGATGTGGCTCTTGGAAAAAAATAGGGGGAGTTATTGTGATCAATTCATCAAACAAATAATAAGCTGTTTCTTTAAGTTCACTCAACGGGTTGTTAAGCAACTCACTTATATCGGTTTTTTTTGGGTAATCTAAAATAAAAGATTTTACTTTGTTGACGTGAGAAGCATAGTTCATATATTCATTCCATTGAGTATATTAATAATAACCTTAGTTACGCTTAAATATAACACTATAAAGCAATATAAAGCTATAACTCCTCCTACTATTACACAGCTAATATTCACACTTATTTACTATTTATATTTATTTTGCTTACTGCAAATAGCAAAAACGTTTTGCTGACGCTATAAAAATAACTACAAAAGCGCTGCATTAAGGCTAAGCCTCTTTAAGCGCTGCTTAAATACATGCTATAATCGCGGCCTTTCCAAGATGTTATTAATAACAGTAATCTGTATAAGCGAAATTATTCATGAGCGAAAATAGTCACATTAAAGTCATCGTAGGTATGTCCGGCGGTGTTGATTCTTCTGTATCTGCATATTTGTTAAAGCAACAAGGCTATCAGGTAGAAGGCCTGTTTATGAAGAACTGGGAAGAAGACGACAATGATGAATATTGCGCCGCAGCTGATGATTTAAAAGACGCGCAAGCAGTTTGCGATAAACTCGGTATTGAACTGCATACAGTTAACTTTGCCGCTGAGTATTGGGATAACGTATTTGAGTACTTTTTAGCAGAATACAAAGCAGGTCGTACACCTAACCCAGATATAATGTGCAATAAAGAAATTAAATTTAAAGCCTTTTTAGAATTTGCGGCCCAAGCATTAGGCGCCGACTTTATTGCCACCGGTCACTATGTACGCCGCGAACTACGCGATGACAAATACGTTATGTGCCGCGGGTTAGATGATAATAAAGATCAAAGCTACTTTTTATACACGCTTAGCCACGAACATATTGGCCAAACATTATTCCCTGTTGGCGATATTGCTAAGCCAGAAGTGCGCCGCATAGCTGAAGAGCAAGACCTAATTACTCACGATAAAAAAGACAGCACAGGTATATGTTTTATTGGTGAGCGCAAATTTAAAGACTTTTTACAAAAGTTTTTACCTGCCCAACCTGGTGTTATCGAAGACACTGATGGTAACAATGTAGGCGAGCACGAAGGATTAATGTACCACACCCTAGGCCAACGCAAAGGCTTGCTAATTGGTGGTATGAAAGAAGGCTCAGGCGAGCCATGGTATGTAGTAGATAAAGACCTTGAGCGAAATGTACTTATTGTTGGCCAAGGTAAAGATCACCCTCGCCTATACAGTAATGGCCTTAATGCTAACCAATTGCACTGGGTTGACCGTATTGGCCCTAAAGGCACTACTCGCTGCACAGTTAAAACCCGTTACCGCCAAGAAGACTTAAGCTGTACGCTACTTGTAGGCGAAGACGGCATGGCACGCGTATTATTCGACGAGCCACAAAAAGCCGTTACTCCAGGTCAATCTGCCGTATTTTACGCAGAAGATGTGTGTTTAGGTGGTGGTATTATTGATTCGGTGATCAAATAATGAATCAACACCAAGTCATGGCGCTTGCCGCCATGTGCCAAGTTGCTAAACAAGTTCAAAAAGTTGCTCAGTACGGCAATAATAATGAACACGATTTAGAAATACTACTTTCGAGTATTATTCAAACCTCGCCTGCATCGCCAGAGGATGTATACCAAGGCACAGATAACCTACGCGATGGCTACAAAACATTATTGGCACAGCTAAGTGCTGGTGCGCAAAAAGATGTTGAAATTGTAAAATACGTCGGTGGTTTAATGCAGCTAGAACGTGCCTTGAGTGCAAACGACAAAAGCTTAAACGAATTAGGTAAACGTATTGATGACATTCATCGACGTTTAGATCATTTTGCTATAACCGACGAGAGCGTTGTCGCCGGTTTAGCGGATATATACTCAACGGTGCTAAGCCCCCTTGGGCACCGTATACAGGTTTATGGTAAACCTGAGTTACTAAAGCAGCAGCTCACTCAAAATAAAATCCGCGCATTATTATTAGCCGGTATTAGAAGTGCAGTTTTATGGCGACAAATGGGCGGTAAACGCCGTCACTTTTTCTTTGCAAAAAGAAAAATAATCGCCATTGCTAAAGCAAAAATTTAATTATCGTTCAAACTAAAATTTAGGAGTTATTATGGAGCTTTCAGCGTTAACGGCTATCTCTCCAGTGGATGGTCGCTACGGCAGCAAAACCACTGAACTACGCAGTATTTTCAGCGAATTTGGCCTAATCAAATACCGCGTAACCGTTGAAGTGCGTTGGTTGCAAGCGTTAGCTGCAGCGAGCGATATTAAAGAAGTCCCTGCATTTAGCGAACAAGCTAATGCATTACTAAACGCCATTGTTGATAACTTCAGCGAAGCTGATGCACAGCGCGTTAAAGATATTGAACGCACAACAAATCACGACGTTAAAGCGGTTGAATACCTTCTAAAAGAAAAAGTAGCCGATAACGCAGAACTACATGCAATTAACGAATTTATTCATTTTGCATGTACCTCTGAAGACATTAACAACCTATCTCATGGTTTAATGCTAACTGAAGCACGCAATAATGTATTACTACCATATTGCGATCAGTTACTTAGCGCAATTAAAGAAAAAGCGATTGAGTACAAAACAATCCCTATGATGACACGTACGCACGGACAACCTGCTACACCGTCTACTATGGGTAAAGAGTTTGCTAACGTTTACATGCGCTTAAAACGTCAACGCGACCAAATTGCACAAGTAGAAATGCTAGGTAAAGTTAACGGTGCTGTAGGTAACTACAACGCTCACCTTAGTGCATACCCAGATTACGATTGGCACACACATGCAGACAAATTTGTATCAAGCCTAGGTTTAACTCTAAACCCGTTTACTACACAAATTGAACCGCATGACTACATTGCTGAGCTTTTTGATGCTATTGCCCGTTTTAACACAATACTGCTCGATTTTGATCGTGACATGTGGGGTTACATTGCCCTTAATCACTTTAAGCAAAAAACCATTGCTGGCGAAATTGGCTCATCAACAATGCCACATAAAGTTAACCCTATTGATTTTGAAAACTCAGAAGGTAACTTAGGTTTAGCAAATGCTATTTTTTCTCACCTTGCACAAAAGCTGCCTGTTTCTCGCTGGCAACGTGATCTTACCGACTCAACGGTATTACGTAACTTAGGTGTAGGTATGGGTTATGCACTTATTGCATACCAATCAACACTTAAAGGTGTAAGTAAGCTTGAAGTAAACGAGCAACGTTTATTAGAAGAGCTTGATCAAAACTGGGAACTGCTAGCAGAGCCAATTCAAACAGTTATGCGTAAGTACGGTATCGAAAAGCCATACGAAAAGCTTAAAGACTTAACCCGTGGCAAACGTGTAAACCAAGAAATAATGGCAGACTTCATCGATGGTTTAGACCTTCCTGAACACGCTAAAGTAGAAATGAAAAAACTAACACCTGCTAATTATATTGGCCGCGCTGTTGAGTTTATTGATGATTTAGTTTAATAACTAAACTAAAATCAATGAAAAAGCGAAAGGTCTCCTTTCGCTTTTTTTGTTTTAATACCACTTGCACTAATTTGTAGGGCCACTGTATGTATCAATTAAAAATAAATGACTTATCAGAGCAAGAGTTTTTAACTCAGTTCTGGCAAAAAAAACCACTCTTGATTAAACAAGGTTTTAGTAATTTTCAAGACCCGCTTGATGCGAATGAACTTGCAGGCCTTGCAATGGAAGACAGCATAGAGTCGCGTATTGTTACTAATCATAATAATGAATGGCAATCGCACCAAGGGCCGTTTGAAGACTTTGAACAGCTTACAGAGCAACACTCTACTTTATTAGTACAAGCGGTTGATCATTGGCATAACGATGCAGCACAGCTGCTAGAGCCGTTTCGATTTATCCCAAACTGGCGCATAGATGATTTAATGATCAGCTATTCAACGCCTGGCGGTGGTGTTGGCCCGCATTTAGATCAATACGATGTATTTATTATTCAAGGTGAAGGCAAACGCCATTGGCGAGTAGGCCTGCCAGATCCTAGCCTTAAACAATTCACCCAAAATAAAACATTATTGCAAGTAGAAGCGTTTACTGCGGTTATTGATTGTATTTTAGAACCCGGCGATATTTTATATATTCCACCAGGTTGCCCGCACGAAGGTTATGCCGTAGAAAACGCCCTTAATTATTCGGTGGGTTTTAGAGCGCCAAATCAACAAGATTTACTCTCTAGCTTTGCCGATCATATTATTGATACCGAAAGCGGACAAAAGCGTTACACCGACCACAACCTTACATTAAGAGAGTCTAAGGGCGAGCTGAGCGATACTGAGGTTGATAAAGTAAAAGTGCTAATGCAGGCATTACTAAACGACCACACCTTATTTAAACAATGGCTTGGCACAACTTTAAGCCAACCAAAGCACGATATGGACTTAATGCCTGTTGAGCAACCGTTTAATGCGGCGCAAATAGCCGATGCAATAAACAGTGACGACATAAGCTTTGAACGCCTAGGTGGAACGCGTGCTATATATCAGCAAACAGCTGATGAATTATTAGTAAGTGTTAACGGAGAAAACTACTCTGTACCAAATAGTGACTTGAATGCTGTTAAGTTACTTACTGATTTTACAGGTTTTAATGCGCAACAGCTAAAAAACACGGCCCCAAGCCTAGTTTTTATTGAAATATTCACTACACTAATTAATGAGGGTATTTGGTTCAATTAGAGGTGTATTATGGACTACCGGGTAGAACAGGTCGATTGGCACAGCCAAAAAGCGCTACTGCAGCAAATAAGAGAGCGTGTATTTGTTTATGAGTTACATATTCCTAAACATATTGAATTTGACAACCTAGACCCACTTGCCCAACATATTCTTGTCACCTATATTACCAACGACACACAGTCTCCTGTAGCCACAGGCAGGCTGTGTAGCGATGGCCTTATAGGCCGTATAGCTGTATTACCCGCCCACCGCAATCACAATGTTTACAAATCCCTACTTAACTTTATTGTTGCACTTGCTGCAGAGCAAAATATTGAAGTACTGAGTATTAACTGCATTTTAGAAGAAGTTGAATTATTTAAACAAAATGGCTTTAGCCAACAAGGCAATGTATTCATGGAGGCTGGCATTGCAAAGCTACGAATGCAATGCCCTGTTACCAGCTTTGAAACTCGTCCATTTACGTTAACGCATTAAAAAGCGAGCTACAATAAATAAAGTAGCTCGCTTTTTAATTTGTTATACAAACATATTAAACTTATTTAGGCTCGTTAGCCCACAGTTGTTCATTTTCGTGCATTTCGTATAAACCATGGGCACGATTGATCAGTAAATTGGCAAAATCAACCTTGGTTTTATCACTCGCCCCTGTTTGCATTATTTGATCAGCTTTTAACTGCCATTGCAGTGAAAAATAACGTATTGCATCGCGAGCATCTTTTGCAGCACTCACTTCAGCATGATCAGTTGGTAAACGACCGGTAATTACCCAATAGTTTTTACCGTTTTGCGCCTTAAATTTCCATAGAGCACAAAATGGGGCTAAAAAACGACTGTCTTTTTCAATCAACGTTTTAGGCATAATGCCTTTTTCAGCTAAATGCTTTTGTGCGTTTTGAAAGCATTCACGCTGCCATAATATATTTTGCTGCTCTACTTGAGCTTGTTCTTGTGCTGTTAACGGTTTTTTTTCTTGTTGTGTCATTATTAATAACCTTTTACTTCTTTTTTAACACTTTAAGGGCTTAACAAATAAGGTGCAAGTACAAAAATAGTATTTTTTAGCCTCAAACCCGCTGTTTGCCTGGTTTTTAGCCAAATTTATAAGCTTTACTTAACTATTTTAATATTATGATCGAATGAGCCCACATCCCCCGGAAATACCACCGGCGACTCAATCCCTTCTTTATTAATGGCTGCAACACCAAAATAGTAATTATCAATTACTACATTGTTAAGTGTAGCTTGAGTAACCTTACCCACGGTTTTACTAAACTGCCATTGTGGCTCGCTGGTATAACGCCAATAAATACGATAACCGGTTATATTATTGTCTTTAGATGCCTGCCACGACAAACGCGTATTAGCCGTTACCGCACCCGCGATTTTCACGTCTTTAGGAGGGGCTGGTGCCCACGCCATCGACGCTAAACTTACAGCATTAAGTGCGGTTAATTTGGCCGCATAGTCAAAATCAACGCCTTTGATCGTATCGCCATATTCAATGCCGTTTTCAATGCGTAAGTCTTGATGCTGGCGATCGTAATGCTCGTTTGTTTCCATAATGCGCACTGCAGCAAAGCCCGCGTCATTAAAAGGTCTATGGTGCCCACCTCTACCAAATCGGTCTAACCGATAAACTAACATAGTATTTAAATTAGCAATGTATCTGTCGGCAATGGTATCTATGTAACGCGCCAAGTTACGACTAGCTGAGTCAACCTCGCCCCCCGTAAAGCGCCGCGTTCGTGCTTGCTCTTTAGTTTCTATTACGCGCGTACCTTCAGAAAATATCCGCGCTGTGGTGTTATCGGTTACGCCATTAACCCCGGTAATATTGCCTATCATGTCGTTGTTTAGTACTGCGTGTACTTGCCAGTCGTGTTTTTGCGCATAAGCGGTTAAAATTTTACCACCAAATAAACCCTGCTCCTCGCCCGACAGCGCCGCGTACACCACAGAGCCATTAAATTTATGTTTACTCAATACACGCGCCGCCTCTATTACGCCCGCCACACCAGAGGCGTTATCGTTAGTCCCCGGCGAGTCGCTAGTAAAATCCATCACATCGCTTACGCGTGAGTCTATATCGCCCGACATTATTACCATACGGTTAGGCTCGCTTATACCGCGCTGAATAGCGACAATATTAACCACTTCGGTTGCATCAGGAATTCGTTTTTCGCCCGATATAGTGTCTTTTACTTCAATAATCTCTAGGCATCCGCCGCATTGTGCTGATATTTTTTCGAACTCTTGTTTTATCCAGCGCCTTGCTGCACCAATGCCACGGGTTTCCGATTTAGTGTCTGATAATGTATGGCGCGTACCAAAATCCACCAGCGTTTGAATATCGCCACCAATACGCTGCGCTGAAATATCACCGGCTATAGCATGCAATTTTTGTTGATCAGTGTATTTAATCTCGCCCGCTGCCAATGCTTGCGAAGTTAAACCCACAAAACAAGCAGCTGTAAGGGTACTCACGCTAAGTAATTTTGTTGTTATTTTAAAAGGTGTTTTAAGCATTTATAGCTCCTTATTTTTATTATAATCACCATTACGCAAGTAAGCTTATTGCGCAATACTTTTGCGGTAGGCACCACAAAAAAGTAAGCTAGAGTACAGGTTAAAGGTTTAATTAAGCCAAATAATTAGCAACTACAATATTTAACCTGAACTCTGGTTAAGAGATTTACTAACGTATTGAATCATAGTTATATTTAATTTTATTTTCTCTAGCCAGAGATTTTCAGTGAAAATAAGGCGAATTTACGCGTCAATAGCTGGCCTATTGCAAGTAAATTCAACGCAGTTAGCGCTGAAAATAGCTGCTTGAGATAGGTTTATTATCCGGAACTCAGGTTATTTAGTAATATAGTTATTTTATTTATGTCACACTAGCTTCTTTATGTATTAAAAACTTTATGCGCCAATTAAAAAACGATACCAAGCTCAGTAATCAAATCTATCATGCCGACAGTAAGTTTGGTCCGGTACGCGTTTATCAAAATGAAGATTATAGATGGCTCACTTTTAATAACGATCCGCCGCTAGGCTCTACCCTTCAAGGAGTAATGAGCAAAGCCCGGCCTGAACTATTATGTGTACCAATATATCAAAGCATGTTGTTATTTTTATTAGCCCCGGTTAGTGAGCTACGTATTTTAAATTTGGGCTTAGGCACTGCAGCAATAGAGCGCGCACTTAAACACATTGAATCTAGCCGCCGTAATTTAATTGATACGTTTGAAAGTGTAGAAATAAACCCTGATGTTATAAGTATCGCTAAGCAATTTTTTAAATTACCCAGTGATCATACTGTGCACCAGCAATGTGCTCAGCAATTTATTAGTCAATGCACTCAACAATACGACCTAATTTACATAGATATATTTAGTGGCGAGCACCACCAAACGTTTATTCAAAGCGAGTTGTTTTGGCACGCCATTAACCACTGCATTAATAAAAGCGGCCAGGCAATCATTAACCTAAACTCCAAAACAGGGCAAGAATTACAAACCACTTTAGTATTGTTACGCCATTACTTTAACTGTATTGCACTTATAGAGTTTAACGAGTACAAAAACATTGTACTTATACTAAGTAACCTTTCGTTAAAGCATATAACGGTAGAGGCAATACAAGCCTCAACAGTAATGCAAAGCATAGCGCCAAACTTGCATAGCAATATAAATACTATTTACCATATAGAAGCAAAATAAAACTTAATGGGGCTGTTCAATAACGGCTGATAATAGCAATCTTAGTATTGTTTTAATGCTTACTAATATTAATTATACCTTAGAGTATGAGTAATTAAGCCTCTACTAAGCTGCATTTAAAAACACAAAAATGCTATGATAGCTGCAATTACTTGCCATTTAAGCTATTAAAATGTATCGACTATTTGAGCGCATTACTAAGCCGTTCCCACAAGATAAACCAACGCAGCCACCTAACACGCTGCTTGCGTTTTGTCTTCATTACACCAAAGGCATGGGGCTGTCGCTAGCACTACTCTCGTTAAGTGCCGCCTTGCTCGCTATTTTAGAAGTATCGCTATTTAGCTATATGGGGCAACTAGTTGATTGGCTGGCAATTTATACACCACAAACACTCTTTGTAGAGCAGCAGTCCGAGCTGACAAAAATGGCCCTTATGCTCCTTGTGATGCTGCCTGTAGTGGTGTTTTTTCATTCTGCAATTTTGCACCAGGCATTACTGGGCAATTACCCCATGTCGATTCGCTGGTTAGCACATAGATATTTATTGCGCCAAAGTGTTAGTTTTTATCAAAATGAATTTGCCGGACGCATCGCCACCAAGGTATTACAAACCTCTCTGGCTGTGCGCGAAGCTGTAACAAAACTACTCGATGTATTAATGTACATAATCGTTTATTTTGGCTCTATGTTGTTTTTAGTAGCCGAGGCCGATTGGCGCTTAATGTTACCCTTACTTGTTTGGCTTGTTTTGTATATTTGCATTCAACTTTACTTTGTACCGCGTCTTAAAAAAGTGGCTACCTCACAAGCCGATGCCCGCTCAGAAATGACCGGCCGCATTGTCGACAGCTACACTAATATTGCTACCATTAAACTATTTTCGTACACCCAACGCGAAGAAGAATACGCAAAACAAAGTATGGATGTTTTTTTACAGCCGGTGTACAAGCAAATGCGTTTAGTTACCAGCCTCAACTTTGTTATTCAAACTTTAAATTACTTATTAGTGTTTTCGGTCACTGCGGTATCACTTTACTTGTGGTCGCTAAGTGCCATTAGCGCAGGAGCAATTGCCGTTGCGGTAAGTTTAGCCCTTAGATTAAACGGCATGGCGCAGTGGATCATGTGGGAAATAAGCAGCTTATTTGAAAATATTGGCACCGTGGCCGATGGCATGCAAACCCTCTCTAACCCAATTGCAGTAGCCGATAAACCCAATGCCAGCACTCTTAACGTTAGCCAAGGTGCAATTGAATTTAACAATGTGCACTTTAACTACGGCAAAGCAGCAAGTGAAACGCTGCGTGGCCCGGTTATTAACGGTTTAAACTTAAATATTAAAGCCGGTGAAAAAATTGGCTTAGTGGGTCGCTCTGGCGCGGGTAAATCAACGCTAGTTAATTTACTACTACGCTTTTACGACACCGACTCTGGCAGTATAAAAATTGACGGCCAAAACATTACCGATGTGAGCCAAGAAAGCTTACGCCGTTACATTGCCATGGTAACTCAAGACACTTCCCTGCTGCACCGCTCAGTAAAAGACAACATTTTATACGGCAGACCAGATGCCACTGAAGCCGAAATGATCGATGCCACCAAGCAAGCTAAAGCTCTAGAGTTTGTAACCGACTTAGTTGATAGCAAAGGTAATAAAGGCTTTGACGCACAAGTAGGCGAACGTGGCGTTACCTTATCGGGTGGGCAGCGCCAACGTATTGCTATTGCGCGCGTACTGCTTAAAAACGCCCCTATTCTCATACTCGACGAAGCCACCAGCGCGCTTGATTCAGAAGTAGAAGCCGCTATTCAAGCAAGTCTTGATGATTTAATGACAGATAAAACAGTAATTGCTATTGCTCACAGGCTATCAACCATAGCGCAAATGGACAGGCTTATCGTACTTGATAACGGCGGTGTTGTTGAGCAAGGCACACATGATGAGTTAATAGCTAAGAATGGGATTTACGCTGCACTTTGGGCACATCAAACAGGTGGGTTTATTGGCGTTGAATAGTTTTTTTAAGTATTAACAACAAACTTAAAATATTAAACCATAACGAAAAATGCGTTATGGTTTAATATTGTTTTATTACGTGCTAGCTCGCTTTACTTTTTTCTATGGTGTGAGTAGCCGATAATTCTAAAAAGTATTCTAATGAATCATCAAGTACATCTAACCACGGCACAGGAAGCTCAGGTGCCAAGGTATTTGTTAAAGTAGAGCGATACGCTTTTTCTCTAAAACACATAATGTCTTGTTGTTTATCTTTTTGCCATTCTTTGAGAATATCTGCCTGTTTTTCAACTGCAAATTCAGGGTAATCTGTGGCATTAGTTAAATCACGAATATACGCTGCTTGATAATCAATAGAGCCTTCAACATTCGTTACTTCATCGTACTTAGCTAACCAATTTTTTTCATCTTCTTGTCGTGCTGCTAATGCTGGTATTTTTATTCTGTCTAAAATTTCGTCGCGTACATACCATGCTTGCGCATCAAACATATTAAAAGTGAAGTACTGATCTTGCATGCCTAAATAAACTAACTTAGGGTTTGGCTGCCAAAAAACACCCTTATACAAGTTTGCCGGATACAAACAGTTATGTGTTTGTAAACGTAGTTCGTCAGGTAAAAATGGAAAATGAAATAAATACCCAGTACACATAATCACAGCATCAAAGCGCTTACTAGTGCCATCTATAAAATGCGCAACGTCCCCTTCAAAGTGGGTCACAAGTGGCATTTCTGCAATGCCGTCTGGCCAATTATAGCCAAGTGCTTTAGTACGGTAGCTTATAGTTACCGATTTAGCGCCATACTTATAACACTGCGTACCTATATCTTCGGCAGAATAGCTACTGCCTATAAGTAAAACTTCTGAATCTTTAAATTCTAGTGCGTCTCTAAAGTCATGAGCATGTAATACTCGACCAGAATACTCTTCTAGCCCTTCAAAATAAGGCATGTTTGGTGTAGAGAAATGACCTGTAGCAACAATAACATAATCAAACTCATTCACTTCCTGCTCGCCGGTTTTATGGTTCATAACCGTTACAGTAAACATTTGTGTTTCGTCGTCAAATGTAACCCAACGAACCGGGCACTCAAAGCGAATGTATTTACGAATATCTTGCTTGTTAATACGCCCCATTATGTAGTCTTTAAGCACTTCACGAGGGGGATACGAAGGAATAGGTCTACCAAAATGTTCTTCAAAAGAATAATCAGCAAATTCTAAGCATTCTTTTGGTCCGTTAGACCAAAGATAACGATACATACTGCCATGTACCGGCTCACCATTTCTGTCTAGCCCAGTGCGCCATGTATAGTTCCACATGCCACCAATATCATTTTGTTTTTCGTAACAAACAACTTCCGGTAAATTCTCAATACCGGCTAAACGAGCTGCTTCAAATGCACGTAATTGTGCCAAACCGCTTGGACCTGCGCCCAAAATAGCAATTTTTTTCATTATAAAAGTCGACTCCTAATAGCTAATACGAGCCTTACTATAACATTTTTTCATGCAAATTATTTGCCACAATAAAAATAAATCCTTTTTTATAACATTTACCTTTAAAAAAACATAAAATAAATCAATATTTTATTAACTAGCCGTCTATTATCACCACAACTTATTTGGCTTAAAAAATTTAATCAGTAAGCACTCAGCCATTAGTTTATAACGGCTTAAATTTAAGTAATAAAAAAAGCGAAGATGCTGTTTATGCTCCTTCGCTTTTACTACCATTTAATACTTAAATTAAAGCTTTAAAGTATTGTTACTGTGATAAAAAATAGCTTATAGCGTTTGCTGGTATCTTTAAAATAATGATGCGTTAAGCCATAAGTGCAGCATTATGCTGGCCCCGTAACCTAACGCAATCACAGGCGTCCACTTTAGGTGACCAAAAAAAGTATAGTAGCCGCGTGCTTGCCCCATTAATGCCACTCCCGCAGCCGAGCCAATCGAGAGTAAACTACCGCCTACCCCCGCAGTTAATGTGATCAGCAACCATTGCCCATGCGACATTTCAGGATCCATAGATAACACCGCAAACATAACCGGTATATTATCGATCACTGCAGAAATCACCCCAAGAAAAATATTTGCCGTTGTAGTAGACCAATTGCCGTATAGCATCTCAGACATAAAGTTTAAATAACCTAAAAACCCTAAGCCACCCACGCACATAACAATACCGTAAAAAAATAATAACGTGTCCCACTCTGCCCGTTGCACTCTACTAAATACGTCAAATGGTACAACACTGCCTAGTTTAGCTAATCGTTCTTGATCGCCCAACTGCTCTGCATGGGCTCTTTTACGAGCCAGTGATCCTGGTAAAGTCATTCTTAAAAAATAACCAAAAAACTGTAAATAGCCTAGCCCCATCATCATACCTAATACTGGTGGCAGGTTTAAAAAGCTATGACAAGCAACGGCAGTGGCTATGGTAAGTAAAAACAACACTAATATTCGCACTGCGCCGCGTTTGAGCTCAACCGCTTCGTATTGTGCGGTTGGGTGCTTATCGGCAACATAAAAGCTCATAATGGCTGCGGGCACTAAGTAATTAACTAAAGCAGGTAAAAACAGCACTAAAAACTCGTTAAAATGCACCAATCCAGCTTGCCACACCATTAGCGTGGTTATGTCGCCAAAGGGGCTAAATGCGCCGCCCGCATTAGCCGCAATAACAATATTAATACAGCTGATGTTTATAAATGGCTTATCACCTTCGGCAACTTTCATTACCACTGCACACATTAATAACGCGGTGGTAAGGTTGTCGGCAATCGGGGAGATAAAAAATGCTAAAAAACCGGTTATCCAAAATAAATTTTTATAGTTAAAGCCTTTACGGATCATCCAAGCGCGCAATGCATCAAATACTCCTCTTTCTTCTAGCGCATTTATGTAGGTCATAGCGACCAGTAAAAAGAGCATAAGCTCAGCAAACTCAAGTAAATTATGCCTAAATGCAGTTTCGGTAAGTTCAGTAATATCATGGCTAACGTAATAGGCACCTATTAATATCCAAATTAATCCTGCTGCAACCAATACTGGTTTCGACTTTCTTAAATGTAGCTTTTCCTCGAGCATAACCACGGTATAAGCAATAAAAAATATACCAATACACAACCAACCAATACTCGATGATGTTAAATCTAACTGCCCTTGCGCAGCCCAAACTGGCGAGCAAAAAAACAACATAGCAATACATACTATGTTGAACCCCCGTAACAAACTCTTCATTTTACATTTCCTGTTTTAATTACATAAATCAGCTGGCTTTAATTACAATAAAGCAATTTATCTGCTTTATTGATACGCATTTTGGTGAGTATTTATTGGTTATTATTTTTTCACCACAATAAAATAGCACAGCATTACCAAGTGGCTATTGTACTGAGGTCTATATATGCATAGATGGTTGCTATATTGTAAATAGAGTGTGTGAATAGTGGTTGTGCAAGCTTTAATATTTACAGGTTAATTATTTAAAATTCAATTGGTTATATTATTTTTATTTAGTGCTGCGAAAGTAGTTTACAAAAAAGCGAAGTTGCTATGTAAGCAACTTCGCTCTTGGTTAATTGTTGTTTGTTATTTAATTTGTATTAGGCAATTAACCTTAAACCTACCATTACTAGCATCACAACATTGGCAAGTACCCCAATTAAAAAGAAGTAGCTACGTGGGCTAGGATTTTTATTAGTAGCAATTGCGTAGTACAGCACCATATGAATTAATCGCGCAATAACGTATATCCATACACATAGTGCAAATATTGGGCTTTGATAATTTATTACAAAAGCAAACAACACTGTTCCTATAAATAACGCACTATTTTCAAGGGTATTGTGAAAAGTACGGTGTGCTCTAAATATAAAACTATCGTGAGATAAATCGTCACTTATTTTACCCGGCACTGCATTAGGCTGTTTTGCTTTACTAAAAGTTGCTACCGCCCACTGTACAAGCAACATAATTAAATACAGGTAAAACGCCAAATACGCCGAAAGTGCAATATTAGTCATAGTTAATTTCCTTGTTTTTATTAAAGATTATCAATTTTTAGATGTTTAACATTAATAACAGGCAAGTTTTAGGCCGAGTTTAATTATTTGATAGTTATACAAATAATTAAAGCTATCGTTTAAACTCAGTAATTTATTCCGACGTTTTTACATAAAAGCACTTAATACTTAAATTAAAAACCGTAAAAGTAATATTGTTAAACAAATATTCTTAGCAATATCAATCATTAAAATTATAGCCTACGACCTCAAAGTTAAACTAACTATAACCACCCCATGGTCGGTACTTAAATCGTCTCGCTCAAATACTGGGTTAATTAAATGCCGATCGTAAGTGTTATAGTCACTTACTTCAAAAAAGCTATCATGGTAGCTGGCATCAAATTCACTAGACAATAAAATGTAGTCAAGCACTGAACTGCTCGCGCCATAATAATGGGTTGGCGTGCGTGGAGTTGCTGGCTTAGCCACATTATTTGTATCACCTTGCTCAATTACAACACTCGCTATATCACCATCAACACGCAAGTCGTCTGTTGGTGCTTGTGGCTCAGCACTTGCCAATTGCGACTTTGTAAATAAGTCCCATGCATCATTTAAACAATATTTAGCAAGGTAAGTTTTAGCGTCAAAAGCAGGTGCAAAACGCAGTGTATTAGTAAGCATGTGGCTTAACACACCATCGGCTATGCTGTTATTAAAGTCGCCCATTAAAATCATAGGCTGCTGCGTAGCTTCGCGGCGCGCAATCATTTGTATCATTAATAATGTGGCTTCGCTGCCGCGTTGAATAGTTGATCCCCAGCCACCCGCTACATTCGCTTTTAAAATCTCAATTATGTTCTTTTCGGGCGAAAGTGCTTTATTGTGCTCATCAACCTCAATCATTGGGCGTTTAGATTTAAAATGCACCACATAACAATCGGTATTACCTATGTGCGGCAAAGTTACTGTGGCTCTTAATACCTTGCGGCTAAATGTAAAATCAGCACTAAGCCCAAGGGTAGCTACAAGTTCATTATCGTGCTGCACCGCAGCCACTTCAACAATAGGATATTTTGCGGCAATTGCCACTACGGGGCGTTTATAAATAAAGTCGTCAATCACCTCGGGCGTATCTACCACTGCAAAGTGCTCATAACCTTGCCCACGTACTAATTCTTGTAACGACTCAATACTAAACACTTCTTGAAAACCAATCACATCAGGTGCGTGCTCTGTTAAATAATCAATAATCCACTGCTGCTTTTTAGCCCACTGTTGCGCGGTATAAATTTTCTCAAACTCATAGAATGCATTGGGTGGCTCAAGGTAATTAAACAAGTTAAATGTGGCTATTTTTAGTTGAGTGTTTTTTATCAAAAGAGGTTCCACTACTGTACATTTTAAAATAACAAACATCGCTGAGTTATTAGCCCTAATGCTTGCTTAAATGAATACGTAAAAGTATGTAATAGCAGTATACCCTATTGCTTATCGTTTTTAAGGCTTTAGGGGGGTGTTCAAAACCTGTGCTATTTCAGTAAACTTGTAAAAATAAGATCATACATGGCAAATCAATTCAATTTCATACATCAAACAATAGCATTACAAATTTAGCTGCTTACGTATTCGTACGCTTTATTTTTACCCTTGAGTATCGCTACGTGCTATTAAAACCAAAAACCCCTCATCTTTTACAAATATCTCCAAAAAGCACAGTGCCTATTTTATTACTGCTTTATTATGCTTATATGCAATGAGGTTGCAGTAACAACCTTTAAAACTACGCATTGAATAATTCTCAACTTACTATTTTAGCCCTTTATTTAGGCTATAATGCCCTTTCCATTACCTACAAACGCTATGTATTATGAACTACTCAAACTTTGGCACTAAATTTACACAACCCAACGGCATTACTCAGTTAATGGAAGACTTAGGCAGTGCTAAAAGCAGTAACAATCCTAATATTGTTATGCTGGGTGGCGGTAACCCTGCATTAGTACCACAAGTAAATGAGGTTTTTTTAAGTGAGTTACAAAAGCTCGTTGCCAGTAATAAAGTATCGCAAGTATTTGGCCTTTACGACGGCCCAACCGGTAACGACGAGTTTAGAGCTGCATTGGCAGGCCAACTAAGTAAAGAATATGCATGGGATATAAGCGCCAACAACGTAGCACTTGGCAATGGCAGCCAAGCTAACTTTTTTGTGTTGTTTAATATGTTTGCAGGCGAAATGCCTGATGGCAGCCATAAAAAGATTTTATTTCCCCTCGCGCCAGAATACGTAGGTTATGCCGACCAAGGTTTATCGGACGATATGTTTGTTGCCATAAAGCCCGATATCGAAATTTTAAATACCGGTAGCACATCTAAACAATTTAAATACGTTATTGATTTTAAAGCGGTTGAAAAAATATTAGCAAACGACAGCAGTATCAGTGCGCTGTGCGTGTCGCGCCCTACCAATCCAACCGGTAATGTAATAACCGACGATGAAGTAAAACACCTTGATTTACTCGCTAAGCAATACAACATTCCACTCATTATAGATAACGCATATGGCGATCCATTCCCGGGCTGTATTTACACCGACGCAAACCTAACCTGGAACTCAAACATAATTTTATGTATGTCGCTTTCAAAGCTTGGCTTACCGGGTTTACGCAGCGGTATTGTGGTTGCAAACAATGAAATTATTAAAGCAATTGGCCGCGTAAATGGCAGCATGGTTTTATCGCCAAATAGTATAGGCCCAAGCTTAGTTACCCGTTTAATTAACGACGACGAACTACTGCCGCTGTGTCGTAATGTTGTGTTGCCTTTTTATCGTAATAAAGCACAAGTAGCGATTGAACTGTTTGATGAAATATTTGCCGATATGAGCGTTTACTTGCATAAAGTTGAAGGCGCATTTTTTATGTGGCTGTGGTTTAAAGATGCAAAAATAACAAGCGAAACACTATACCAAAAGCTTAAAGAGCAAGATGTGTATGTAATTCCTGGACACAACTTTTTTATTGGTATTGACGATAGCTGGGCGCACAAGCACGAGTGTATTCGCATTAACTATGCAACCGATGAAGCAACACTACGCAAAGGTTTACAAACCATAAAGTATTTAATGGCGTAAATTAATGCTTATGCTATCTACGCTTTGGCTATAACTTAACATCCACTATAACGGCACGCTATTGAGCAAGTGTTGTCTTTATCCCTTATTTACCTCTGTAATACTGTACTCTTTTTGTGCAAACGCGCGCTATACTCTTTAAATTTATATATAAACTGTTATTCTACGCGACCTTTTTTACACGCTATTTACTAGCGGGTAGCATAAAAGGTAGTTCAGGCTGCAAACGCTTACTAAGTGGCAGTAATAAAACGCGCGCCCATACAGGTGCACACTTTAAACACCAACATACAGGTAAATTATGCGATTAGGACCAGGACTACTAGTCACCGCAGCCTTTATAGGACCAGGCACCATAACGACTGCTAGCGTAGCAGGTGCAAACTTTGGCTTTGCACTTATCTGGACATTACTTTTTTCAGTAATAGCCACTATATTATTACAATCTATGGCTGCTCGCCTTGGCGTAGCAACAGGCAAAGATCTTGCTCAAGCACTGCGCGCGCATATTCATACCCCAGTGCTTAAAGTGCTCGCTAGCTTTTTGGTAATAAGCGCCATTGGCGTGGGCAGCGCCGCCTATGAAGCGGGTAACCTTAGTGGCGCTAGCATGGGTTTAATAAAGATATTTCCGACAATAAATGCGCAAATATGGACGCCGCTCATTGCTTTTATTAGCGCATTGTTACTGTACAGCGGAAAACATAAAGTGGTAGAAAACGCGCTCATTTTATTAGTGATTTTAATGAGCTTAGTGTTTATTTCTACTTTAGTTATGGCTGCTCCGCCTATAAGCAAAGTACTAGCGGGTTTTATTCCTACTATGCCTGAGGGCTCTGTTACCACTGTACTTGCACTGATTGGCACCACCATAGTACCTTATAATTTATTTTTGCATTCAGGAGTGCTCGCAGCAAAGTACAACAATAATAGCGATAAACGTAAAATAATTAAGCAAACAAATATCGATACCAGCTTATCAATCACTTTAGGTGGAGTGATCACTTTGGCTATTTTATCTACCGCCTCGGTGGCTTTTTATGGTACCGACGCAGGTAAAGTTAGCGCAGCCAATATGGCTGTACAGCTTGAGCCATTATTAGGTGGCGCTGCCCATTACTTTTTTGCTATTGGTTTATTTGCTGCAGGTTTAACTAGTGCAATTACTGCTCCTTTAGCGGGAGCCTATGCAGTTTGCGGAATGCTTGGTTGGTCTAACAAAATGCAAAGTAGCCGTTTCAAATCGGTAGCATTAGTTATCTTATTGTTTGGCGCAGCTGTTGCCTCTTTGGGGTTAGATCCGGTTGCCGTGATCATTTTTGCCCAAGCTGCTAATGGCTTATTACTGCCTATTATTACTGTTTATTTACTCTGGTTGGTAAATCAAAAAGCGGTGATGGGCAATTACACCAATTCTGTGTTATTAAACCTTATCACTGTGCCTATATTACTGCTTATTTTTGGCTTAAGCAGCTACAAGCTGATTAGTTTGATTTTTTAATTAAACTAAAAACACCTAATTAAAAGCCACTGTTTATTAAAAACAGTGGCTTTTACCTTATTCACTATTATAAAAAAACCTTACCTGTATCCTGCAGTAATTAAAATCAGATAATATTTGTTTTTGTTAAGCGTGAAAACACATAGCCACCGGCCGCACCTGCAAGCAATTGAGTGTAAAACCCCCAACCTCTTGCGCCCGCTATAATATGAATATTCATAATCGATTCAATGGCAATTAACACCATAGCAAATGCCACAATGCCAGCAATAACAAATAGCTGAGTACGGTATTTTTGAACCTTTTTATTAAGCTGCACCGTAACTAAAAAAGCGATTGCCAATGCAATGGCAATAATAGCGCCATAGGTGGGTAATAAGCCCAGCCAATCATCCAGTGTTAAACTAACACGGTCGCTAAAGCCCACTACAACACCTACATTAACTAATTGATTGACAACGTATTGGCTATGAAACAAGCTAGCAAGTGTGAATGTAAATAACCAAGAAACTAAAAATGAGGGCAATATACGTGTTAAAAATGACATGGTTATCTCAACTTAAAATAAAGTTTTTTTCTTATATAAGCCATGCTAGCAAAGGCTTACCCCGTAAACAATGTATCTCTTTTTTTACTCTGCTTTCGCTTTTTGCGTTTTCTGTTAATGCAGGCGCTGCGTTACCAAAAAAGCAATACAGTACAAAAACCCTTGCTACACAATTACAGTCTCCGTGGAGCATGGTTGAACTAGCAAACGGTACATGGTTAATTACAGAGCGCGATGGCCACGTAGTTATAATTAAAAATAATGCGCAATCAAGAGTAAAACTAAACCTAGAGGGCTTATACCTTGCAGGCCAAGGTGGCTTACCCGATATAGTGTTATCGCCAGATTATAGCAACTCCAAAGAAGTAATTTTTACCTACGCCCAAGGCGATGCCAACGCAAACAGGCTTGTTGTTGCCAAAGCCACCTTTAATGGTACTCGTTTTTCAAAGCCGCAAATTATTTATAAAGTAGCTACCAATAAAAACACACCACAGCATTACGCTGGGCGCGCCCTTGTCCTACCCGACAATACGTTATTAGTTTCAACGGGCGATGGCTTTGACTTTAGAGAACAAGCACAAGTTATTACCAGCCAGCTTGGTAAAATATTACGTATAAACTTAAACGGCAGTATTCCAACAGATAACCCATTTATTAACCATACAAATCCAAATGCCCATGCTGTTTACTCACTTGGCCACCGTAACCCTCAAGGCCTTGTATATGATTACGATACACAGCAAATTATTAGCAACGAACACGGCCCCGCAGGCGGCGACGAGCTAAACTACTTAACCGCAGGCACCAATTATGGCTGGCCAGTAATTACTTACGGTAGGGATTATTCGCAAGCGCGTATTTCACCTTTTACGCAATACCCAGGCATGCAAAAACCAAGTGTTAATTGGACGCCATCAATCGCCCCATCAGGCATGGCGTATTACGGCTCTAAGCACGCGGCTTTCCCTTCACTACAAAAACATGTGTTAATTACTACTTTGGTTGATAAAAAGCTCTACGCTGTAAATTTAGCTAATGGTGAATTTACCCAGTCTCATATATTCCCAGAGGCCACAGGCCGATTAAGAGATGTGTTTGTAACCACTGAGGGGAATGTAGCAATATTAACCGATGGGGAAGATGCAAAGCTGATGTTAGTTAAATCAAATTAGTTCACAAGAGGGTTAGAGAGACTTCGCTTTTAGGGGGTGATAGCGCCTTTTAGTAAGCCGCTTTAATAGGTTTAATAACTCTGTTGGGTGGCGCCTTCGGCTTAACCAACCTACCTTTTGACGTAAGTCGGATAAGTGGCGAAGCCACGCCATCCGACAAAAGTGATGAGTTTACTAGAAACAACCCGACTTACCGCGTTATGCAGTAACCGAAAAATGTATTAAAGGTAACTACAGGAGCTTTACACCTAGTTTTTACCCGATTCTAATTTCTGTTTTAATAATTCAATAAGTTGAATATTAAGCCCGGTAATTTCACCTTCTAGCACCTTCACTTTTGCCTGCGACTCTTCATCATTTTTACTGCGTAACAATGCAGTTTCTTGCAGTAGTTTTTCAAGCTTTTCTTGTATTTCAGCAATTAGTTCATCAAGGGGGGCACCTTCAGATTGTGAGGCTTGATCTACATCTTCATTACCTAATAACTTGCGAAACGCTGCTTGATTTTTATCTTCCAGACTTTTTTCCGCCCCCTCTTCAGATATATCTACTTGAACACCTTGAGCCACTCCCTTTTGCACTGTCTCTTTTTCAGAAGCGTCATCAGCCACCACCTTTAAAATTTGTTTTTTCGGGTAAGTTTCTAAAGGTTTAGACGTTATGTTAACTGACATTTTATCCATTGTAATACCCCTTATTTAATCAATTCTTGGTGGCTATTGTTCAACTATAAATATAATGCTTTGCCAACTGTTATTTATTCTTGTATATAAAAATTTTGTGCCTGTCCTATTTTACTTGTTGAATGTTTACGCGTAATATCAAAGCTCGTATTGGTGAATTTATGCAGTCTCACGTATTCCCTGAGGCCGCAGGGCGATCAATAGATGTGTGTTACAACTGAGGAAAATATAGCGATATTAATCGGTGAGAAAGATGCAAAGCTTATGTTGCTGATACTGAATTAATTTGCATGAAATAATCAATAATAAAACTAATTGCAAAAAAACTGACCCCATTCTTTTGTTTAAATTCATTAAATTGGTGATCAATCAACCTTATTTTCGTTGGTTAGCACCTGCACTCCATAGCTCCAAATTAGAATTGCTACGATGATATTTTATCCATGATGTTTTAATATTAAGGTTTTTAAGCTTACCTCTTTGGTCTTTATCTCCAGATAAAGGATTTTCAAGCTCTACTGATTCATACGTATTATTAGTCAATGTGAGAAATTCACTCAATAGTTCATCAAAACTAGGTTTCACATATGACACATGGCTATTTTTCAAATTAAGGGGGATTTTTAATATTGGGCAACAAGATCCCTTACTTATAGCCTTCATCTTAAAATCTTTTATAGTCTCTTTAACTGCTCGTCGAAAAGCCATAGATACTATCGATTTAATTGTAGCTGGGCGGACACAATGAACCCAACTAATATCAATTTTAGTACCATCGACTCTATGAATATATAAACATCGATTATTATTAAAGTCTCTTTCTACTTGAATATGCTTTATACCAAGACCTACTTTGTTATCGTGTTCATCATGGAGTTTAAAAAGTTCCTCAAAAAATAATTGGTCTTCTTTTTTTAGTACTTCGCTTGTTTCATAAGCATTAATTCTTCGACGAATTTCATCCGTTGCTGCTTTTTTTGTTCTAAACTGAAAAGATCCAAATATAATCGATTTTGCCACAAAATTCTCCTCATGCATTATAAAATTAAAAAGACGCAATTCTGTAATTACCTATATAGGTAAGTATTTATTCACTTCAAACTGCATTAGATCATCCTGCCTTAATAAATAGTCTTTAAACTCAGTATTGGCTTTAACATGACCTAAATGGTCAATTTCAATATTTTGAAGTTGCTTATCATTTTCCAGTTTGTGAATCAGTGAACCAGTCAAACCCAATTTAGTAAACTCAGTATTTCTTTTAGTGCTAGTTCCATAAATAAATTTATTATATTCGTCTTCGGTAATTAATTCTAACTCTTCAAGAAGTGAAACGTATTGGTTTAATGTATACGAAACAAAGTCACTCTCGATTTTCAGCTTGACTAATGCAAGATTAACTAACTCTTTTTGACTCTTATTACTTAAATTTAAATAAACTAATCTACCTGAGGTATTCGCATTGCCAGTGTCTTTCGCAACTTCACCATAAGAGGGACCAATGTAAAACTCTCTGCCACTTTTTTTATCTTTAATCGAATAAAAGTATTTAACGATGCTATTAATATGCTCCTTCAATGTAAACATGTGCATATTATTCACAAATGCATTATAAAAATTTCTAGCTTTTTCATTTTTCAATCGTGCAACAGATAGCTCTAAAAACTCATCATCTAGATCTTCAATGAAAACGTGAAAAACTTTAGTGATCACATCAATTTCAGACCAATTTCCCAAGCTAACTAACCTATCTTTCCGCTCTCTAATTAACTCTATTACAGCATCTGGATTCCGATATACAGAAAAAAGTCCGGCTTCAATGAAAGCTGCCCTAAATTTATTTTCAGGGATATGCGAAAGGTTCACCAAGAACTCTTCCCTTTCTTTAATTTCAGTAGCTCTATTTAGTACCTTTTCTTCCTTAAGTCTACCCTCAATACTTGTGGTGTTTTCTATAAACTCTTCGTGTTTTTCAAAATCATATGATTTAAGCGTAGGGTTTTTGATCTCATCAGGGAAAAAACGAGATTTAAGCAATTCAATTTTTTTACTCATATTGCTATTTTTGCGATTGAAATGTTCAGTGTTTACAAAATGAACTTTAGGAATTAATTTATTTAATGAATGCTCTGAGCCACTAAATACTTCATTTAGCCTATTCACTCGGCCAATTAAATTTGTCAGTTCTTTACCCTTTAATGAGAACGTATTCATTATGTACAAATTATCTACTGGTAAATTCACTCCTTCCAATATTACTGAGTTTGCAACTATATATTTTAATTCATTAATCGTTTTAAATTTATATTCTAAGTACTCTTTTACTAAATCAGGTAATTTTCCATGGAGGTATAAAAGACCTTTTTTTACATAATCGACGCAGTAAAAATCATCGTGTACGTTTTTAGATAATATTTTAGATAGAGCTTTAAGTTCATCATTTTCAGCATAATGTAACTCTTCAGAAAGCATAAATGTTAACTCTTCCACTTTCTTTGGGGTTCTTAAATATAGGAAGTTTTTATTACATTTATTTCTTAGAATATAATCCAGAAAAGTACCTTGCTCACCAATTGGATAGAAGTCATTTAGAAATCTATTATATAGGTAACTATTACCATCTAACCTGTACTCAAATATATCGGGCTCTTTAATATTTAACTCTATTTTTCTTTCATATATTTCTTGTCTATCGTCTGTTTGCAAATTATTGCTATCAGTGATCAATGGGGAAAAATAAAATACTTTCGAATTTGTATTTCTAATTTTATTTTTTCTAATTAGACGACTTAATAGAATGCTTCTGCTGGATGAGTCAAACAGATTATGAGCTTCATCAATGATAAGGGCGTCAAAAAATATCGCATAATTTTTGAGTAAGCGAAGTGCTCTTTCTTGTGTAAATACTGCAATAAATTCATCTTCGTTGTCATACATTTCATCGTGAAAAATCACTTTCTCTTTTGTAAATGCTTGGCTTACCATTCTATAAGTTTGTGTAAGAAGTGATTTAGTCGGTACAATAATTGCTATTTTATTAAGATTTAAATTTTCAATAACATCTATGATTAATGAACTTTTACCGAATGATGTAGGAGCAATATAAGAATTATCCTGTTCTTCAGTTGAAATCATCTCTTTTCGGAATTTATTTTGTTCAAATGTCTCAGTAATATCCTGATATTTAAATCTTTCAAGTTGGTTATCAATTAGAAAAGATTGTAAGTTATTTTGTGAAATAAGTTTATTATCAATTATGTACTGTGATATTGGATAGAAGCCAAAATTTGTACTTAAATCAAACAAAGGAGTGTAGTCGTTAGTTTTAAGGCTATATTTTAGGATGATGAAGTAACTAAACTCAAAATTTGTACTTGTCCTTTTATCTTTAGAGTATTCTTTTAAAAATGTAATTGCGCAACTCAAAAGATAAGAATATTCATAAGAAGATAACTCCTCTTCTTTTGTAAGTTTCATAAATAACATTAAAAAATATTCGTCTTTACCTAACCATGACAAGCTAATCGATACACTCATAATGGTAACTCCAAATATTCAATAAACTTATCACTACTATTCTTAGTTATACATATCATTCTTGTTGTTTTTGCTTTAATGCCAGTTAAAAACTCTATATCAAGATTTAATATATCCGTCGAAAATCCATCATCCCAAACACCATCTAAAAAGATAGTTGAACATGGGATGATATTAAACTCATCTACTTCTCTAAATTCTCCAGAATCAAATAAGTCAGAAAGGGCTTTAATTTTTTTTCGAATAGTCCCCTTGCATTGAACATCTATATGACTTGCATGGTTATAAGCATTTTTCCAAGGATTGTTTGTACCTTTTTTACTGGTTCCTTCAACGTTTGTTTTAACGTCATCATAAGCTTTTTTTATCTTCGATTTGTGGCTTATATTCTTCGTTGAAGATTTTCCTGATTTACTTTCTACAATATACTCTTCATTGTCCTTAGAAAAATAACCATCAAATCCCTTTTTAATAGACCCTTCTTCAAGGTTAAAAAATAAAAACTCTTGTTTGAAGCCATTTTCATTTAAATACAAATGTACAAAAAATTCAGCAATAGCCCCTAAGATAGTTCTTTCATCTTTTGTTGATAAAAATTTTAAGAAGTTTTTCTTAACTTGGATTACAGTGCTGTCAGACTCTCCTTCACAAATCCCTACAATGCGACTATCTAATAACTTTATTTTATCATCAGTTAATAATTTAAAATCAATCACATGTAGTTCAATATCACCTGTAATATTTCTAATTTCAGCTTCTAGCATGTCAATTCCATTTGCAATTTTAGTATCGTCTTAATTTAATCACACATTCCATGCTATCAGGTTGATTTAAAATAATATAGAGAATACATATTGGTAATAAATAAAAATTAGTTTAGTTACTTAAAGCTCTAATTTAAAGGATATTTATCATGCTTTATCTAATTATTGATATAGATACCTTAAAACACATCTAAACAAGCCTTTTATGCACGACACCATCTATTAGGTAAAACTGACAAAAAGGACAGGTACATATTTTTGTCAAAAAACTGTAACGCGCTAAAGCACGTCCTACATATTAGCTGAACCTTTTTCTCTTCAACCTTTAATCTAAAATAAAAAAGCCGCTGTTCATTACAAACAGCGGCTTTCGTCTTAAGATTTACAAGCTTAAAGCTTGCTTAACTTAAACTTGATTTTTATTGCTTACCAATCACTTCAAGTCCACCCATGTACGGGCGTAACACTTCTGGTACTACAACTGTGCCATCGGCTTGTTGGTAGTTTTCTAGTATGGCTACGAGTGTACGGCCAACGGCTAAACCTGAGCCATTTAGTGTATGTAGTAACTCTGGCTTTTTAGCCCCTTCACGGCGAAAACGTGCTTGCATACGACGTGCCTGAAAATCTACCATGTTTGAACATGATGAAATTTCGCGGTAGGTGTTTTGCGCTGGTAACCATACTTCTAAGTCGTAGGTTTTAGCTGAGCCAAAGCCCATGTCGCCCATGCATAAAATTACTTTGCGGTACGGTAGTTCAAGCTCTTGTAGTATTTGCTCTGCATGACCTGTTAACTCTTCAAGCGTTGCCATTGAGTCTTCTGGTTTTACCAGCTGTACAAGTTCTACTTTATCAAACTGGTGCTGGCGAATTAAGCCGCGAGTGTCGCGACCATAGCTGCCGGCTTCACTTCTAAAACATGGCGTGTGTGCGGTTAAACGAATTGGCAAATCGCTTTCGTCGTAAATTTCATCGCGTGCACTGTTAGTAAGTGGTACTTCTGCTGTAGGGATTAAGCTAAAGCCTGATTGCTGTTCGCCATCGTCGTTTACAAGGCCTAGCGTGTGGAATAAATCGCCCGCAAACTTAGGTAATTGGCTAGTACCGTATAGACTTGCGCTATTTACTAGGTACGGTACGTACATTTCTGTGTAACCGTTTTTGTCTGTGTGGGTGTCTAGCATGTATTGCGTTAATGCACGATGCATACGCGCTACTTGGCCGCGCATTACAGTAAAGCGTGCGCCACTAATTTTAACGCCCATTTCAAAGTCTAAGCCGTTTAAGTCTTGGCCTACATCAACGTGATCTTTCACGTCAAAATCAAACTTTTTAGGTGTGCCCCACGTTAAAATTTCAACGTTGTCGTCTTCGTCTTTACCTGCAGGTACTGATTCGTCTGGCAAGTTTGGAATTGCTAAAGCAATGTCGTTAATTGCGGCTAATACGACATCTTGCTGCGCTTTTGCTGCGTCTAGTTCGCTACCTAAGTTAGCAACTGCATCAAGTAGCGGTTGAGCGTCTTCGCCTTTGGCTTTAGCTTGGCCAATTGCTTTTGCGCTTGCATTACGCTGACTTTGAAGTTCTTGCGTTTTTACTTGTAATGTTTTGCGTTTTTCTTCAAGTGCCGTGACCGTCGCTACATCGAGTTCGTAACCGCGAGCCGCTAAGCGTGCTGCAGTTTGTTCGATATCTTGACGTAAAAATTTAGAATCTAACATGTTAGTTTTTAACCTTTTTGCATTACTAGCTGAAGGCCCAGCCAAGCCATAAAAATACACACCATCACGTTTAAGATGATATTGAGGGCCATTTTAATAAAGTGACCTTGTTGTAACAACAACAGCGAATCCATTGAAAATGTTGAAAAGGTGGTTAACGCACCTAAAAAGCCAACCCCGATCAGGGCTTTAGCAGGGCTTTCGGCGATTATATCTTTATCTAGTAAACCGTACAAAATGCCCATCAACAATGAACCCAGAATATTAACCGCCAACGTGCCAAAAGGGAATCCCCTACCGAGGAGTTTTAGCATGCTTTCGCTAATAAAAAACCGTAAACACGCTCCTGAGGCTCCACCAAGGGCGATCATCATATAAAGTTTAATCATTTTCGTATCGTTTAAGTGGGCTTTGCGCGTCGCGCTCTTTTAGGTAATCGAGCTTTTGCTTAATTTTTTGCTCAAGGCCACGATCGCTCGGTAAGTAATACTCCCTACCTTGCATTTCTGGTGGTAAATACTTCTCTCCGGCAGCAAAAGCGCCTTCTTCGTTGTGCGCATAACGATACTCAGCGCCATACCCCAAGTCTTTCATTAAGTTGGTTGGCGCATTGCGTAAATGCTCTGGCACGGGGTAACTTGGCTCGTTTTGGGCATCGGCCTTGGCTTGATTAAACGCCATATACACCGCATTACTTTTAGGTGCGCTGGCTAAATAAAGTGTGGCTTGAGCAATTGCGCGTTCGCCTTCGCTTGGGCCTACTCGCTGAAAAATATCCCATGCGTTTAGCGCCACTTCCATAGCGCGCGGATCGGCGTTACCAATGTCTTCTGTAGCAATGGCAAGTAATCGCCTAGCTACATATAATGGGTCGCCACCACCGGCTAAAATACGGCAATACCAGTACAGCGCGCCATCGGGGGAGCTGCCACGTACTGATTTATGAAAGGCTGAGATTAAATCGTAAAATTCATCGCCGCCTTTATCGTATTTAGCTAAATGTGTGGGCAGCACTTGGCTAAGTACATGCTCGTCTACGTTGTATTGGCCGTTTTGCTCCGTGGTTAAATCAACCGCTTGCTCTAGTAAGTTAAGTACTTTTCGCGCGTCGCCACCACTTGCTTGGCACAGTGCTTTTTTAGCGTTGTCGGCAATTATTATGTGTTTTTGGTTTAATTGTTCGTCTTGTTTGAGTGCACGATCTATTACTGTGTATAGGTCGGTATCGGCAAGCGATTTTAAAACATACACCCGCGCCCGCGACAAAATAGCGTTGTTAAGTGCAAATGATGGGTTTTCGGTGGTTGCACCTACAAATATAAACGTACCGTCTTCTATATGTGGTAAAAATGCATCTTGCTGAGATTTATTAAAACGGTGTACTTCGTCAACAAACATTAAGGTGCGTTGGCCACGGCTTTGTAGGTTTTCGCGCGCCTGCGTAACGCTGTCGCGAATGTCTTTAACGCCTGCAGTAACTGCCGACATTTGAATAAGCGCAGCATCAGCATGGTTGGCAATTATTTGCGCGAGCGTTGTTTTACCTACGCCCGGCGGGCCCCACAATATTAAACTATGGCAGCGCCCTGCAACAATTGCCTGATGCAGTGGTTTATCGGCGCTGAGTAAGTGCTGCTGGCCAATGTATTCATCAAGCGTTGTTGGGCGCATACGCGCTGCGAGTGGGCGCACATCGGGCCCAAAGTTAAATCCTAAGTTACTCACCGTTACTCTGATCGTCTATTTCAACACCTTCAGGAGGCGTAAATTCAAAGGTGCTTTTATCAAGCGGCGTATTAACTTGTGCATCATTAAAAGTAAACGACGATAACTGCCCTGAATTATCGGTTACCACTAATTTAGCCAAACCTTGCTCGTTACCAGCAAAGGTTATATCTAGCTGCTCCACTTGGCTTTCTACGCCTTTGTTTGGCGTTACGCTAAAGCCGCTATTTGTAGCCAGTACGCTGTATTTCTCCCACTGCGCTGGGTCTTTTGAGGTAAGTAACACAAACGGCGTTGAATCTATAAGGCTGCTAGTTTGCATAATAGTTACTTGCTCGGCAAAACTGTCGAAGTAATATGTTTTATCCCCATTTGATACAAATAATGTATCGTCTGGATTAGTTTGCTGCCAGCGGATCATCATAGGTTGTTGCAGGGCAATTGTGCCCTCGCCTTGCATTACTGCTTGGCCTTGTTTGTCTGTTACTTTTTGCGAGAACTGAGCTTTAAAGCTTTTTAGCGATGCGAGTTGATCTTGTAATGCTTGGCTGTCGTCTGCAAAGCTTGGCGTAGCAACTAAGCTGCCAAGTACTAATAATAAGGTGTTAAGTTTTTTCATTAATTTGCTCCATTAGGTACTAATACATCGCGAGCGCCATTGTGGCCAGCTGAACTCACGATACCCGATGTTTCCATTTGTTCTACTAAGCGTGCTGCGCGGTTATAGCCAACACGTAATTTACGTTGCACAGACGACACCGATACTTTACCGGTTTCAATTACAAACGACACGGCTTCGTCGTATAGCGGATCGTTTTCTTCATCTGCGTTTTCGCTGGCTTCACCCGGTAATAAAATATCCTCGTTCGCGTCGCCATTAAGTATTTCGTCTATGTAATTTGGTTTAGCACGGGCTTTCCAGTCGTTTACTACTGCGTGTACTTCGTGGTCGTCTACAAACGCGCCATGCACACGCTCAGGAACACTTGTACCTGGCGGTAAATACAACATATCACCCATACCTAGTAAATTTTCGGCACCTTGTTGGTCAAGTATAGTGCGCGAATCTATTTTACTCGATACCTGAAACGCCATACGCGTTGGTATATTTGCTTTAATTAAACCGGTAATTACGTCTACCGATGGGCGCTGTGTTGCCAGTATTAAATGAATACCTGCGGCACGTGCTTTTTGCGCAATACGGGCAATTAGCTCTTCTACCTTTTTACCTACAATCATCATCATGTCGGCAAATTCGTCAATTACTACCACTATACTAGGTAGTTTTCCAAGCTCATCTGGGCCATCTTTCATGCCATCGGTGTCTTTAAATAATGGGTCCATTATTGGATAGCCCGCTTCTTTGGCTTCAAGCACTTTTTGGTTGTAACCTTTTAAGTTACGTACACCCAAAGCCGACATTAGCTTATAACGACGCTCCATTTCGCCTACACACCAACGTAGTGCATTAGCGGCTTCTTTCATGTCGGTAACTACTTCACACAATAAATGCGGAATACCTTCGTATACCGAAAGTTCAAGCATTTTAGGGTCAATCATGATCATTCGTACATCATCAGGCCCCGATTTGTACAGTAAGCTTACTATCATCACATTAACGCCCACTGATTTACCCGAGCCTGTAGTACCGGCTACCAGTAAATGCGGCATTTTGCCAAGGTCGGCACATACCGGCTCCCCGGCAATATCTTTACCTAAGACCATGGTGAGTGGCGATGGGTTTTGCTCAAATTTAGGGGCGTTTATTACTTCTGATAAACGCACTATTTCGCGATACTTGTTAGGCAGCTCAATGCCTACATAGGTTTTACCCGGAATAACCTCAACCACACGTACACTAATTGCCGAAAGCGAACGGGCTAAATCTTTTGCTAAACCGGTAATTTTAGACACCTTTATACCGGGTGCTAAATCTAGCTCAAAGCGTGTAACAACTGGCCCTGGGTATACTGCTACAACCTTTGCTTGTACGTTAAAGTCGAGCAGTTTTGTCTCTACTAGTCGCGATACTGTATCGAGCTCTTCTTGCGAAATAGGGTTTTTAGCTTTGTCGGGTCTGTCGAGTAAATCAAGCGATGGTAATGGCCCTAGTGGCGGCTCTTGATTTAGTAATTGTTCAAATTTTTCTTTGGCTGTTGGCGGCGGCTGATACGCAGCTTTTGGCTTGTTCATTGGCCTTGCTGGCGATACTACCGTAGTTACTGGCTTTTCAGGCTCTACTACTGGGCTCTGATCAAGTGCATTAAGTGCAGCTTCTGTATCCATTGGATCGTCATCTATGGCGCTAAAGCCAATTTCTTGATCGAGAATATCATCTAGCTCGTCAAACGGCATAAATTCGTCGCTAATTTGCGGCTCATTAAATGGCGTTTGCGGTTTGTTAATTGATTTTTGTTTATTTACTTTTTTGGTATTTGTTTCATCGGCTTGCTCGTTGGCGTCTGGTTCAAATTGTGCGTCTATTTGCTGATTATCATTACCTGCTAAACGCTCTCGGTTTAACCAGCCTTTTACATAATTGCTTATGTAACGATAAAAACGAACGATTAAATCACCTAAATAATCAACAAAATCAACCCACGATACGCCCGTTAATAATGTTAAACCGGCAAAAAAGAAGCACAATAATAGTATTGAAGTACCGGTAAAGTTAAATGCTGGCATCATTGCCGATTCAATCACATCGCCCACTACCCCGCCTGATGAAAAGTTATAAATATCATCAAAATTAATGCTGCTAATAGCGGTAGCTGAGGTAATAAATAAAGCAAAACCAATAACACGCAATGCTAAGGTGGTGTAGTCGAGTTGTAAAATTCGGTGCGGTTGTTTAAATAATAAATAACCAAATATCTGAATTGCGGCCGGTACTAAATAAGCCAACCAGCCAAAAGTGAGTAATAATATGTCAGCAATCCATGCACCCGCAGCGCCAGTAATGTTTTTTACTTCGCTAAAGCTAGTTTGCGACCATGCAGCATCCGCCGGATCAAAGCTGATTAAAGCACATAAAATAAATATTGCTGTAAAAGTGCTGATTATCAGCCCTGTTTCTAATAGCCTTTGCACACCGTTTAGGCGCATAATTCCCTATTCCTCTTTATTATTTTTACACTCACTTAGCAGTGGAATACCTTAGCAGGAAATGTATTTTGTTGCACTTTATCTTAACCTTGATGGCCTGATTATGAACAAGTTTTTATAATTTAAACTTATATTATGCGAAACTAATTATAAATTACTATATTAGCCTATAAATAACACACATATTGTAAATCAGCTTAAGCAACATAGGGGCGAATAATTACGCCTTCCTCGCCTTTTACTTCTTCCATTACTACATAAGTACGACTTTCGCTAACATTGGGTAACTTTAAGAGTATATCACCCAGTACTCCTCGATATTCTGACATGTCGTTTACCCGCGTTTTAAGTAAAAAGTCAAAATTACCCGATACTAAATGGCACTCTATTATTTCGTTATGCTTTTTAACTGCAGCACTAAATTCGTCAAATACATCTGCCGATGTTTTAGTAATTGTTACCTCAACGTATACCGATAAACCTTGGCCAAGCTTAGCCGGATCGACCACAGCCTTGTAACCAAGTATATAACCTTCTCGCTCCAACTTTTTTACACGCTCTAAACAAGGTGTCGCACTTAAGCCAACTCGTCGGGCCAGTTCCACATTAGATAACCGCCCATCCTGTTGTAATTCCACTAATATTTTGCGATCTATTCTATCTAATAGTGTATGCATACTCACCTAGTTTATTATTCTGTTTAAAAGCCAAAAACAGATATTATCACTATAATATGTTAAAAAAAAGGTAAGACACACTAGCAACTCATGAATATAATAGTGAAAAAACTTATCCCGTTCTAACAAGGCAAAATTATGATTATAGGTGTACCTAAAGAAATTAAAAACCATGAATACCGCGTAGGTATGGTTCCTGCTAGTGTTCGTGAGCTCGTTAATCACGGCCACCAAGTATTAGTGGAAACAGATGCGGGTATGGGCATTGGCTTTACTAACGACGATTACGTACAAGCCGGTGCTGAAATTTTAGCAACACCTGCTGATGTATTCGCAAAAGCCGAGATGATAATTAAAGTAAAAGAGCCACAAGCGATTGAGCGTGCCATGCTGCGCGAAGATCAAATTCTTTTCACTTACTTACACCTTGCCCCTGACTTACCACAAACTGAAGACCTAGTTAAAAGCAAAGCAATTTGTATTGCATACGAAACAGTCACAGACTCTCGCGGTGGCCTTCCTCTTTTAGCACCTATGAGTGAAGTAGCAGGTCGTATGTCTATTCAAGCAGGCGCACAAGCACTTGAAAAAATAAATAAAGGCAGTGGTATGTTACTTGGTGGCGTACCGGGCGTTGAGCCAGCTAAAGTAGTTATTATTGGCGGCGGTATGGTTGGCCGTAGCGCTGCCCTTATGGCGGTTGGTTTAGGTGCAAACGTAGTAATACTTGATCGTAACATTGATGTATTACGCGCACTAGACGCACAGTTTGGCAACAAAGTACGCGCTATTTACTCAACTGCCGACGCACTTGAAAAACACGTACTAGAGGCCGATTTAGTAATTGGTGGTGTACTTATTCCAGGTGCAGCTGCACCTAAACTAGTAACTGCTGCGCACATTAAAGCCATGAAACCAGGCTCTGCAATTGTTGACGTTGCCATTGACCAAGGTGGCTGTATTGCCACCTCTAAAGCAACTACCCATGCTGATCCTACGTTCATTGTTGATGACGTTGTTCACTATTGTGTTGCTAATATGCCGGGCGCTGTGCCACGTACTTCTACGTTTGCACTTAACAATGCAACCTTGCCGTTTATTATTAACCTTGCAAACAAAGGTTATAAAAAGGCATTGCTTGACGACGCTCACTTCTTAAAAGGCTTAAACGTAATAAAAGGCCAAGTAACTTACAAAGAAGTAGCACAAGCGTTTAACATGGAATATGTTGATCCTCGTACTGCGCTAGAAAACGTTTAATTTAGCGTAAAGCACTCAAGCATTAACTTACTTGAGTGCTTTAGAGTAAACATTAGTGCAAACAAAAAAAGCAGCTATTAGCTGCTTTTTTGTTGTATAGATTTTAAATTTATAAGCTTATATAAAACGTTTAATTATAAAATCTACTTTTACACGTTTTGCTTGGCCAAGTAACTTTTTAACCGCTTGCGGATAATCGTCCATGGTTTCTAAATCATCTGGGCCAGTTAAACGGCGACAGTGCTGCAGAATTTCTTGCTTTTCGTTGTCAATATCTTGCATTATTGTTTGCTGTGGATCTTCAATTAAAATACCATTTTCAACATCTAGTCCCCACGCCCGCGGGTTAAGGTTATGACCACTGAGTAAATGTACTTTTCTGTCTGAACAAATGCCTTTTAAATGAAACGAATTACTGTCGTGCTTCCATAAATAAACGTTTAAATTACCGTTATCAATATGGCGTTTTTGCGTTTTAACAAATTTATGCAAAATAGTTTCGTATAAATACGGCAACGCGCCTATTTTACTAAATGGCTCGCTAGGCGGTACATAAAAGTCGTTGGCCGTTTTATCGCCCACTACAATAGTGACTTGCTTACCTTGTTTTAATAAGCGGCGTAATGAGCGCATTAACGGCGCCGGAAAATTAAAGTAAGGCGTATACAACACTAGCTCTTGCTCGGTGGCGTCAAACATGGTTTTAATTAAACGATTAAGTTCGTTATTGCGTCGCCCTAATCCTAAAAACAAACGAATACCTAAGGACTGAGTATTATGCAGCTCGGCGCTGTTATACCTTGCTGTTTTTAAATCACGCATTAATTGCTTTTGATCTAATCTAAAATCATTAAGCTTTGGCAGCGGGCGGCTATCAATACGCGGCACTGCATTTGAGCTAAGTAATGTTGTTTCAATAAAGTCTATTACAGCATCGCACAATGCGTTTTGCGTAACTAAAAAGTAACGATCGAGGCGATAACGGTCGTTATACTCTAAATACACATTATTTATACTCGCGCCGCTATAAAGCAAGGTGTCGTCAATCACAAAACCTTTTAAATGCAATACGCCAAATAACTCTTTCGCTTTTACTGGTACGCCGTATACCTGCACGTTCGATTGAAACTTTTCGAGGTAATCACAATATAAACTGGCATTCCCCTCAGATTTTTCGGCACCAATAAGGCCACGTTGCGCGCGATGAAAATCTACCAGCACTTTTATTTCAAGCGCTGGGTTAGCTAATGACACCTGGTGCAGTGCCTCTAAAACTTCACGTCCGGCTTCATCATCTTGTAAATAAAGCGTGGTTATATAAATTCGTTTTTTTGCGTTGGCAATTAAACGTAGCAATTGCGTACGGTACTCTTGCGCATTGGTTAAGACGTTAAGGTCTTTTGAAGTCAACCCAAATGCGGGTTTTTCCTGCCAAAATAACATAGTTGCCTATTCACTTAGGTCACATAATCTTTCAGTGACAAATCAAAATTAGGTAAAACATATCAAAAAAAATCAAACCGGTCATGAATTAACGCAGTTTTGTTGCGTATTAGTCTGTTTATTGAACTAATTTTACTTATTAGACATAAATTACTCCATTTTAAGTACACAATATTGCACAGCTTTAAAATTTGTTAAAAAAATTAATCACGGATTTTGTTTACTTCCTGCTTGTTTTTCTTAGAATCGAGCGCATTACAGAGTGAATTAAACGTTTAGGAAAAAACCATGACTGAAGCAAAACATTGTAAGTTACTTATTTTAGGCTCAGGCCCCGCTGGTTACACTGCCGCAGTTTACGCAGCCCGCGCAAATTTAAACCCGGTATTAATTACTGGTATGCAACAAGGTGGCCAATTAACCACCACTACCGAAGTAGAAAACTGGCCTGGCGATGCGCATGGCTTAACTGGTCCTGCGTTAATGGATCGTATGAAAGAGCATGCTGAGCGCTTTGAAACTGAAATTATATTTGATCACATAAATAAAGTAGACGTGTCTAAACGCCCTTTCACTTTAACTGGCGACCAAGGCACTTACACCTGTGACGCACTTATCATTGCAACAGGCGCGTCTGCTAAGTACCTAGGCTTAGAGTCAGAAACAAATTTTCAAGGCCGTGGCGTATCTGCGTGTGCGACCTGTGATGGTTTTTTCTATAAAGGACAAAAAGTAGCGGTTGTTGGCGGCGGTAACACAGCTGTTGAAGAAGCGCTTTACTTATCTAACATTGCCGATGAAGTGCATGTAATTCACCGTCGTGATAGTTTCCGTAGTGAAAAAATATTAGCCGACCGCCTAGCTGAAAAAGCAGCAAACGGTAATGTGGTAATGCATTACAACCGCACGCTTGACGAAGTATTAGGTGACCAAATGGGCGTTACCGGTGTGCGTATTAAAGATGCAAACTCTGATGCAACCGAAGAGTTAGACCTAGCGGGCGTATTTATTGCTATTGGCCATAAGCCAAATACCGATATGTTTGTTGGCCAACTAGAAATGAAAGACGGCTATATAATTGTTGAGTCGGGCCTTAATGGCAACGCTACACAAACTAGCGTACCAGGCGTATTTGCCGCTGGTGATGTGTCGGATCATATTTACCGCCAAGCAATTACTTCAGCCGGAACAGGTTGTATGGCAGCATTAGATGCTGAGCGCTTTTTAGATAATCTATAAGCAGTTAAGTATTTAGTGAAAAAGGCTGATAAATCAGCCTTTTTTTATGTCTAAATTATAGTTACACTTTTGTTATTCGTTTTTATTGAAGTATTGTATGAAAAAGCAGCTGTACCAGCTAAGTAATACCGATATAGCATTTCCTCCTATAGAGTGCGCTCTCGACTCCCCCGACGGTTTACTCGCTATTGGTGGCGATTTAAGTTTAGCGCGGCTAAGTAACGCTTATAATAATGGTATATTTCCGTGGTTTAGCGAAGACGAGCCAATAATGTGGTGGTCGCCCAGTGAGCGCGGCATTGTAGAGCTCGATAATTTTCATATTAGTAAAAGCCTGCGCAAGCATTTAAAAAAGCACCCGGTCACCGTTACTATAAATAATGCCTTTATTGAAGTGATTGAAGCATGCTGCGAGCAACGCATTGATACCGATGGTACGTGGATCACCTCTGACATGCTCACTGCGTACATTAACGCCCATAACGCAGGCATTGCTCATAGTGTAGAAGTGTGGCGCGAGGGAGAGCTTGCAGGTGGCTTATATGGCATTATGCAAAATGGTGTTTTTTGTGGCGAGTCGATGTTTCATCATCAAACAAACTGCTCTAAGCTGGCTATGTGGGCGTTGGTTAATTGGCTTAAGCGCCATAACGCGCATTTTATTGATTGTCAGCTCGAAAACCCCTATTTAATGTCGTTAGGGGCGACAGTGATCCCACGCCCTGCATTTTTAGCTAAACTACACGCAGCGCAAAATTATAAAGTAGACCCTGCTATGTGGATACCACAGGAGCTTAACGCTATTTATGAATGAACATATTCCTGCACGCGCTGGTTTAAGCCAAGAGTTTGCTTGTAGTTATTTACCCAACCGCCAAGAGCAGTTATTGGTCATTCTTGATCCAAGTTGCTACAGCAGCGATAAATTTGAGTCTTTGCTGGCGTTAGGTTTTCGTCGCAGCGGTAACCAAATTTACCGCCCGCACTGCCCAACTTGTAGCGCATGTAGCTCTGTACGTGTATTAGCACAAGAGTTTATTGAGACAAAATCGCACAAACGTAAACTAAACAAAGCAAAAACACGCTTTGAAGTTAAATATTCTAACCAAGAGCGCCCGCAATACTTCGCGCTGTACAGTAAATATATTAGTTTGCGCCATCAAGACGGTAGTATGTATCCTCCTGATAAAACACAGTTTCAGAGTTTTTTATTATGCAGTTGGTTAAACATCACTTTTATAGAACTTTGGGATCAAGACAATTTAGTTGCGGTTGCTGTAACTGATTGTATGGACAAGGCTATTTCAGCTATTTATACTTTTTTTGACCCCGACTATGAGCAGTATAGTTTGGGTACTGTGATGATTTTACAGCAGCTAATATTTGCTAAAGCACAAAATAAGCACTACGTGTACTTGGGCTACCAAATAGACGAATGTCCTAAAATGAACTACAAAACGCAATTTTTACCGGCGCAAAAACAAGTCAAAGACCAGTGGTTGACTATTTAATTTGCAAAAATAGCCGCTGCGCCTTTACTTATTGGCGTATTTTGGGCAGAATCTGCAGCGTTTAACTATTAAAGAGGTGTTACGCTAAACATGGCGAAAGAAGACGTAATCGAAATGCAAGGGACAGTCCTTGATACTTTACCAAATACAATGTTCCGAGTTGAGCTAGAAAATGGTCACGTAGTTGTGGCTCACATTTCAGGCAAAATGCGCAAAAACTATATCCGTATTTTAACCGGCGATAAAGTAACGGTAGAAATGACTCCTTACGATTTATCGAAAGGTCGTATCGTATTCCGTGCTCGCTAAGTAAGTGCGTAAACGAGATTTAGTTTTTGGCTAGTGTTTCACTAGCTTTAAGCGTTTATTAAATGTAATTGATGGATATTAACTAGCAATTACATTTAATAAACAAAAAACCCAGCCTTGCTGGGTTTTTTGTTGTCTATAAAACATTACAAAAAAAGGCCTGCTTTTTAAAAGCAGGCCTTTTTATTTAACTCATTTAGCGCATATTAAACTAAGCTGGTGTTAAATCACTTTGATAATCAAAGCGAATTTTTTTATCTTTAACCGATACTTTAACCGTACCGCCTTCAACAAGTTCGCCAAAGAGTATTTCGTTGGCTAATGGTTTTTTAAGCTGCTCTTGGATAATACGTGCCATAGGACGTGCCCCCATCGCTTTATCGTAACCTTTGTCAGCCAACCATTCCCGTGCTTTAGCACTTAGCTCAAGATTAACTGACTTTTTATCCAGTTGCGCTTGAAGCTCTACAATAAACTTATCAACCACAAGTAAAATAACGTCTTTATCAAGGTGATTAAACCAAATAATGTTATCTAAACGGTTTCTAAATTCTGGTGAAAATACTTTATTAATTTCACCCATTGCATCGTGCGTATGGTCTTGCTCGCTAAAACCAATTGACGCACGCGTTGTTTCTTGCACGCCCGCATTGGTGGTCATTACCACGACTACATTTCTAAAATCGGCTTTGCGGCCGTTATTATCAGTTAATGTACCGTGATCCATTACTTGCAACAATATGTTGTAAATATCTGAATGCGCTTTTTCAATTTCATCTAACAGTACTACCGCGTGCGGGTTTTTAATTACCGCTTCAGTGAGTAACCCACCTTGCTCAAAACCAACATAACCTGGTGGCGCACCAATTAGTCGACTTATTGCATGGCGCTCTACGTACTCCGACATATCAAAGCGAATAAACTCAACACCCATACATTTAGCTAGCTGTTTAGTTACCTCTGTTTTGCCTACCCCTGTTGGGCCTGCAAATAAGAACGACCCTACCGGTTTTTCTTCGTTGGCTAAACCAGAGCGCGATAAGCGAATAGCTGATGTAAGCGCATCAATAGATTGATCTTGCCCAAACACCAACATTTTTAAATTGCGGTCTAAGTTTTTTAGCGTTTCTTTGTCGCTAGATGACACACTTTGCGGTGGAATACGCGCCATTTTAGCCACAATGTTTTCTATATCGGCAACGCCAATGGTTTTTTTACGTTTAGAGCTAGGCAGTAAACGTTGGCTTGCACCGGCCTCGTCAATTACGTCAATTGCTTTGTCGGGCAAATGGCGTTCATTAATATATTTTGCACTTAGCTCTGCCGCTGCTTTTAACGCTTTTTGCGTATAACGAATGCCATGGTGCGCTTCGTAACGCTCTTTTAAACCATTTAATATTTTAGTGGTATCGGCAACACTCGGCTCAAGCACATCAATTTTTTGAAAGCGACGTACCAATGCACGGTCTTTCTCAAAAATATTTTTATACTCGTTATAAGTTGTCGAACCCATACAGCGTAATTGCCCACTAGAGAGTAGTGGCTTAAGTAAGTTTGATGCATCCATAACTCCACCCGATGCCGCGCCGGCACCAATAATGGTATGAATTTCATCAATAAATAAAATAGAACCCGGTTGTGCTTGCAACTCTTTTAGTAAGCTTTTAAAGCGTTTTTCAAAATCGCCACGGTACTTAGTACCTGCCAATAATGCGCCCATATCAAGCGAGTAAACAACTGCATCGGCAATTACTTCGGGTACTTGCTTATTTACAATACGATACGCTAAGCCTTCTGCAATTGCTGTTTTACCAACACCTGCTTCGCCTACTAATAGTGGGTTGTTCTTTTTACGACGACACAACACCTGTACAGTACGCTCTACTTCACTATCGCGCCCTATTAATGGGTCAATGTGGCCTTCGAGCGCTTGTACGTTTAGGTTAGTGGTAAAGCTGTCGAGCTTGCTTGCTTCTTCGCTTTGCACTTCTTGTACATCTTCGTGAATATCGTCGGTGTCATCGCCTAATTCATCATCGCCTTTGGCAATGCCATGCGAAATAAAATTAACAATATCGAGACGTGATATGTCGTGTTTTTTAAGTAAATAGACTGCTTGGCTTTCTTGTTCAGAAAAAATAGCCACCAGCACGTTTACGCCTGTCACTTCGTTTTTACCCGATGATTGCACATGAAAAACAGCACGTTGCAATACACGTTGAAAACCAAGTGTTGGCTGAGTTTCACGCTCTTCTTCTAAATCTGGAATAACCGGCGTGGTTTCGTTAATAAACTCAAGGAGTTCAGTTTTTAACTCTGCAACATTTACTGCACAGGCACTTAGCGCTTCCCCAGCAGATGGATTGTCCAAAAGCGCAAGTAAAAGGTGTTCTACCGTCATAAACTCATGACGACGTGTACGCGCTTCGCGAAACGCGCTGTTCAAAGTAAGTTCTAAATCTTTATTTAGCATTGGCAACCCCTTACAGAGATAATAATTTTATACCATTACAATCGAACGAAAGATCATTCGCTTGGTATTTATTCCTGCTCACAACTACATAGCAGTGGATGCTCGTTATCCCTTGAATACCGGTTAACTTGTTCAGCTTTTGTATGGGCTACATCTGAGCTAAATACGCCACAGATCCCCTTCCCTTGTTGATGAATTTGCAGCATCACGTCGGTTGCTCTATCGCTATCCATATTAAAAAACGTCATCAGGACCTCAATCACAAAATCCATTGGCGTGTAATCGTCGTTATTTAAAACAACTTTATATTTTCGCGGTGGTTGCAGCTTTTGCTTTTCCTTGTCGCGAACGATGTCTATAACACCTGAATCTTTCATACCACTCATAATTAAATATAGTCTTGTCTTTGTAACTCAAGCAAACTTGAATAAAAAAATAAATAAAATGTTAATAAATAGATCAAAACACTTGACTGACTGGCTAAATAAACTACAGTCAAACATAGATTGATTAAACCTTAGTCAGTCTAGCAAATTATACAGTTTAGATTAACTAAATTAGTGAACTTATAGAAGGATGTAGAAGTATGGCTTGTGGTAAAGTCAAATGGTTCAATAATGCCAAAGGTTTCGGTTTCATCGTAGAAGACGGCTGCGAGAATGATATTTTCGCTCATTACTCAACAATTGTAATGGACGGCTATAAAACACTTAAAGCTGGTCAAGATGTAACATTCGAATTAGAACAAGGCCCTAAAGGCTTACATGCTAAAAATATAGCGCCTAACGGTGATATTATTGAGTGACTGTTATTTTGTTCTACTAAAGCGAGTGACCTGTTTAGATCCTCGCTTAATTCCTTCAACATCTTTTTTATCATCTCTTCTTCTGTATTAATAGCCTCATTATCTGCAAATTCAACCCTTTTCCTTGAATTTATTTTATCTACCCCAATATTTTCTATATTGAATGTTAAATATCAATTTGTATTAAATACGCGAATATACCAATAACATTAAATTAATGAGTAATTTCGGCGCAAAACAAATGGCTTAACAATAGGGTTAAATAATGTACCCCATTGTTTTACCTTAGTTATTTTAAAAGTAACCAATAAGTCATTTAATACGCAAGCATGCTCATATTTTTAATAAAATTGGCATTTACTATAGCGACAAGTAAAAAAGCTTAATAATTAAGCATAAATTTAAATGTATAGTTATTCTATATGAAAATTTTAATGCCATTATGAAACTTTAGTCCGTTAGAACGATCAATGTTTTTAATTCAATTGGTATAACTACTTGGATGGTGCTTGCAAAAACTAGCCCTTTTAAACCAAGCTTGTTACACTCTTTACCCTAAAAATAACGTATTAACGCTAGCCTAAAGGCTAATTTATTTTTATTAAATGTTTAGTTATAAATACGGTACTAGCTGGTCAGGTGTGACTATTTTGCTTTATATAAATATAGGGCAATAAACACCTAACTGACTGCTCGTTGCTCCATTATTAACGCTTTAATGTATTACCAATACTGGTGGCAATGATTTCTTTGCATTGTTGAATATGGTCGTTATGGCCAACTATCTAGGAATGATGATGACATCAAAAATTATCTATACAAAAACGGACGAAGCTCCGGCACTCGCAACTTATTCGTTGCTACCTATCATCCAAGCATATACAAATGCGGCAGGTGTTGAAGTTGAAACTCGCGATATTTCATTAGCAGGTCGTGTAATTGCAAGCTTCCCTGATTATTTAACACCAGAACAACGTATTAACGATGCACTGGCTGAACTTGGCGAACTGGCTAAAACACCAGAAGCTAACATTATTAAATTACCAAACATCAGCGCCTCTGTACCACAGCTTCGCGCGGTAATTAAAGAGCTTCAAGCTAAAGGTTATGCACTTCCAGAATACCCTGTTGAGCCTAAAAACGATGAAGAAAAAGCAATTCAAGCTGCGTACGACAAAATTAAAGGCAGTGCAGTAAACCCAGTACTACGTGAAGGTAACTCAGATCGTCGTGCACCTGGTTCTGTAAAAGAATATGCACGTAACAACCCGCATTCAATGGGTGCGTGGAGCAAAGATTCTGAATCTTACGTTGCTAGCATGAGCGAAGGCGACTTTTTTGGTTCTGAGCAATCAGTAACTGTTGATACAGCCACTGATGTGCGTATTGAACATGTTGCAACTAACGGCGACGTTACTGTGCTTAAACAAAGCACACCGCTTTTAGCTGGCGAAGTTATTGATGCATCAAGCATTAGCGCTGCTAAACTGCAAGCTTTCTTAGCTGCCGAAATTGATGCTGCTAAAGAAAAAGGCGTATTATTCTCGCTGCATATGAAAGCGACAATGATGAAAGTATCTGACCCAATTATTTTTGGTCACGCTGTAAAAGTATTCTACAAAGATGTATTTACTAAGCATGGTAAACTTTTTGAAGAGCTAGGTGTTGATGTAAATAATGGTTTAGGCGACGTATATTCTAAAATTCAAACATTAGACGATGCTAAGCGCGAAGAAATTGAAGCAGACATTCAAGCTGTTTACGCTAACCGCCCCGCTATTGCTATGGTTGATTCTGACCGTGGTATTACAAACTTACACGTACCAAGTGACGTGATCATCGATGCATCTATGCCTGCTGCAATTCGTTCAAGCGGTCAAATGTGGAATAACGATGGTAAATTACAAGACACTAGCTTTGTAATTCCTGATCGTTGTTACTCAAGTGTTTACCAAGCAACTATCGATTTTTGTAAAGAAAATGGCGCGTTTGATCCAACAACAATGGGTAGCGTTCCAAACGTTGGCCTTATGGCTCAAAAAGCTGAAGAATACGGTTCACACGACAAAACATTTGAAGCAAAAGCGGACGGTTTTATCCGTGTTGTTGATGCAAATGGTAATACATTACTTGAGCACAGTGTTGAGCAAGGCGATATCTGGCGCATGTGTCAGGTTAAAGACGCACCAATTCAAGATTGGGTTAAGCTTGCAGTAAATCGTGCACGCGCAACAGGCGTTCCTGCTATTTTTTGGTTAGACGAAAACCGTGCACATGATGCGCAGCTAATCAAAAAAGTAAATAAATACCTACCAGAGCACGATACAGCTGGCCTAGATATTCAAATTTTAGCACCGCTTGAAGCAACTTTATTCTCTTTAGCGCGTATTAAAGAAGGTAAAGACACGATTTCTGTAACAGGTAACGTTTTACGTGATTACCTTACAGATTTATTCCCAATTTTAGAGTTGGGTACAAGTGCTAAAATGCTGTCAATTGTTCCACTTATGAACGGTGGTGGCTTATTTGAAACTGGCGCAGGTGGTTCTGCACCTAAGCATGTGCAACAATTCGAAAAAGAAAACCACTTACGTTGGGATTCTTTAGGTGAATTTTTAGCACTTGCTGCATCGCTTGAGCACCTAAGCGTAACGACGGGTAACAACAAGGCACAAGTACTTGCTGACACCCTAGATAAAGCAACTGGTACTTTCCTTGCAGAAAACAAGTCGCCTTCACGTAAAGTAAAAGAAATTGATAACCGTGGTTCTCATTTCTTCCTATCTTTATTTTGGGCACAAGAACTTGCTAAGCAAAATGACGACAGCGAACTTAAAGCGCAGTTTACGCAAATTGCTAGCGACCTTGAAACTAACAAAGAACAAATTGTTAGTGAGCTAAACAACGCTCAAGGCCCAGCGGTAGATTTAGGCGGTTACTTCCAGCCTAACGACGATGCTGCTTTTAAAGCGATGCGTCCAAGCACTACCTTTAACGATATTCTTGCTAAATTAGTATAATATTGAAATGAATTTAAAAGCCGCTTACTTGCAAAAGTAAGCGGCTTTTTTATGTCTAAAATTTTACAAATAAAAAGGCCGCTATTTATAAAATAGCGGCCTTTTTAGTAGTAGCTTTAACCTCCAATATATAGGATGTTTAGCTTAGTTTCTGATTACTTAGTATATGCGCGTGGCATACTTGACTCAGTTGTATAACGGTCACGCAGTTTATCTTGGCGAGATTGTGTAGATACCTCAACCCCATTAATAAACATTTTGCTCACGTGGCTGCTAAGCTCAAACGGATCATTGCTCCACATAACCACATCGGCCGCTTTACCTACTGCTAGGCTGCCTGCATTAATGCCAAATACATCAGCCACGTTTGCTGTAACTGCTTTTAACGCACCTTGTTGGCTCATACCATACGATACAGCATTACCCGCATCAAAACGTAGCTGGTAAACATTATGACTGGCATCGCCGCCCACAGTTAGCAGTACTTTTACACCGGCCTTTTCAAGTAATCCTGCATTATTTAAACTCGCATTTAATGAGTCAAAACTACCTGGCAAACTATCCATAGCACTAATGATCACTGGAATGTCTGCTTTAGCTAAACGCTCTTTAACTACAACAGCATCTTGCGCACCATTAAGTACAAAGTTAATGCCAAACTGCTGCTTTACTTTAATAAGCTCAACTATATCGGCAGCGCGAGATACATTAACGATTAATGGCATTTCACCGCTAAGTACTTTAGCCATTATTTTATCTTCGGCGGTTGGCTTTTTGTCATCTTTTTTAGCTTTTTTATCGGCTTTCGTTTGATGTTCATCAAGCTTATTTATAAGCGTTTGCAAAGTAAACGCACGCGAACCTTTACGGCGCTCACCTAAATTAACCACTAGTGCCACTTGTTTTTGCAGTACGCTTTCAAAACTACCACTTAAATCAACTACACTAGCAAGGCCTGCAAAAATACTCTCGCCGCCCTGTGGGGTGATCACATCGCGTGTAATTCCGCCTTTACGTGCGTAAGGAATTAACCCCGAGTGGCCGTTAAAAGCTAAACTTGCATCAAAATCAATACCGGCTTTTTCATCGCCGCCATCGCGTGAGCCTGCAACCGCGCCTACTTCAACTAAACCTAATTGGTTAATACTGGCAATAAAGCCAGGCGTTACTATTTGGCCCTTAGCATCAATAATTTTGTCGGCTTTTACAGCGCTTGGATTAATGGCAGAAATTTTGCCATCAGTCATTACAATGCTCGCGCCCTCTAATACACCTTGCTCTGTTGAGGTGTGTAATGTGGCGTTAATAATTGCCAGTGACTGCGCATTAACCGCGCCTGCTGCTAATAACCCTGCAGCAACCAGAGAAAGCGAAAACGAACGTGATAAATTTTTCATTCTGGGTGCTCCTTATTGTTGACCTAACATAAAATCACTTGTTGCCTGATACGTGCTATCGTTTCTATCGTAAACTTTTGCACCATCAACAAACACTTGCTCAGCTTTAGCGTAAACACTAAACGGACTTTGGTTCCAAATAACCACATCGCCCTGTTTACCGGCTTCGAGTGAGCCTGTTTTATCATCAATTCCTAGTGATTTTGCCGCATTAGCGGTGATCCACTTAATTGCGTGTTGCTCCGAAATATCAAAACCATTTTGATTAGCGCGGAACATTACCTTAGCGGCCTCTTGGTTTAAGCGCTGAATAGTCGTATCTGAATCAGAATGAACTACCGCACACGAGTTTTTAACCGCATCAACAATGGCCACATTTTCTTGCACCATGTCGTAGGCTTCCATTTTAAAGCCCCACCAGTCTGGCCAAAGCGCAGCACATGAACCGTTTGCAGCTAGCATGTCGGCAATTTTATAGGCTTCTATACCATGATGAAAAGTACCCGCGTGATAATTAAATTCTTTTGAAAGATCAATCATCATCGCCATTTCTTCTGCTTTATAGCAATGGTTATGAATGCGCACTTCGCCCTCTAACACTCCTCGCAATGTATCGTATTTAATATCGCGGGTAGGTGCTGCTGGGTTTTTACCCGCTGCATAATCGCTATCGTATTTATCCCACGCGCGTTTGTATTCTACAGTTTCGGCCCATGCCATTCTGTAACCGGCCATGTTCCCCATACGGGTTGACGGTAACTTGCCTTTACGACCATAAACGCGTTTTGGGTTTTCGCCACACGCCATTTTTAAGCCGTACGGCGCATCTGGAAATTTCATTGCTTGCATTGTATGCGCTGGTACGTTTTTAAGTGTTACGCCGCGCCCACCAAACAAGTTAGCAGAGCCAGGTAATATTTGTAGTGAGGTAATACCGCCTTCGCGAGCACGATTAAAGCCTGGATCTTGTGGCCAAATAGAGTGCTCTACCCATACTTCTGCTGTATTTGGGCTGGTCATTTCGTTACCGTCTTGATGTGACTCAACCGAGGGGCTTGGATATGCACCTAAATGTGAGTGAACGTCAATTATACCCGGTGTTACCCACTTGCCTTGAGCATCAATTGTGGTATCTGCTGATGCAGTTAAATCTTTGCCTACTTGTTGTACTTTACCATCAACAAGTAATACATCGGTATCATCTAAGCGCTCGCCCGTACCAGTTAATACAGTGGCATTAGTGATCAGCGTGCTTGATGTAGCAACCACTTTATAAGTACTTGGGTAAGGGTTTTTGTTTATTGTTATTTTATCGTCTTGTGGGCCGTTTTCTTGGCAACCAACAAGTGCAGTTGCTAAGCCAATAGCTAACAATGAGGGAGCAAATTTTTGCATGTTATTCGGTTCTCCTGTTTTTTTGCTACTTTAGCTAAAGCTAACTAATAAAGCTAAAAAAACAGGCCAAAAACCAATAAATTGAGATGAGTTGCTGTAATTACTTTTTTATATAATTGTTATAAAGTTTCTCTAGTGCGCCTTCGGTTGCTAACACTGGATCTTTTTCCATAAAGTGCTTAACAGTGCGAGTTACAAAATCAGAGTTTTGTTTGTGCAGCTTTGAAAAATCTTTAATTAACGTGTTGCCATCTTTAGCGGCAGTTACTTTGTCATGCCGATGACGATACTGGCTAAGTGCTTTGTTAAAATCACCTTGATAGTCTTCAACCAATATTTTATAAAAATCACTTTTATCAACATTTAAGTCGGTAATGCAGTAGCTTAGTGCCTCTTTAAAATCAGTAAATAACATGCCTTCTACGTCAAATTCTTTGGTTTTTTCCCGCACTGTGACCTTAGCCTCTTCAGTGGCGTAACTAAAGCCAGTAAATGCTAAGCGCTCTGCGGCTTCTTTACCTAGTTTCATACCCGCTTGAATGCTGTGCGCAAACTCGTCGCTCATATCACCCAGTTCACTCTCTTCCCACATGTTATAAACACGCAGTGGTTTAGCGTATTTATTAGAAAGCTTTTTTTTCATTTTAGTAAAGCGCTCATCTATCGTCATTAACCTTTCGTTATGTAGTAGCGCATAGCACTCATAACATGCCGGTATTGATACAAAGTCGGCTTCTTCACCTAGGTCAATAATGCTTTGTAGCATGTGTAATGGCGGACAATGGTCGCGCTCTGTCGCTTCACAGCCACAATAAAAACATTGGTTAAAGTGCTGTTGGTCGCATGCATACGCCTGCTGATAATAACTGGCTAGCGTTTTACTCACAGTGGCTCCTTTTAATTAAACACTAAAAATTAGGGGGCGATAATAACAGTCTGAAAAAATATGTCAGTAGCTATAAAATACTTTTAATAAAATTATCTTATAGCTCAGACTATATTTAAATCACGGCAGCGATTAACCCAAACAATCCACCAAACACGCCGCCCCATACAACTAACCAACCTAAGTGCTCGCGGATCATGGTTTGAATAATCTCTTTAACCATTTTAGGGGTTAGTTCATCTAAACGCTCATCAACTAATTTAAGCACTGTATTGTGTAAACTTTCAGCACTATTACTTTGCGAAAGTGTTTGACTAACTAAGGCTTTAAAGTTATCAGTTTGAGATATTTCTCCAAGCGACAGTTGCATTTTTTCAATGAATTTTTCACGCATTGGTTCAACCGCCGCACTGCCACCAAACATAGCAAGCATGCTGCCAAACTGAGATTGCTCAATTACCTCTAGTAAACTGTCGAATGCGGGGTTTAAATCAACATTATTTATTATTGGTTCAAAGTCGATATTAGGTTGCGCTTTGCTGAGTAAGCTATTAATTTTTTGCTCTGAAAAAAACTCAGTTAAAATTAAGTTTCTTATTGCTACTTTAAAGCTTTGAAACTTTAACGCGATTACTCCCGAACCATATAAAAAAGGTACTTTTTCGAACAGCATATGAATAGCTAATAAATTAGTCACTGCTCCAGAGAGTGCAAATAAACCAACCGACAGCACAATTGCCTGATCAAATATAAAGCCGAGAACAACAAATATACCCGCTAGCAAATTGGTTATTAAACTTTTATTCATTTTTATTCCATTTCAGTGATTTATGGCATTAATTTTACAACGATTAGTTTGTTAAATTAATACCTTTTTGCCATAGTTTAAGTATCGGTTTAAAAAGCGAGCAATTGTTATGTGGAAAACAGTAAACGAGCAAATAAGCCAAGCCATACATTATGACTTTAAACATACTCATAAACAGCAACTTCAGAGCACCAACACAGACAAACTTTTTCATATAACCAATGGTACGCACAACTATTTAGTAAAAGTAGCGTTAAAAAATGAGCTTGAGCGCCTAGAAAGCGAATCGCTTGGTTTAAAGCTGCTCACAGAAAACGGGGTATTTATAGTGCCTGATTGCATTACAACAGGTGCAAATATAGAGTTCTCGTTTATTGTTTTAGAGTGGTTAGAATTTGACAAACAACCACACCCCACATGGAACGCAATGGGAAAAGGCTTAGCAATGTTGCATCAAAAGCATCAGCAAGCCATGTTTGGTTTTGATGTAGATAATTATTTAGCCACTACAGTACAGCCTAATAGCTGGCATAAAAAGTGGAATATATTTTACGCCGAAGAGCGCATAGGCTGGCAATTACAATTATTGGCAGAAAAAGGCATTATATTTATAGAGCCAGAGCGATTAATTAATTTAGTAAAAGAGCAATTACACAGCCACCCCGTAGAGCCATCATTATTACATGGCGATTTTTGGCGTGGCAATGTAGGGTTTATAAATACAGTACCGAGTATATTTAACCCTGCCTGTTATTACGGTGACCGAGAGGTTGATATAGCCATGAGCGAGCTATTTGCACCACTGCCAGATGATTTTTACAGCGCTTATAATCAACAATATCCGTTGCTAGCAAGTTTTGAGCAACGTAAATTAATATACCAGCTTTACCCTATTTTAAACCACGCTAATATTTTTGCGGGGCATTACCTTACCCAAGCAAAACAACACATAGAAAGGTTAATAAAGTAATCCTAATAAACTAAATTAAACGCAGTAAACATTTAATCCCGACTATATTGAGCTTATACCAATAGCATTAAGTAAGTGATTAATTAGTGTAATTATATTATTGAAAGCCTACTTAATAATGTACATGGAGTGATTATGAAAAACTTTGTATCGCAACGTATTTCATGTCCGCACTGCGGGCATCATATTCATTTAGATTTAGATGCCAGCATGGGAGATCAAGACTACATAGAAGAGTGCAGCGCCTGTTGTAACCCTATTCATTTAAACATGCACATTGACCATGCTCGTAATAAACTAGAATTACATGTAGATAGCGGCGACGAACAAATATTTTAACTCTGCTGACGCAAGTAGTTCTCGACCGTATTTATTATGGTATAGGTTTGCTGATCTACCTCAATATTAAACTCATCACCTAGCTTAGCTGCATCTAAGTTGGTAATAGCGAGGGTTTCGGGAATAAGGTGCAGCCAAAAGCCCTGCTCATCAACATTACCTACAGTTAAACTTGCGCCATTTATAGCCACAAAACCTTTATACAATACATACTTTTGCCACTGCGGCGGTATGCACAATTGCATTTTATAATTACTTTGCTGTTTAACTATTTGCACCACTTTAGCCGTACAGTGAATATGGCCAGACACAATATGCCCGCCAAGTTCAGTACCAAAGGTTACTGAACGCTCATAATTAACTAAACTGCCCAGTTCAAGCTTACCTAAGTTAGTTAACTTGAGTGTTTCATCAATCACATCAAAATATACCTGCGCCATTAAATCATCACTTGCTAATACTTTAACAACTGTTAAACAACAGCCATTAATAGCAATACTCGCCCCTAAATTTAGTTGCTGTATATATTGCTTTTCAACCGCTATGGTTAATTGCATCACGCCATTTACTTGGTTAGCCGACACGACTCTCGCTTGGGTTTGTATAATTCCTGTAAACATATAATCTCTTAAGTTTATTACAAAATTGGGGCTGTTAAGCCTTTGCTGCTTAATAGCCTCTAGTTTAACGTATCAAGTTATAAAATCATGCACTCTTAATAATTATCTTAATGGATTGGCACCCCGCAATAGATTACAATTATGCCCTGTATTATTTCTTAGCTGTTTGTTATGACATTTAGTAATTGGGAAGCTAAACGCTTACTTTCCCTTGCCATCCCCGTTTTTTTAGCTCAGGTTACCCTTGTTTTAATGTCTGTCGTCGATACGATTATGGCAGGCCAAGTAAGCCCAACTGATTTAGCTGCTTTATCTATTGCCACTGGTATTTGGAACCCATTATTACTTGCACTGCAAGGTATTTTACTCGCTTTAACCGGTGTTATTGCACAGTTTGCGGGGGCCAACGATAAAAAAGGCATCAGCCATTATTTTCAACAAGCTTTATATTTAACTGCGCTGCTATGTATTGCTGGGTTTGGTATTGCTCAATTTGCCGATATTATTATTTTAAAACTCGACACCAGCCCTGCTATAGCAACACTTGCCAGTGATTATATTCGCTTTGTTAAATGGGGAGTGTTTGGCTTTTTAATTTTTACCGTTTACAGAAATATGACCGAAGGTATGGGCATGACCAAACCCGCTTTTTATATCAGCCTGTTAGGTTTAGCGGTTAATATTCCGGTTAACTATATTTTTATTAATGGCTTATTTGGCCTACCCGCTTATGGCGGCGCAGGCTGTGGTATTGCTACTGCATTAGTATTAACTGTAATGGCAATAGCCCAGGTTATTTATTGCCAAATGAGTAAAAAAATAGATGCTAAAGGCTTAATGACTCCATTTGAAAAACCTAATTTAACCACTATTGGCATTATCACTAAATTGGGTATTCCTATTTCATTAGCTACTTTTTTTGAAGTAACCTTATTTGCCTGCATTCCATTATTTATAGCCCATTTAGGCGCCGTAGCCGTATCTGGCCATCAAATTGCCGCCAGTGTTACCACATTATTGTTTATGATGCCGCTTAGCCTTTCTATTGCTATAAGCATACGCATAGGTAACTTATATGGTCAAAACCATTTAAAACAGCTAAAAGTTGCTGTTTCAACTAGCTATATACTGGCAGCGCTCATTGCCCTATTTGTTGCCGTAACTACCTTTTTAGGCCGCGATTTAATAAGCCAACTGTACAGCGACAGCTCCGAAGTACTGGCACTGGCTTCATCTATCATGATTTTAGCCTGTATATATCAACTACCTGATGCACTACAAGTTGCTGCAAATGGCATATTACGTGGATTAAAATACACCGCACCTATTTCATACATTACATTTGTATCGTATTGGTTAGTTGGCTTTGCACTAGGCTATGTATTAGCCAGAACCGACTTAATCGTCCCAGCAATGGGCCCACATGGTTTTTGGTTGGGCATTATTGTTGGCTTAACACTCGCTGCTGTATTGTTAATGTACACAGTACATAGACGTTTTAAATATGAACCATCTTTGCAAGCTTAAACGGCTATTAGTAAAGCCACTGCCAATAACCTGTTTATTGGTAGTGTGCTTTATTGCATTAACCGCTTGTAGCGATAAGCCCAGTAATGCAAACCATACTTATATCCAGCGACTAGCTAACACGCTTGATTTACAGCCAGTAACACCAAAACCGCTAGTGCCACTAAGCTTAATACCATTAACTGTATTAAGTGATAGCAACATCACCTTGGGCATTATTCAACTTGCCAGTTTAAGCCACTGCAAACTTAACGTCCTCATTAGCGAGCATAATAACCAACTCGGTAAAACCGCCACAGCGGCAAGCATATTAATCTATCAAATAAAATTTATACAAAGTGCGCAGCAGTGCTTAACTTCGCTTGAAAAAGACTCTTCTATTTATAAAAAGATTTTGGCGGCAACCGAACACAAACAAAATAACTTAATGCACTACTTTAATAGCATGCTCTATAAAGATTCCGAGCTTAATCGCATTTGGCAACTGAGCTCGCGAGAGCTTTCAATAACCCCAGCAGGCTTTAGCGACACAGTAAATGCCGTAACAAAGCTGGTAAATATTAAACAACAAATAACCAAGCAGCAGTTTGCACAAATAAACTCCGAGCATTTATTTGCCGCACTAGAGCAGCTTAATAAATACCAGTTTAACCAGCAGCTAATTCAATCAGTAAGAACGCAAATAGCCCTAAATAACAGTGCTACCCAATTTATAAACACCATAAATATTAGCCAGCTATGCCAAGCAGGTAAAAATAATAACCAAGCGCAAATTGTAAATAATATCTTTAAAAAATATTACTTAGGACAAGTGCAACCTTACCAAGCACAGCTCGCCGGCTACTTAGAAACCCTGCAACCGCTATATCAACAACTTTGGTATAAAACAGCAATCACCGCAAACCAATTAATAATTTACTCCAGCCCAATGCAAACAGTAACTTATTGAACCAACTAAAATACTCAGCTAAAAACCATGTACTTTGGTGGCAAGTTTTTTATAAAACGTGTGAAATCAGCCCAATATGAATAAAAAAACGGCAAATAAACGCAAAAACTATAAAGCTGCTTGATCCAACTCCCATCACGCTATATATTAGCGCCCGTGCTACCGAGTTAGCACTTAGCTTAAATTAAAGTAATACGACTGTAGCTCAGTTGGTTAGAGCACTACCTTGACATGGTAGGGGTCGGTGGTTCGAATCCACTCAGTCGTACCAACATTTAAGAAAAAGTATAATTGAAGGAAAGAGCACTACCTACTCTTGATCACCCGGTCCAAGAGTCAGTGATTCAATTCATTCAGTCGTACCAACATTTAAGAATCCTAAAAAATTGTACGACTGTAGCTCAGCTGGTTAGAGCGCTACCTTGACATGGTAGAGGTCGGTGGTTCGAATCCACTCGGTCGTACCAATTCAAAGTAATGAAAACATCTAAAAAGAACACTCCCAACTCTTGCTCACCTACTCTAAAGCTCTACGGTTAAAACCAACTCAATCACACCAGCTAACTCTTTCATTTTAAGCAGTTAAATACCCCAAGTAGTTTATTTAACTCTTAATACTTAAGCATAATTACTAAAAGTATAAACTTTGGCTGCAACTAAAGCTTTGTTTAATGATAATTTGATTTGCATGTTTCGCTATCGAAGATAAGCCTATTCTAAAAGCCTTTTTATAAAACTTTAAATACCATTTTTTGCAGGGATCTACCTCGGCTAATTCTCGTACTATACTATTTGGGCTATTAGTATAGTATTGAGTGATCAGTGTATTTTGTTTTCATTCTAAATAATCATTAAAGGAGCAATTGTATGAGTGATAAAAGATGTCCTTTTGACCATACCCCTCTCACCACTAACAGCGGTGCGCCTGTTGTTGATAACCAAAATAGTATGACCGCTGGTAAGCGTGGGCCATTACTTGCTCAAGACGTTTGGCTAAATGAAAAGCTGGCAAATTTTGTACGCGAAGTTATTCCAGAGCGCCGTATGCATGCAAAGGGCTCTGGCGCGTTTGGCACATTTACTGTTACTAACGACATTAGTAAGTATTCTTGTGCAAAAATATTCAGCGAAGTTGGTAAAAAAACCGAAATGTTTGCTCGATTTAGTACGGTTGCTGGTGAACGTGGCGCTGCTGATGCTGAACGTGATATTCGTGGGTTTGCATTAAAGTTTTATACCGAAGAAGGCAATTGGGATATGGTGGGTAATAACACACCTGTATTCTTTTTACGTGATCCACTTAAATTCCCAGATTTGAATAAAGCGGTAAAGCGCGATCCTCGTACTAATATGCGCTCTGCAACTAACAATTGGGACTTTTGGACTTTATTACCTGAAGCGCTCCATCAAGTAACGGTTGTAATGAGTGATCGTGGTATACCTGCCTCGTATAGACATATGCATGGTTTTGGCTCACACACCTATAGTTTGTGGAATGAAGCCGGTGAGCGCTTTTGGGTGAAATTTCATTTTCGTACACAGCAAGGTATTAAAAACTTAACCGATGCAGAAGCTGCTGAAATAGTTGCTATGGATCGTGAAAGTAATCAAAAAGATTTATTTGAATCGATTGAGTGCGGCGACTTCCCTAAATGGAAAATGTATGTGCAAATTATGCCTGAAGCCGAAGCTGATAACGTGCCGTATCATCCTTTTGATTTAACTAAAGTATGGCCTAAAGCTGATTACCCACTGATTGAAGTAGGTGAGTATGAGTTAAATAAAAACGCTGATAACTACTTTGCTGACGTAGAGCAAGCTGCTTTTGCACCGAGTAATTTAGTACCTGGAATTGGCGTATCACCAGATAAAATGCTACAAGCCCGTTTAATTAACTACGCTGATGCACAGCGCTACCGTGTAGGTGTGAATCATAATCAAGTGCCGGTAAATCAACCTCGCTGCCCTGTTAATAGCAATGCGCGCGATGGACAAGGCCGTGTTGATGGTAACTATGGCGCAAGGCCACACTACGAACCGAATAGCTTTGGCCAGTGGCAAGAGCAGTCACAATATGTTGAGCCGCCACTTAAAATTAATGGCGATGCTAAACATTACGACTTCCGTGAAGACGATAGCGACTACTTTAGCCAACCACGCGCTCTTTTTAACTTAATGAATGATGAGCAAAAACAAGCGCTATTTAGTAATACGGCGGCACAAATGGGTGATACCTATGACTTTATTAAATATCGTCATATTCGTAACTGTAATCAGTGCGATCCTGCCTATGGTGAAGGTGTTGCTAAAGCCCTTGGAATGACGGTTGCTGATGCAATAAAAGCACGTGAAACAGACCCTGCAAAACATTTACCTGGCTGCTTATAAACTATTAGTTATATCTAAATTTTGATATTACAGCTAGAAACACAGTTTTGATAAGCAAGGATGCTTTGTAATATTTGCTGCCCTTAAAGGGCAAATGATTTTATTGGCTTAATAGTGTAACCCGGTCTATTTGTGAGTTTTATGCTAAAACGCAGTTATTGCTAGCTGGCTTTTCTAACAAAAAGCCAGCTAATTACAGCAGTAATAAATGTAGTTAACCTTAGTCTGTGGTTTAATTTATATAACCCATTTAAATAATGCACTTGTATATTCTCCCTTATACCAGTTCCACTACATAATTAACCTTCTCTATTCATGACAGCTAATCATAAAAAATTCAAAACCGTTTTTCTGCTCGCTTAAGCCTTGATTAAAGCCAGCCGACACATATAAAAAGCCATCATTTGCTACAAGCTGTTTAAGCTTATTTACACTATCAGAAAAGTCATCCATAAAATTAGTCTCGGAGTTTTCAAGCAACTTTTTATGCCCAAATAAAGCCTTTGGTGTGTACTGATTTGATTTAACAAATTCAGTTAACGTATCTTGATTAGAAAAGGTTTTAAAACCATGTTTACACTCGGCTAAAAATGCTAATAAATCCGCAAAGTCAACTTCAACAAATGTTGACTCTTCCATTAGCCGAATAAAGGTTAAAATTAAATCATTTGAAAAAGTATCACCAAACTGACTTTTAATTGACTCTGTTATGTCATTTTTAACTTCAAGCGGGAACGCTTTATAACTTTTCATACTAAACTCCTTTTATTGATATATTTAACTTATGTATTTAATCGCCAAATTTTTAATTGCTTATAAATGCACTTTTAAAATGTTGAATAGGCTACCTCAAACCACAGTATTATGCCTTAGATTTATTTGTAAATAAGATTGATTAATAAATGCGTTTTTGTTTGCAATAATACGCTAGGTATTTATCAATAGAGAAATGTATATCAATACCTTACATGAAAAGTGAAGCCAATTTGACAAGCCTCTTGAAGGGGGTTATCTTACCAATTAGTATTATAAAATTACCAATTAACTTACGATTACAAAGTAGGCGTAAAGTAGCCTTATTAATTTTCTATTGTGGCAACATTATGAATTTACAACAATTTAAATCAGAGGATATGAAAATGAAAAGGCGCAGACGTTTTTGGACAATTGTTGAAAAATTAGAAACCGCGATAGATCAAGGTATTTATCCTGTGGGTACACGGTTACCAGCAGAACGTGAGTTAGCCGAAATTCACCAAGTAAGCCGCCCAACTATACGCGAGGCAATTATTGCACTTGAAGTCAGAGAGCGCGTTGAAGTAAAAACGGGTTCTGGTGTTTTTGTTACTGACACTAAAAAGTCAGAAAGCTTCGCTAAACCAATAAGTGCATTTGAGCTAACTCAAGCCCGTGCTTTGGTTGAAGCAGAGGCTGCAGCACTGTCTGCCGCAACGATACAAAGTGAAGAGTTAGCGTTGTTAAAACAAACACTTGATGACATGCGTATTGCTGAAACCGCGAATGCAGCCGATCAACGTTTTCATGAAATTATCGCGCAATCAACCCGTAATAACGCTATTGTTTTAACAATTAATAATCTTTGGAAGTTGAGATTAACCGAACCTGAAATTATCTCGGCTCATGAAGATGTTTGTTCGCAAAGTAACGAGCAACGAATACAAGAACACACTGCTATATACGAAGCAATTGCATCGCATGACTCATCAGCAGCAAGAAAAGCAATGCATAACCACTTTAACCGATTAATTAACGCATTATTTGCAGCTAGTGAAGCTAAAGCGCTTGAAGAGATAAAACGTAAAACAGATGAAACCCGTGGATTGTATTCTATTACCCATTTAACCCACTAAGTTAGTGTGTTCACCAAATAAAAAAGGCTCTAAATTAGAGCCTTTTTTGTGTTAGTTGCTTTAATTTAGAACTTAAAGCTCATACCCAAGAATAAGCGTGGGCCATAGTCATTCACTTCACCTAAGTTCCCCTCAACAAAGAAGTCTTGTGATTTAGGTGCACTAAATAAGTTAATTGCCTCTGCTTTAATTCTAATGTGCTCATTAATTTTATAAGATGCGCGCATTTCCCACACCCCTACCCCGTCTACATAACGTAAGCGAGTACCATTAGATGTGTAAGGTTGGAAGTATTCGCTACGGTATTTGTAAATAACCGCGGTATCAAATCCACCAATTTGGTAGTACAACTGGCTACTAAATACATGCTTAGAAAAGCCAGGTACTGAAGCTGGTGGAATAATACCTGCTTGCAGTTGAGTTGAATTTCCATCTACATCAGTTTCATACGTGTCGCCGTATAAACTATCTTGGAACTCAAAATCAGTGTCGGCAAAGTTATAACCAAACTTCATACCAATTCCGTTATCCCAGCGATATGAAAATGAGGCTTCAAGGCCTAATATTTCGCTATCTTCGTCAGAGGTAACAGAGTTAGTAATGGGTAAAGATACTGTTTCACCGCCCACAATAAAGTCTTCAATAACTGTTTGCTGTTGAAAACCGCCTTGGAACTGTTTGTAGTAAAGGCTTAACGCAAAAATCGAGTCTTCATTTGGGTACCATCCAAAAGCGGCATCGTAGTTCCACGACATAAGTGGTTGAGTATTTGGGTTACCAGAACCATTTACGCCTACTAGTAAATCACTAATTGATGTTGCAGTACCTTCTTTATCTTCTTCAAATGTACGGCTGTAACCTAAATTTGATGGATCAGCACGCGACATACCACGGTATATACCCGCCCGAAGTAAAATATCTTCACTGTAATCAATAACTAAGTTAAAGCTTGGTAAGTATTTAGTGTAATCGCCACCACTTTGTATTCTATCTAATGAGCCTGAACTTGATTCAACAAGAGAAAGCACACCTGTGTCACTTGTTACTATATCAAAGCTATTTCTAAAACCAATCGACGTAACTTCTGTATCTACAATACGAAGACCAAAGTTACCGCGAATAAACTTACCAAACATTTCAGTATCATAATTAGCCATTAAATATACTGATGTTGTTTTTTCGGTTACATCTATTGTACCTGTATTTTCGTACTCAACATCGGGGTAAGCAAACTGCCCGTCTACGTTAGAGCCGGCAACTGCTTGAGAAAAACAAACGTTATCGTAGGTTGCCCATGATGAGCCTGTACCAGTGCCTATTGCATTACCATCAGCATCTATATTGGTTACAATATTGCCATCAGATACGCCTGATAAAAAACCTGATTCAGGGAAGTCGATTTGACATCCTTGTAGCACATTAAGCGCATCAGTGCCTGAATCTAACGTAAATTCGTTTCTTGAACCATTACCTTGGCTGCCACCAAATTGCACAAAGCTCAATTCTGATGTTCTAATGCCGCCCTTAATACTAGTAAAAACATTACCCTCGAGTAAGTAATCAAAATCTAGTCGAGCTGACATAACTTCGTTCTCACGAACGTTTTCACGATCTAAACGTGTTCTTAAGCTATCTGTAAAGTTTGAAATATCGGTAACATCAAAGTCTGTTAACGTAAAGTGAGGTATTTCTGTGCCCATATCCCAGGTAAAGAATTTTTGGCTTGAAGTCCTACCGCGGTTAGATATTTGCAGCTCTTCTCGTTCAGTTTTTGAATAGGCTAAATCTAAGTCAACTGTTAATCTATCGGTAACAGTATGTTCAATGTTTATGCCGTAGCCTTGGTAGTTTTCTTCACGAGAAAATTGCTCACCCGCCGACTCTATGCGCTCTTCACCTTCCCAATGCAAAATACCACCTACATCATTGGTAACCAATGTAGGGCCTGTTATACCTGGTGTAGCACGTTTTTGTAAAAAGATTAGATCGTGACGCGCTTCTTGTTGTGTTCTATCTGATATTTGCGTATCAATGTTAATATCCCACGCAGCCGATGGCTGGTACTGTAATGCAAAAAACACCGCATCACGCTCATCAGACGTTTCATTTTGACGAAAGCTGCGGCTACTGCCAGTCCAAGCATATGGAGTACCGTCACTTTCTGCTTTACCAGTTTGCGAGTCTATTTTGGTTTGATAACCTTGGTTTTTTAATTTATCGCCCGCTACTTGGTCTTCACAGTCGCCAGCTTTACTGCGATAAAATCCCTCATTGGTATTGTTAGGATTGTTTATACAAGCCCATAATGATGAACCCGATGGGCTAGAGCTTCTATATTCAGCTTCTGGTTGGCTAATATCTTGGCGCTGTACACCAAACGACACACCAACGGCTTGCCCATTGTCAAATTCAAACTGATCTACATAACTAAACGTACCGCGATAGCCCATATCACTTTGTAATGAGTTATCTACGTTACCTTCATCTGGGTTGTAATTTAATTTAACTTCGCCAGATATACTTTGCTTACCAAAATCGAGCGGAGTAATGGTTTCAAGTGCAATTACACCTGCTACCCCACCTTCTATCATTGATGCGTCTTGGGTTTTATATATGGCTACTTTTTTTACCAGCTCAGATGGAAACTGTGAAAAGTTAACTGAGCGATCACCACTACCATTAGTCGCTTCACGGCCATTAATATGTGTTGCACTTAAGAAAGGACCAAGACCACGAATAGTTATTTCTGTTGCACCGCCATTTTCACGATGAGAGGCAGCTCCAGTAATAGATTCAAGTGCTTCACCGATAGATAACGCCGGTAAATCACCAATGTCTTCTGATGAAAGGCCATCGACCACAGTAGTTGATTCGCGTTTAATTGCTATTTGGTCTTGTATAGTTCTACGAGTACCTGTAACACTAATAACTTCAACGTCTTCTTTTGCTTGAGTATTTTCAACGGCTTCCTGTCCATTTGCGGAAAATACAAATGAGCCTAATACACCTGTAATAACGCTGTTTTTAATTAATTTAGCTACTGGGCTAAGTTTAAATCGATTACGAACTTGTTTGTACGCTTCAACATTATTTATATGTTTTTTGTTCAACGCCATTACAAATTCTCCTTTCTAGTTGTGTGTGAAGTGTGTTGCTAGCCGTTTATTTGTGTAAATGAACTAAGGCAGCTATTTTTTTGTAAAGGACTTTTATTACTGCGTTTATTATTAGGTGTGGTTTTTTCTTTAACGCTGAAAATTTGTAAATCAATTTTTCACGCTACAAACCCACCTACATTACCAAATAAAAACCTATACATTACCAATTTGTATAAATAAAACCCTTCGCTGTTAACCAGCTTGGTCATATAACCATAATAAAATAACTTTTGCCACTAAAAACAATCAAAAAAAGAACAATTAATTCACAAAAGAATAACGAAACAAGCTTGAAACGCCAACAAACAACTTACCAGCAACGGCTTATTGTTATTACCAATTTATTACCCTGTATTGGTATTTACTTGAGGCTATTAATTTAAGTAAGGCTTTTAAGTGTGATTTATTAAGGTATGAGTAATTAAGGAGTAATAAGGAGGAGCAAAAAATAAAATTAACGCGAGTTTACCCTCTAATGGGCTCGATAACTGCTTATGCGTTATTTTAGCCTTACACCCATGCAAGAGCCGAGTAAGTCGACTCAAGTAAACGTGGGGTAATGCGCGCTACCTACATCTATGTGGGTAACGCACAAAAGAGCAACCAAATAGCGTGTATTGGCCTTAACACATCGCTACACGTTTTATATACACTAATATTTAGCATTACTGTTATAAACAGTGCTATTAAAATATTCAGCTGGCGCTATAGATCCTAAAACAACAGGCACTCGCTGGTGCAAGTTAGTCGGGGCTATATCTAATATTCGGGCCCCTTTTGAAGTGGCTTTACCGCCGGCATTTTCTACTAATAAGGCTAATGGGTTTGCTTCATAGAGGAGTCTTATTTTTCCATTTTCATTACCAGCGCGGTTATCTTGTGGATATAAAAATAACCCGCCACGGCATAAAATACGATGTACATCTCCCACCATAGCAGCGTTCCAACGCACTGAGCTTTTATCAAAGCTTTTACATGTATATAGCAACTTGTCAAAATATACCTGTGTAGGCTCATCCCAATAGCGATAGTTAGCCATATTTACGGCAAACTCACTGCTTTGCTCTGGCACACTAAGTTGGCTATTTGTTAGTAAGTAACCGCCGTGTGTAGAGTCTAATGTATAACACCGTGTAGGGCCGCCAGTACTCATTACAAGTAATGACGAGGGGCCGTAAAGCACATAGCCCGCGCAAACTTGGTTTGCACCTAATTGGTTAAATTGCTCATCGCTATCATAGGGCACATCATCTCGGGCTAAATAAATAGTAAAAATAGTGCCTATTTGGCCATTTACATCTATGTTAGAAGAGCCGTCAAGTGGGTCAAATGCCACTATAAACTTACCCTCTGGGTTGGCTCCTACTGCGTGGTCTTCTTCTTCTGACGCTACAGTTCTCACTGAGCTGTCCTCTAGCAAAATATCTTTAAGTAGTTGATTGGCTATTACATCAAGCTTTTTTTGCACTTCACCTTGAATGTTTTCATTTAAGGTTGAACCCAAAACACCGGCTAATTCACCTTGGCTTACTCTAAAAGCAATTTCTTTGCTGGTCGCTAAAATTGTGCGAATAAGTAAAATAAGGTCGGTTTGTACGCCATCTTCTTTTAATACTGTATTTAGTCTTTTCATGCGCTATACCTATTTACACAATTTAGATCGTTAAAACACTGAACAAGCCTTGCAACCATACTTTGCTCTGAATGGCGAAGCCATACGCGTGGATCATAGTATTTTTTATTGGGTTTATCGTCCCCATCTGGGTTACCAATTTGGCCTTGTAAGTACGCTTGCTTGCTAGTGTAATAATCTAAAATACCGGTCCAACACGCCCATTGGGTGTCGGTATCAATATTCATTTTAACTACGCCATAGGTTAAAGACTCAACAATTTTGTCGTACTCTGAGCCACTACCACCATGAAATACAAAGTTAATTGAGTTAGGGGGTAAATTAAATTTATTTGATACGTAAGCTTGTGAGTCTTTTAAAATGGTTGGTGTAAGTACCACGTTACCCGGCTTATAAACACCATGAACGTTGCCAAAAGACGCCGCAATAATAAAGTTAGGGCTTATTTTGCTTAATCGCTCATACGCGTAAGCAACATCTTCAGGTTGCGTATACAGTGCAGAACTGTCTAGGTGAGAGTTATCAACACCATCTTCTTCGCCACCGGTACAACCAAGTTCAATTTCAAGCGTCATCCCTATTTTGCTCATGCGCGCTAAATAACGCGCACATATCTCGATATTTTCTTCTAAAGGTTCTTCAGATAAATCTATCATATGCGAGCTAAAAAGTGGTTTGCCCGTTAACTCAAAGTGCTGTTCACCTGCATCGAGCAAACCATCTATCCAAGGTAGTAACTTTTTAGCAGCATGATCTGTATGTAGCATTACGGGGATTTCATAATGCGCCGCAACTGTATGTACATATTTAGCCGCACTAACTGCGCCAAGTACTGCAGATTGTTGCTCTGGTAATACCAAACTTTTACCACAAAAAAATTGTGCGCCGCCATTAGAAAGCTGAATAATAACAGGCGAGTTCATTTTTTTTGCAGCTTCAAGCGTTGCATTAATAGACGTTGTACTAACAACATTTACCGCAGGTAAAGCATACTGATTAGCACGTGCATGTTCGTATACAATTCTTACATCGTCGCCAACTACTACACCTGGCAATATTGCCGGGGCTAAATCTTTCATTGTTTGTTCCTTACTACTTTAATGCTTGAATACACGAGTCAGTAATTGCTTGCCAGTTTTCTTGTGCAACCCACTCTTTATTTGCGATCCAAGTACCACCCACAGCAAATACATTATTTAAAGATAAGTAATCCATTTTATTTTGCTCGCTTACGCCACCTGTGGGGCAAAAGCTAGCGGCTCTAAATACTGACGATACAGCCGATACGAATGGTGCACCACCAGCGAGCGATGCAGGGAATAATTTTTGTTCTTCAAAACCGTACTCAAGCGCCATTAAAATGTCACCCGTGTTAGACACACCAGGAAGTACCGGCACATTGCATTTTGTTAGCGCGGCTAATAATTGCGGAGACACTGCTGGCGTAACAATAAAGTCGGCACCCGCTGCGAGTGCTTGCTCTAAAATGTCAGTATTTATTACTGTACCAGCACCTACTTTAAGCGCTGGCACCTGCTTTTTAATAGCTTTTAATGCATCTAACGATGCATCAGTTCTAAGTACTACTTCAACCAAAGTAAGGCCAGCATTGGCCATAGCTTGAGCTATTTTAACGCCTTGCTCTGGTGTGTCGGCTTGAATTATAGGCAATAATGTTTGCCCTGACATAAGTTCAGAAAAGCGAGTCATAACCTTGTTCCTTTATTAAAGATAATGCGGCCGAACTGATGCGGCCTTTAAATTTAGTTAAATAGCGGCTTCAGCCATTGCTAACTGAAATATATCTTTTGGCACAATAGCCCCGGGTTGTTGTATAACTGCACCGGCGGCTTTTGCAGCAAGTTGTACTGCGTTTTCAATAGTACACCCCGATAAACGCGCACCTAAATATACACCGTTAAAAGCATCACCCGCGGAGGCTGTGTCAACAACATTTTTAACCGGTATAATAGTATGGCTCTGAAGTGTATTGTCGTGTTTTGTCACAACTGATGCTGGACCATTTTTAACAACAATTTCTTCAATTTTATATTTTTGTAAGTATTCAATAACCGCATCTACGTTATGCACATTATAAAGTGTGGTTAAATCTTCAACTCCTGGCAGGGTAATGTCTGCAACAGAAAACGCTAAATGATACTGCGCTTTCGTCTCCTCTGTGTTTTTCCATAAACGCGCTCTGTAATTGGGATCAAACACTATTTTTACTCCGGCATTTTTGAGCTGCGTTACAATTTGCCAAAAGCGCTCACGCGCTCCTTCTTCTATTACAGCGAGTGAAATACCCGAAAAGAAAAACATATCACCTTGTGAAAGTTGCTCAACAAGCTCGGGAGTTAAAAAATCAACAACCTTTTTAGCGGCAGCATCACTGCGCCAATAAATAAAGCTACGCTCGCCATGCTCATCCGTTTCTATGTAATACATGCCCGGTACTTTGGTATCGTGAGCAAATACAAACTGAGTGTCTAACTGTTCGCTTTCGAAGCGTTCAAGCATTTTTTTACTTAAGTTATCTTGGCCTAAAGCGGTTACAACAGAGGTCGAAATTTGCGCAAAGCTACGCTTTAAATAAACGGCAGAATTATAAACATCACCTGCAAATGATTGGTGCAGTGTTGCCTCACTCATAGCCCTAAGCTCGACCATGCATTCACCAAGAAAGTAAATATTTTTCATTTTGGAAGTTATCCTATGTAGTTAACTGCTATGCGCTTTATAAAACACAGTGGCATAGCAGTTAGTATCGAGATTATTGAGGCTTTTTAAGAGGTTCTATTTTTGGAATAAGGATCCAAACAGCAGCCATTGCAATAATTGCTAATGAGGCACCAATAATAAATGCTGGCGCATAATTACCATCGGCAGTAAGTATAGGAACCAAAGATGTAAGGCCTACAGCACCTAACTTTGCTGCCATACCAGAGAAACCGGATAATGTGCCCACAGCCTTTTTACCCAGTAAGTCACTCGGTAATGTTTGTACGTTACCAATGGCTGTTTGAAAACCAAATAAAATAACCGCCATAATAAGTACCGCTGTTACTGGGCCACCTGGGTTAGCCATTGCAAGCAGTGCCGGTAGCATAATTAAACAGCCCAATGTTATGGTAAGTTTACGTGTTTTATCGGTATTCCAACCAGATTTGAGCCTGTTTTGCGCTAACAAGCCACCAAACCATGCACCAAACATAGCACCAACATAAGGCACCCATCCGTATATACCAATAGATTTAACATCCATGCCATACACTTCGTTTAGATAAATAGGGATCCAAAAAACAAACAGCCACCAAATAGGATCAATCGCTGCCGAGGCAATAATTACGCCCCAACTTTGCTTACGACACAACAGCTCTGCGGTAGAAGGGTTGTATTCTTCTTCCTCTTCGTCTGTTACATCGCCATTATCATCAACACGTCTTTGGCCCGTTAAAATGTACTCACGTTCTTGTGCTGTAAGCCAAGGGTGAGAGCTAGGCGGCGCTTTAACTAAAATTAACCACGGCACTAGCCAAAGAAAGCCTAAAACACCAATAGCAACAAACACCATTTGCCAGCTAAAGTAAATTGTTAAATAGGCAATTAAAGGGATGGCAATAATACCGCCAATTGCCGCGCCAGAATTAAAAATACCCTGTGCTAAAGCACGTTCTTTAGTCGGAAACCATTCAGCGTTACCTTTAGCAGCACCTGGCCAGTTACCTGCTTCGGCCACACCTAAAATAGCGCGGAAAAAGCTAAAACTAAGTACACCTTGGGCAAATGCATGTGCAATTGTTGCAAGCGACCAAACACCAATTGATAAAACAAAGCCGAGTCGTGTGCCTACCCAGTCAAATACTTTACCAAATATGGCTTGGCCAAAAGCATAAGAAAACACAAACACAATAGAGATATTAGCGTATATTTGTTTACGCTCTAACGCCGATTCATCCGGGAATAAATCCTCAACTATGTCTGGCCAAAGTACACTCAGTGCCTGGCGATCGATATAATTGATAATAGTGGCAAGCGCAATTAGCGCGATAACCCACCAACGTAAGCCTTTAAGTTGCATAATTATTCCTCAATAAAGTCTTCACGAGCTGGGCTAAAGGTATCAATTAAAATACCACCCGTTGGGCAGGTTGCGCCATGATCAGCGAAAGGAGGTATTAAACAACTATCACCGGGCTTTAATATTTTAGTCACGCCATCAATATTAAAATGAAATTCACCTTCAACAACATAAGTAACTTGGGAGTGCCTATGCGCATGGTTATAGCCAATAGCCCCTTTTTCGAACCAAATTTTAACGGCCATGAGTTCTTCGTTATAACCCAGCATTTGACGCTTTAAGCCATTACCTAAGTCTTCAATTTCAGTTTCGTTGCCAAATGAAAAGTGTGCACTTTGCTTTTGCATCCTGTTTACTCCTGGTTATTGTTCATCGCATAAACGCCCAGTCGGCTATTTAAGGTGAATACTTTATTTTGAAATTTAAATGTATTTTTTATTGTGCTATGAGCTTTATTTATAGCCACTAAATACGACTTACCTTTAATACTCAGTTGTACAAGTACTAAGTCATCTTGCTCGGTATATTTAAGTGCCGACACTCGACTAACCGCTTCTAATGTATATTCTTTACTTGGGTTGTATTCACCATGGGGTTCTAATACCGATATAAACGTATGCTGCTTTTGCGCGTTTACACGGCGAATAAAACCGTTTTCATTGCGTAAATTAAATTGCGGATCGTTTGCACCAATTTGAGTAAACAAAAACGACTCGTCACCCTTCACCAAACTGGTTTGCGTATAAAAACGACCGTTATCGTTAAGCCAAGTTACTTTAGCTAAGCCACTTTGTGGTTGTGCCTGCCCTTTTAGCCATAAGTGCTGATAACCATTTTTAGACCCAAGTGCAGCAAGCTGAGTTGTACTGGCTTTTAATTCAAAGCTGGTATCAATAAGCTGACCTTTGTAATGCAGTGGTAAATCAAATTGATGCGCGTTATCGGCAGCAACATTAAATACATCCAGTGCAATGCTGCTTTCAAGCTCTGGTAAATTAATTAATGCCAAGGTGCGCTCAAGTTCAACACCTTTGTACGCGGTGCTTATTTCACCACTTGATACTGTGCCAAACTCATTGGTTTCAAAAAAGTTTAGTGTAGGATGGTTGTTATTACCCACATCTACATTGGCATTAAAGTGTGTGGTTTCGTCAACCACAACAGTATTGTGTGCAACCGTATGCTTGGCATAGGTTTCGTTTTCAGGTAAGTAGCGCCCGCCGTATTTGGCCTCTACATTTAAAAAACGAGCGGCGCCATAATCAGATACAATTTCGTTACCGTGGTCATAAAACTGCCACGTTAACTTATCAAAATGACCGTGGCCTAAACCTTGTGCTGCTGGCTTAAACAATAAAGCCTGATCGCCCCCTACTTGGGTACGCATAACCACTAAAGCACCTTGCTTACCGTCATTACCATCACCAAAAGCAACCGATTTAAACGAATAAGGTTTTGCCATATCGCTATCGAGTGCTTGTGCTACTTTTAAGCCATCGCCAGAGAGAATTATTTGCTCTTGTTGTTTAGCAATATCTAAATAACCCGCGTCGTTTGTTAAGCCATAAGCAGTAGTAACACCATGCACCAGCTCAATGGTATCTATACCTTTGCTTTTTATTGCATCGTTAATTGGGAAAAACAAACCGTTGTAGCTAAGTTGAATAGTGGTATCAATCGCTTTTAATAAAATACCATCGCGGTATTCAAATATTTTTCTTTGTGGTTCGTTGTTTTCAATTGCCTTCGCAAACGTTACAAACGGCAGTAGTGCAAAGCGTTGATAGTAAGGACCTTCGTTGTAGTAACCTTGTGGCGAAAACAGCATTTCTAACTGCTTAATAAAGCCGCCTTTACCCGACTTTTCTAAATCGTATAACGATTTTTCTACCCACTCTGGCTCACCCAGCACATAGCCTGCCATACCTACACCCGCAGTTGCCCACGTACCATGGTTATGTACTTTATTAAATGTTGATGGTTGGCCTACCGATGTAAATAATGAAACCGGGCGTAATAAATCGTTCTCTATTGTTTTAATATTTGCAGCATTTAACGAATCATAAACGAGATCGTATGCTTGTATTGTGTACACAAGCCACATTGCTTCGTTAAGGCTTTGCCAAAAAAACTTACCTGGGTTTTGAGAGTCAACCTTACGCTTTGGGTGTACATCCAAGGTTGGATATAATTTGGCGTAATCAAGTAGCATATCGCGCACATAATTGGCGTATTTATCGTCTTGGCTTAGCTGATAAATAATGCCAGCGTTGTACATAAGTTGGTAATTTTTTTTATGGCGTTCATGTGTATAACCACCACCACCATCTTTAGGTACAGGCACTGTAATAGGGTGTGCTATTTGCTCATCTACTTGCGCTTTTAACAGCTCAAACGCAGTGGCAAACTTGCCACTGCTATTACTGCTAATTGCTTGGCGCATGTGCTTAACATCATCAGTAGTAATTACCAAATTTGGGTGCGCGGCATGCGCACCCAATGATAAAAACAAGGTAGATACCGCTATAGCAACTGTTTTAAAACGTGTTTGGCATTTTAATAAATACATAATATTAATCTGCCTTATTATTTAAAACGTTATTATTTTTTAACACCGCCGTGTGTGGGCCCTTAACTATTAGCTCTTTAACGTTAGGTGTTTTTGTAGCATTAAATGTATTGTTTGAAATCTCAGTTTTTGGCTCCCCTACGGTATGCTCAACAACAATTGGTGCAGATTTAACAAATTCATTTTCTTTAATATTTGTTACCTGAACACCATGTACATAAATGCTTGCTTGTGCTTTATTGCGCGCACCAAAACCAACATTATTTAGCGTGTTATTAATCATTTCTAAATGAGGGCCAAATGTACTTTCGTCTGTACCACCTCGATAAAGCTTAATTAGGCTGCCTTCTACATCATTAAAGGTATTGTTATTTACCGTCACGTATTCAGCGTTATAAACACCTAAATCTTCAATTTCAGTATTTAAACGTAAAATATCCCCTGTCACATTTGTAAAGCTATTACCTGTTAGAATAATTTCATCAGCCATAGCGCCTTTTCCGGTAACAAAAAAGTGGAATGAATGGTTAATGTCTAAAGCAATTAATTCTGAGTTCGTCATTACAAAGCGGTAGTTATCAAGCATGCCCCACTTTTGGGTACGCACAATGCTATTATCAATAGCATCTGGTGCATATTCACCAGAAATAAGTAGCCCTTCTAGCTTTAAGTTACCGCCATCGTGTATTTCAAATAAGGTAGAACGTTGAAAGGTAAGTTTAGATTTACCACTTTGCTTGGCTTTAATGGTCAAGGTTTTATTAATTTCAACAAGCTTAGACACATCATATTGCCCTGGTGCAAGTTCAAGTACGTCACCCGACTGTGCATTATTAATAGCATTTAATAACGCATTGGCACTGGCTTTAACAACATGTGTTTTACCTGAGTCAAACTCAACTATTGCTGGTACTTTTGCATACCAGCTAACACCAGTGTCTTCTTTTTTAAGCACTTTTAGGTCGCGCTTTGCACCTACATTTACACTTTTAGATGTTGGGTAAAGTAAGCCGTTACTTGCTTTTCCAAGTGTAATATTTTGCTGTTTTACACCATACGCAAGCTCAGAGAGCACTTTAGTATTTGCTATATTGTTACTTAATACTAATCCGCTAACATCATCAAATGTCGAAAATGGTTGCTTAGCGTCTTGATTAATAATTAAATTATTGTTCATTACGCTATTTTTTGGCGCAGCACTGCGCTCAGCATCGCTACCTGCAGCAAGTTGAATATGACTAACATTTACAAATGTATTGTTTTCAATTGTTGCGTTTTCAACTTGGTGATAACGATTAATAGATGAATTTGGTACACCGTTCATAACCGTAAAACCACTACCAAAACGATAACCGGTTAACCCTTGTAGGTAGTTATTTCTAATAATTTGATCTTTATTAATAACGCGAATACCACCTGTGTGGTCAACACCATTACCAATAAAAATGTTTTCCTCTACAATATTACCGTTACCATGGCGCAGTGTTAACGTGCCACGCGACTCGTAAAATACGTTATTACGAACAATGTTTTTACCGGCTTTAATAGAAACCGTTTCTACTTCACCATTGGTGCGGTCAAAGTAGTTGTTCTCTACCAATGTGTGCGAATCAGTTAATGAGTGATGGCTGGTGCCAACTCGTAGGGTTTCACCACCGTTTGAGCCAAAAGTAGGACGATAACCAAAATAGTTGTTATCTATGCGGTGGTAATTTTTTTGGCTTTGCACTGAATTTAAACGAACTGCAACGGTAACCCCTTTGTTTCGTTTACCCACTAAGTGGCTATGATCAAAGCGGTTATGTTGTCCATATAAAGCAACCCAGTAATCTGACTCACGTTTATCTGGGTTACTATAATTATCGATCACGATTTGAGTAACGCGTGAATGGTAGGCTAATTCACTCTTATTTCGACGAAATTCTATTACCGCCGAGCTTGGGGTATAGCCATCTTTAAATACTAAGCCAGAAACCTCTAAGTATTTACCAGCGAGTCGAAGGTTAGATTGACCAGATAAAATTACTTGGCCTTTAGTTTCCGCGGTTAATAAAATTGGGGCGGTTTTGCTTCCTTGACCTGCAAATAAAATTTCGAAGTCATTCCAAGTACCGTTTTTTAATATTACTTTATCGCCCGCTACTAAATCGGCTGAGATGCTATTATAGGCTTGTTTATTCTCTACAAAATAATCTTTGGCAGCTAATTGTGTCGATAAGCAACCAGTGAGAACTAGACTAAGCTTTATTATATTCATTAGACGCATAGTTAACTCTTTTTTATGTGATTTAAATTTAGGCTTTATGAATGTTGAACAACAGTGTTTACATAAAAACAGTAAATCTAATCAATCGATAATATTGTGTGTTGCGGCGTTTAAACGCTAATTTAAACGCCATTTTGTTTTTGTATTACTTATTTAATTGCTTAAAGTAATCAAAAATTTCTGGTACGTTGCCCTGTCCCATACCCGCATCAAATGCAGCTTGTAGGTTAGCAGAAGAACCTTCGGCAATTTTTGACTCTGTGCCTAAGTCTTCAACCATTTGTAGGAAGTAACCTAAATCTTTGTTTGCATTAGCAATAGAAAAACCAAGGTCGCTTACATTATCAACGGCGTAGTTTTTACAAAATTGCATAAATGGAGAGTTTGATGGACCTGTAGACATAATGTCGAAAAGTTGTTGGCGGTCTACACCAGCACGATCAGCCACTGCAAATGCTTGTGACATTGCACATACTGTTGTCATACCCATAAAGTTATTAATTAGTTTAGTAGTATGGCCGGCACCTAGTTCACCTAAGTGAAATACGTTTTCGCCTTGATCTTCTAACACTGGCTTAACTTTATTAAATGTATCAATATCGCCTGCAGCCATAATGTTTAATAGGCCATCTTTAGCGTGTGCAGGTGTACGACCTAATGGTGCGTCAATCATGCCTGCGCCTTTAGCAGCTAAATCTGCACCAATTTTTTTAGTGGATGATGGAATAGATGTACCAAAATCAACTAATACTGCGCCTTCTTTAATACCGGCTAAAATGCCATCTTCGGCATAAACAATTTTTTCAACAACAGCAGATGTTGTAAGACAAAACATAACAATGTCTGACCCTGCAGCAAGCTCTTTTGCTGTGCTTGCTGTTTTTGCGCCTCTAGAAACACACGCTGCAACCGCCTCTTTGTTAAGATCCATAACAATAAGGTCGTAGCCTTTGTTTTGTAAATTTTCGGCCATATTGCCGCCCATTAAACCAAGGCCAATAAAACCAATAGTAGGTTTTGACATAAAAAACTCCCAATAATTGTGACGTATACTTATAGTCGAATTATTTATACACCTGATAAGCACACTTTATTTAAATTTAAATTCATTAAAATTATTTACCAAATAGCTTTGGTATTTATAACCAAATTAAGTATCCAATTTTAATTAACCTGAATAATTTAGCTTAATAAACAATCTAATTTTAATTTAGAATTGCCCTTCTCTACATTGATAAAGCGTTACATTAGTAAAGAATTACCCTTGAGAATGTAAACACCGTATTACCAACCACTTTAATTGTCAACCAATATAATTTACCAAGTAACAATAAAGTAAAGTTTAAAACATAACACTCACCTAAAATCAAAGGTAATAAGATAAGCTAAAAACACAACAACAATACAAGTAGTTGATTTAAAGCAAATTAATTTAGTTAAGCACATGCCCAACCTAGCATACCCAAACAACAAAATTGGTAATAACAAGGGGAATTAATTTTAAAGCATTTTGCTTTATTGCTCAGAACCACCAGCCATAATTGATGGCTCAACTTATTTCAAGGCAATAAAAGGAGGGAGATTTATAATAAAGGTGAGTAATATAAATTAAATTTAACAAAGTCCTTAGTAAAGAACCAAGCAAAGCTATGCAGATTAGATACGCTTTATACAAGCTAAATTAATATCTTATGAATTTAATGGCGTTTAAAAACAACAACTTACAATAGCGCTAACCGCATGTAAGCAGCCGCGAAAGCCACAATATTGTTTTTATAGGATAAAGCTATGTTACTAAGCGTTTGATTATTGAAGCTGTAAATTATTAATTTAAAACTATAAGCCAAGTAGAGGATACGAGGCAAAGTAGTGCTGATAATTTTATACTGAATGATTTTGCTATTGTTATGGCTTTGGTTGTTGTTTAAAGCAACTTCAGATTAATTACTTATAAAAATCAATGAAACCGCTATAAATATACTTAAGCGGTTTCATTGGTTAAATTATATTAAAGTCATAGGTAGGTACTTAAGAAAATCTTAAGTACCGCCTTAAAAATTTGGCTCTACCCCATACTGAAATACGCCTGTTTTCCGATCACGTTTGGGGTGTGCCCTAGCTGCATTTTTCCTCAGAAAGTCAAATGCTCCATTCACTGCATTTAACAATCCTTTCCTATGCTTCCTAATAATCGCTGTTAACATGTTAATCCACCAAACCCCCGTCGTTTTTGCTACTATCATTGTAGACATTTCAGTTTTGAATATCTTTTCAATACAGCCAGTTAAGAACCTTTTAAGCGTGGTTACTATTAAACTTACATAAATTAGCGCTTCTTGTAAGGTTGCGTTTGATGTTTGAAAGCCGCGTAAATTATTATAAGACTTACATTCCTTAAAAAGTAATTCAACCTGCCAGCGTAACCTATATAATTTGCCTATTTCAGTCGCTGTAAATTCATCAATAGATAAATTAGTGACTAAAAATGTATATTGCTTTTCTTTTTTTGACCAATACCCAACGACTCTTGTTAGCTTGTTTTTTATGCAAACATTCATATCAATAAGATCATTTTTAGGTAATTCGGGGAGTAATTCACATAACTTTGGGGAATGACTTCCTGTTAATTCCTGTCCATTTTGCTTAAAAGCATTATGCACTCTTACTGCTTTTAACCCCTTAGCTCTTAATACGTAAAATCCTCCTGCTTTATCTAATTCATGAATATAACTACCTGAATAATATCCTCTATCAGCAAGTAACAACTGTCCTTTCAACTCTTTAAATGTTGGAAGTTCTTCACGTTCAGAATAACTGTCTGGTGTTATACTTGCTTTTTCAAAGCAACCTTGCGTTAAATTTAAAGTAGCATGCAATTCAATAGCTGCTGGACACGTATTTGAAAATCGCCCAGGAAAAACATCTTTTAAAGAACGATGAAGCATAATAGAACTACCGTCCTGAATTAAGATATTATCAAACTTGAATAAATCCTTTTTCGTGTACTTAAGCGCATCATTTATCCAACAATTAAAAACTCTATTTGTTACCTCTCGCATTAATTCAGCTAGTTCAGGTTTAACTAACTGGTTATGAAAAGGCTTATACTTAATAGACTGCCCTGTTAGCTGATTATAAACTCTTAATATTTCGGATAAATAAATCGTTTTTTTATCCCCAAGCGCAGCAACAAGACTAACAACCATATGAAATGCGGTAATATTTCTTTCTCTTTTGGTAAATGCTACTTGTTTACCAAGTCGATTCAGTTTCTTTTCACTTAGGATACTTTTTAACTTATTAATAAAAATGTTAGCATTCATTTGAAGCTCTTTTCTTGATTTTGTGGTTTGTGTGGTAACAACCATTTGATCATGAATTGAGCTTCAACTCAATTTCTTAAGATCTTACCTATGATATTAAAGTAAGTGTATTAACCAAATACTTTCATACGTTCTTCAACCGGTTTAAACTCCTTGTCGCCTGCTGGCTGATCAATAGCGCCAAATACCATTTGTGCATTTAATTCCCAGTCTGCAGCTATGTTCCACTCATCTGCAACTTTTTGATCGATAACTGGATTGTAATGTTGCAAGTTGGCACCAATGTCTAAGCTAGCTAATGCTGTCCAAATTGCATATTGATGCATAGCACTGCTTTGTTGTGCCCAAACTGGAAATTTGTCAGCATACAAAGGTGCAGCTTCTTGCATGTTTCTTACTACGCCTTTGTCCTCGAAGAACAATACCGTACCTGCACCGGCTCTAAAGCCAGCAATTTTATTTTTAGTACCTTGGAATTTTTCGTCGTCACCAACGATAACTCTTAGCGCTTCTTCAGTAATGTCCCACAGTTTGTGGTGCTCATCACCAAACAAAACAACGATACGTGCCGATTGTGAGTTAAAAGCTGATGGCGTATGCAAAACTGCATGCTCAACAAGTTTAACTACTTCTTCGTTAGAAACGAGTAACTGATCGCTAAGCGCATAGATAGAGCGACGCTTCTGTGCTAATTGTTGTAGATCTTTTAAGTTTGACATTTTCAATACAGACATGAGTATCTCCTGTGATTGTTCAAATATTTAAGTAATTAAAAAACTAATCTAGTTACAGTTACTTACCTAAAAGTAACCAAAAACCGAGCACTAACAATAAGTAATTCATTATCTTTAAAAATAACGCTTTATCCAGTACTGCATTGATTTTTACCCCTAACCAATTACCTACAAATGCCAGTGGGAAAAATGCCAGTGCAGTTAAAATTGTTTCACCCGTTAATAAGCCGAACGATAAAGCTGCAATAAGTTTTATAACATTCATCATTGCAAAAAATACTGCCGCGGTTGCAACAAACTTACCCGGAGTAAGCCCTATCGCTGTGAAATAAATAATAATAGGTGGCCCACCCGCATGTACTAAACTGCTGGTTATACCGGAGAACATAGACATTATCCCCGCGCCAATTTTATTGCTGAGAATTTTAAGCGAGCTTTTTTTAAAGAAAATATTTTTAATTGAAAAAACAATACATATTAAGGCGATTATCAAGCGTAAGTGTTCTGCATTAATAATGTCTATAATTAAGTATGCAATGAGCACACCTACTATTGCCCCAGGAATTAGGGGCAATAGTAGGTGGTTATCCCATTTTCGCCAGTAACTTCTTACGCTTAATATGTCGCCAATAATTAATAATGGCAGCATTAGTGCTATGGCTTGCGCTGCTGGCAATTTTAGCATTAGCAGCGGCACGGAAAATACGCCTAATGCCCCAGCAAATGCTGATTTTGAAACACCTATCAATACAACAACAGCTGCTATTAAAACAAGTGTTGTAATATCCATACTAAAAGTCCGCCGGTAATTCAAACCATAAAGCTTCAAGTTCAGCTGTTGCTTCAAGGTTTAGCTCTGTAGCGGGGTCAACCGCAAAGGCATCACCTGCAGCAAATTCTTTACCATCAACCATTACGCTACCTTTTACAATGTGCAGGTAACCAATTTGCTTACCCGAAGTCAGCATAAACGTTTGTTGCGCGTTTAAAACTAAGCGTGACAAGCTTGCATCTTGATTAATTGACAATGCATTTTCACCGCCCTCTGGTGTAAGTAATGGCGTTAATGGACCGTTTTTCGCAATGCTTTTTTGCTCATAACTTGGTTTAATTCCCATTTTATTGGGCTGTATCCAAATTTGTAAAAACTTAACTGGGTCGGTGTTAGATGCATTATATTCTGAATGCATTACGCCACTGCCCGCACTCATACGTTGTACGTCGCCTGCCGGTACAGTGTGTTTATTGCCTTCACTGTCTTCATGCTTTAATGCGCCTTGCATAACATACGAAATAATTTCCATATCGCGGTGCCCGTGTGTACCAAAACCTTGACCTGGCATAACCATGTCGTCGTTTATTACGCGCAGTGCTGAAATACCCATATGTTTAGGATCGTAGTAACTGCCAAAAGAAAAACTATGTTTGCTTTGCAACCAACCAAGATCGACCGAACCGCGCTCTTGTGACTTTCTTATATATTTCATTATAAATTCCTTCATTTCTTTCAATGAAGTCAGTTTACTACTGTGTTTATACGATTAAAATTAGCTGTTTTAGCATCAATCATTCGATTTAAATGAATGTTTATTGTAGTTCTTCACATTGATACCTTAGTTCAGCTAAAAAAGCTCTGGCTGCTGGGCCTAAGCTGTCGCTATCTTTAAAAATTAAATGCAATTGCATAGAGCGCTTGCTGTTATGTTGTAAAGGGAGTGTTTTGAGTTTGCCCTGTGCAAGTTCATTTTTAATAGAAGTTGTAGGTAGCCAAGCAAAACCTAAACCACTGCAAATCATATCAATAGAAGTGCGTAAATGACTCACCGTCCAGCGCTGGTTAGCACCTAACCAGCCAGCATCACTTTTACGATGCATACCTGAGTCGCGCACTACAATTTGACGATGACTTTTTAAATCCTCTGCGGTTAAATCTCTCCCCAAAGAATGTAAAGTATGATCTGGATTAGCAACTGCAATAAAGTCTATTTGGCAAAGTTGCTCGCTAAAACCTTCGGTTAATGCAACCGGTGAAATAGCAATGTCTACGTCTGCATTCTCAATCAGCTCGCTTGCCCCGCTCAGTACCGACTCCACCAACTCTATTTGCAACATTGGGTATTGAGCAGAAACAGTATCAAGCACTTTATATAGCCTTGCTTGCGGAAACATTTCATCAACCGCAATTTTTAAGCTGCCTTCTGTGCCTTGGCCAAGAGTATGGCCCACTATTTCCAGCTTAGCGGCTTCATCAAGTAAAAAGTTGGCGCGCTTAAGCATTAGCTCACCTGCTTGAGTCAAAACAGTTTTTCGCCCTTCAATTTCAAATAATTTAACATCGAGCGAGCTTTCTATTTTACCCACCGCATTGTGAATACTTGACTGGCTTTTATGAATTCCTTGTGAGGCTTGATTAAAGCCACCAAATTGCACCACAGAGCGAAACATTCGCCATTGCTCTAGTGTGACTCTAAGCATGATTACCTCTTATTACTTTAAATTTTATTTTTGTTGTTAATTCTGCAGGCTATCTTCAGACAAGTTAAGTTTGAGCAACCCACACCTAGTTATTATGCATAAATAGGTGTGAGTTTTATTCGGATCTCAGGTAATTAGCTATTAATGAGCAATAGCGCTTGGCATTATTTAAGCGGAATAAACTCTTTATCATCATCTGGAATAGTTGGAAAACGCCCATTTTCCCAATCGTCTTTTGCTTGCTTAATACGCTCTTTGCTAAATGACACAAAGTTCCAATACAAAAATAGTACTTTTTCAAATTTATCGCCGCCTAACATAATAAAGCGACCGTCATTTGCCAGCATAATTTCGTTATCGCCTGGCTCTAATAAAATAAACTCATTAGCACCAAACGTTTCACCATTAACAGTTACTTCACCACAAATGGTAAATATTGCAGTTTCTTGCTCTGGATGTGGGCGCTTTATAACACTTCCTTTGCTGGCAACCACATCAATATAAAACATGGGTGAATAGGTTTTAACCGGCGAACTTAAACCATAAGCTTCACCCACCACTAATCGCATCATTACTCCTTCGTGGATAATGTGCGGTAATTGGTTTTTTTCACATGATTAAATGATGGTTCAATTTCTGCCATAACTTCTGGCAATGCAACCCAGCACTGTAAACCACTAATTGAATGTGGATTTGCACGTACTTCAAAGCTCTCACGCTCTGAATGGGTAATCCCCTTGCCTGAGGTCATCCAGTTAACATCACCAGGGCGAATTTCTAAATTATTACCCAGCGAATCTCGATGTAAAATACTGCCATCAAATAGGTAAGTTAATGTTGATAAACCAATATGTGGGTGCGGTCTAACATTTATTCCTTGGCCCGCAGGGAAATTATTAGGCCCCATTTGATCAAAGAAAACAAATGGGCCTACCATGCGTTTTTCTTGATGAGGTAAAACGCGTTTTACATTTAATCCACCAATATCATGCTCTTTCGCTTTAAGCACTTTAGCCATAATAAACATCCTCTTAAGTTGCTTTATAAAAATAAACGTATGTTATTTTTATTTTATATACAGTCAATTATCTATAATTCATATTGTAGTTTAATGAAAGCCAACATCTGTTGTTCTTATTTAATTAATGAATAGCGCTACTTTAACCCGCAGCATTCTCTCTTTGAGAATGTTAGCACGTCATTGCAATTACACAAAAGATGCAGATAATTTACATAATCGTTTTTTATTCTTACTTTTAAATTAGGGTCTTGTTTTTAGGTTAAAACGTGTATAGCTGTGAAAATGTTTATACATGTAAATAGTGCTGCAGCAAAAAACACCTAATAATTTAGCCAGTTTTATCGCAAAAAGAATTCATAGCATACAAAGTATTTAACTTATTAAGCTGCCTGTATTTTAAGCGAAAATATAATGCTAACACTAAAATAGTACGCTAGCGCAAAAGTATATTTGCATTAATTGGTATTTCTGAGCTTGTGTTTTTTTACCCTCAAAGGCTTAATATTTATACTAATCCAAAGCTTAGAAACCGCTAGTACAGCATTGTACTAATGCTTAAACAGGCGTTATTTTAATCAACTTTAACCTTTGGTACATATTTTGTACCAACAGTAAAAGCTCGTATCTAATTAATAAATAACAACAAATAGTTAAACACATTGAAAAAATGCAATTTTTTTAATTTTTTTCTGGACAATTTATTTTCCTCAGCTAACATCTAGCTAGAACATAGTTATTTCCTCACAACTCTACACGCCCTATGATTTGAGCTTTAACAGACTCTATTTGCGGGAAGTAGATACACACCCTGATATGTATTCGAAGTTTATCTTCATCAGTTTTGCAATTTCAGGCAATTAATTGCCCGCATACTGACATCCGGCGAAGGCTAACAAGCTAACTCCGTCAATTTGACCGAATCCACACATGTGGACGTTCTTAAAGATTTTGCTATCTTAAGGCTATACCCCTGCGCGTCAGAAAAGCCATAAATTTAGCGAAAGGTGCACTGCTGGGCCTATATAAAAGGTATATGTTGGAATGATGACACTTTCCTCCATGCCCGTAACACATCGGGCAGACGCTAAATCTGGGCATAGCTTTGATGCCAATCGCCACTGGGCGGCTTCTTTAACGCTCGGCTTCTGTGCTCAAAACAGCGGCGATACACGTGTTACGCGCATGAATATTGCTCGTCATTATGGTCCATTACGTGTGCAAAGACCTTTTTACCCTGAAGGCAAAGATGGCTGCTGTCACGTGTATTTACTGCATCCACCCGGTGGAGTTGTGAGTGGCGATGCCCTCAATATAGATATTACGCTCACAAAAGGTGCGCATAGCTTAATTACCACACCTGCCGCCAATAAGCTTTATAAAGCCGACAGCAACGGAGTTGCATGGAGCCAAACGACTAATTTAAAAGTGGATGACAACGCCATTTTAGAGTGGTTACCGCAAGAAACCCTCGCCTTTGATGGCTCTCGTGGGGTACAAGTATTTAATATTGAACTGGCTAAAACGGCTAAGTGCCTAGGCTGGGAAATACTAGGCCTTGGCCGCCCAGCCAGTGATCTGCCCTTTGCCACTGGCTGTATTGAGCAGCGCTTTGAGTTAACCCAAGACGGTAAGCCATTGTGGTTAGAGCGTCAAAATTTAGACCCTACTCACCCTAGATTTAACGGTAAATGGGGCCAAGGTGGTGCTACCGTACATGGCACATTTTGGACCGTTGGCTTAAGCGATCCAACAGCAGCTATTGCCGCACTGCGTGAACAACTACTGCCTAGTAATAATTGGGCTGCTACCTATCGCCGTGGCGTTTTATTAGTGCGCTATTTAGGGCACGAACGTAACCAAGTATGGAAATTATTTGAACAAGTACGCGAGATACTTCGCCCACTATTAAGCGGACATCAAGCTACCATACCACGGATTTGGTTAACCTAATTTTAACTGTTTGTCATGGCTAAAAATGACAATAATAATTCTATCACCTATGCTCATTAGGTGATTAATTAAACACTATTATTTACCAAGGTGTTAATCATAAGCAGAGCCTAGTTATTGCTTATGATTAGCCCCTTGGCCGAAGAATTTGTACCGATATTTTAAACAAATCGTCTTAGCTTTTTGCTTAGGCGAACCCACCACCTGTGCCAATTAGTCATAGGTAATTAATATAACAACATCGAGGACTATGGAGTTAGCGATGGAATTAACACCCAGAGATAAAGATAAATTAATGTTATTCACTGCAGGTTTACTTGCAGAGCGACGCAAAGCCAAAGGGCTAAAACTAAATTACCCAGAAGCAATTGCCCTAATCACTTGCGCTATTATGGAAGGTGCACGCGAAGGACGCACAGTAGCAGAAATGATGGCATTGGGTCGTGAAATTTTGACCCGTGACGATGTAATGGAAGGCATTGCTGAGATGATTCAAGACGTACAAGTAGAAGCAACGTTTCCTGACGGGACCAAACTGGTCACTGTGCATAACCCTATAGTTTAAGGAAGTTCGTTATGATTCCAGGTGAATATCAACTAAAAAGTGGCGACATTGAGCTGTGTGTTGGGCGTAAAAGCATCACCATTAATGTTGCTAATAAAGGGGATCGACCTGTGCAGGTTGGCTCTCATTACCACTTTGCCGAAAGTAACCCAGCACTGAGTTTTGATCGCGAGCAAGCCTATGGTTATCGCTTAGCTATTGCTGCTGGTTTAGCAATTCGCTTTGAACCAGGACAAACCCGTGAAGTGTCTTTGATCCCCTATTCAGGTTTACGTCGTCTTTACGGTTTTCGTGGTGAAGTAATGGGACCTTTAGACAATAAACCTAAACAGGAGAGCGTGTAATGAAAATATCTCGTCAAGCCTATGCTGATATGTATGGCCCGACCACGGGTGATCGAATTCGTTTAGGTGATACCGAATTATGGGTCGAAATAGAACATGACCATACCCATTATGGTGAAGAAGTAAAATTTGGTGGCGGTAAGGTTATTCGTGATGGCATGGGACAAAGTCAACGTTATGATGACGCCGTTATGGACACGGTTATCACTAACGCAGTGATTATCGACTGGTGGGGTATTATTAAGGCCGACGTAGGTTTAAAAAGTGGCCGTATTGCCGCTATTGGCAAATCTGGCAACCCTGACACACAGCCCGACATAGACATTATTATTGGCCCAGGTACTGAGATTATTGCTGGTGAAGGTCAAATACTAACAGCCGGTGGCGTAGATACCCACGTGCACTATATTTGCCCACAACAAGTTGATGAGGCACTTATGAGCGGCCTAACAACTATGATTGGCGGCGGTACAGGCCCTGCAACGGGTTCGGTAGCTACAACACATACGCCAGGGCCATGGCATTTAGGCAAAATGATGCAAGCCGTGGACGATTTACCGATTAATATTGGTTTTCTAGGTAAAGGTAGTGCTAGTACTCCCGGAGCGCTTGAACAACAAATTAAAGCCGGCGCTATGAGTTTAAAAATTCATGAAGATTGGGGCGCGGCACCCGCTTCTATTAGTAACGCATTAGATGTAGCTGATCGCTACGACATTCAAGTTGCCATACATGCAGATAGCCTAAATGAATCTGGTTTTGTGCAAGATACGTTAGAAGCATTTAAAGATCGTTGTATCCACACCTATCATACCGAAGGTGCCGGTGGTGGTCATGCGCCCGATATTATCGTTGCTTGTGCTATGCCTAATGTGTTGCCGTCGTCAACTAACCCGACGCGCCCGTACACTATTAATACTGTAGATGAGCATCTTGATATGTTGATGGGCTGTCATCACCTCGACCCAAACATTCCTGAAGATGTAGCCTTTGCCGATTCGCGTATTCGCCGTGAAACAATTGCGGCCGAAGATATTCTTCATGATATGGGCGTTATTTCTATGATGTCTTCTGACTCGCAAGCCATGGGGCGCATTGGCGAAGTAGTGTGTCGTACGTGGCAAACTGCACATAAAATGCGCGTGCAACGTGGTTTATTACCAGAAGATGAAGCACTTGGTGCCGATAACTTTCGCGCAAAACGTTACATTGCTAAATACACCATTAACCCTGCCATTACTCACGGTATAAGCCACGAAGTGGGCTCTATTGAAGTGGGTAAATTTGCAGATTTAGTACTGTGGAAACCACCATTTTTTGGGGTTAAACCGTCAATTATATTAAAAGGCGGCATGATTGCAGGTGCGGCAATGGGCGATCCAAACGCAGCTATTTCTACACCACAACCGGTACATTACCGCCGTATGTTTGGTGCACTGGGTAAAGCGGTAAGTGCAACACGTATGACCTTTGTAAGCCAAGCAGCTATGAATACTGGGCTTGAAGAAAAGCTCGGTTTGAAGAGCCAGCTTGTGGCCTGTAAAAATGTGCGACAAGTGCGTAAATGCGATATGAAGCTCAACGATGCTTGTCCGGTATTAACGGTAGATCCACAAACGTATGAGGTTCACGCAGACGGTGTATTACTTACCTGCGAACCTGCAACTGAATTACCGTTAGCCCAGCGCTACCATTTGTTTTAATCCATTTTTAGGACAATTAAATGTTTGAATTAACAAAAAGAATAGATAACAACACGCAAGATGCTGTGTTTGACACCCTCACTTTGCCATACGAGTTACGTATTCGTGGTCGCCTAAAAGCAGTGAGCGACAATGGTCATGATGTTGGCTTATTTCTTGACCGTGGCCCAGTGCTGCGTAATGGCGATTTACTGCGTGCCAGCAGCGGCGAAGTATTTAGTATTAGCGCTGCCGATGAGCCGGTTACCACAGCATACATAGAAAACGGTTTGCCTTTGGCACGATTATGTTACCACTTAGGTAACCGCCATGTGTCACTTGCCATTGGCGTTGATGCAGATGGTCGCCATTGGATACGTTTTCCGCCAGATCATGTATTAGAAGAGTTAGCGGTACTTTTAGGCGCGCAATTAACGCACCATCAAGCACCGTTTGATCCAGAATCTGGTGCATATGCACACGCTGGCCGTGAGCAATCGCATGCTCACTCCCATGAACATTCACATGCAGATGGTCATAGCCATGCACACTAATACTGAGCCAACACAAAGCAGTGATCTAGCATTATTGGGCTTGATACAATTGATCAGCCCTGCGCTGCCAATTGGTGCTTTTGCTTGGTCTCAGGGGTTAGAAAGCGCTTTTGAACTTGGCTGGGTTACTAATGAGCAACAACTTGGCGAATGGTTAGAAGGTGTGCTTGACGACGGTTTAACGCGCTGCGAATTACCGGTACTTGCTCGGCTACAAAACTGCTGGTCTAAAAGCGACAGCGAAGGTTTAAGCTACTGGAACGACTGGCTACATGCAAACCGTGAAACTGCCGAGCTAAGCGATGAAGATACCCGCTTAGGCTTAGCCCTAATGCGTTTGCTCAACAGTTTACAGTTACAACCGCAAATCGAGCAAGGTCATGCAGCATTACCGCAAGACCCAGGTTATGTCACCGTTTTTGCCTGGTTAGCCCAACAACGACAAATTCCAGTACGCCAAAGCTTACTCGGGTTTGTTTGGGGCTGGTTAGAAAACCAACTGGCGGTTGCCTGTAAAGCAATGCCGCTTGGGCACACGGCAGCGCAGCGTTTAATTGAGCAATTACGACCTAAAATGGTTATCGCAATCGACACTGCATTAGCATTAGCCGACGACCAACTTGGGCCAATTATGCCTGGCTTAGCGCTTGGTAGTGCACAGCACGAAACACAATATTCAAGATTATTTCGAAGCTAATACGCTTCTATATACACAAGGAAAACAGCAATGACACATTGTTTACGAATCGGCGTTGGCGGCCCAGTTGGCTCTGGCAAAACAGCTTTATTACGTCAATTATGTAAAGCATTGAAAGATCACTATGATATCGCCGTGGTTACAAACGATATTTATACCCGCGAAGATGCTGACTTTTTACTTAAACACGACGCACTCCCAGCGGACCGTATTTTAGGAGTAGAAACAGGTGGTTGCCCACATACGGCAATTCGTGAAGATGCTTCTATGAACTTAGCTGCGATTGACGACTTACAAGCACGCCACCCCAATTTAGAAATAGTACTGGTTGAATCTGGCGGCGATAACTTATCAGCTACTTTCAGCCCAGAGCTTTCTGATTTAACACTTTATGTGATTGACGTGTCTGCTGGCGACAAAATTCCACGTAAAGGTGGCCCAGGTATCACTAAGTCTGACTTATTAATAATTAATAAAATTGATATCGCAGAATATGTACATGCTTCGTTAGAGGTAATGGAACGTGACTCGAAAAAAATGCGCGGTGAACGCCCTTTCGTTTTTGCTAACCTTTACGATGGTGTTGGCTTAGAAGAAATCATCAGCTTTATTTTAAAGCAAGGCATGTTACCTGAACGCCGACCTGGCAAGCCAAATAGTATTAATTAAGCAACACAATTTTTAATCAAAACACAATTCAATAGTAAAAAAATAAACGGAGAATAGTATGAAAATAATGACCAAATTACTGATGGGATTAGGCCTAATGCTAACAGCTACTGCAGCTTTAGCCCACCCTGGTCATGGCGTTGAAACCCATAACGGTTTTCTTAGTGGCTTGTTACACCCACTTATGGGTATTGACCACTTATTAGCAATGGCAGCAATTGGCTTTTGGAGTATTCGCCAAAGCACAGCAATGAAACGCGGCGCGCCATTATTTGTAGTTGGCGGCATGGTTTTAGGTGCGGCCCTTGCTTGGAGTGGCTTAAGCTTTGCAGGCGTTGAAACCGGTATTGCAATGACCGTATTACTAGCCGGTATTTTAATTGCCACTATGGCTAAATTACCAACCGTATTAGGCGCAAGCTTAGTCGCTTTATTTATGCTTACACATGGTTATGCCCACGGTGCAGAAATGGCTGAAGGCGCAAGTATATTGAGCTACATGGCAGGCTTTGTTGTTGCTACTTTAGCTATCACCTTTATTGGTCGTGGTTTAGGCACACTTATGCTAAAAGCTGATAACCGCGCTACCCGTGCACTTGGCGGTGTTGTTGCTGTAATTGGTGGCGTATTGGCAGTTGGCTAATAGCAACTGAATTTATTATCCCCATTAGGGTAGCTTTACTGTCGCTAACATAGTTGATGCTATGGTTACCCTTACCTTCAAATCAATGACTATCGAGCAGCAGCTAGATAGTCTGCGAGAATAAACCCACTTTTAATGTGGTCAATTTAAATCTCATTATAACTATCTCAGCTAGGAGAAATATCAAGATGAGCGGCACAATCATAAAGCTTTCAAGAAACACCAATAATGCACCAAGCTGCACTGTAGCTACACAAACAGTTGCTTTTTCGCATTACAATAATATTTCAGCACAATTACCGATTGATCCTAAAAGCGGTAACATTGTGGCTGATGATATAAAAACACAGGCAAAACAGTGTTTAACAAATATTAAAGCGGTTATTGAAAGTATTGATCATGTTATGGACGATGTGATTAAAATTAATGTGTTTTTAAAAAACATCACAGATATTGATGCTGTAAACGACGTATACGCCAGTTTCTTCCAAGACTACTTACCAACACGCACAACAGTTGCCGTGGCAGCTTTACCGCTAGAGGGGGCATTAGTACAAATGGATGCGCTTATCTCTAATGGCGAAGGTACTACTCCACAAGCGCCTTGCGATTTAATTAAAGTAGCAAAAAATAGCAATAATGCACCTATATGCCCAGTGTCTACGCATACGGTTGCTTTTTCTCATTACAATAATATTTCTGCTCAGTTACCTGTCGATCCTAAATCGGGAGAAATAGTAACCGGTGGTATAAAAAATCAGACTAAACAGTGTTTAAGTAATATTAAAGCTATTTTAGAGAGTATTGACGTACCCTTTGACGACATAGTTAAGGTAAATATATTTGTTAAAAACCCGGCAGATATTGACGCAATAAACGAAGTTTATACAACCTTTTTTCCAGACTCAGCTATTGCCAGAGCTGTAGCTTACGTACCAGCAAGATCAACCATGGTTGTTGCAGCACTACCTATGGATGCTTTAGTACAAATTGATGCAGTTATATCCCATGGAGATGGCACACCACCACAAGCAGTTGAGGACAGACACGGCATTATTATTAGAGCAAGTAACACACAAAATGCACCAATTAATGCCCTATCTACACAAACAGTGGCATTTTCGCACTACAACCATATTTCAGCACAATTACCCATTGATGCAAAAACGGCTAATCTTGTAGCTGATGACGTAACAACACAAGCAACACAGTGCTTAAACAATATTAAAGCCATTGTAGAGAGTATTGATCATGTTATGGACGACCTTGTAAAAGTTAACATTCAAGTTAAAAACATTAGCGATATTGCCGCTATTGATAAAGTGTACGCCAGCTTCTTTAAAGGTGATTTGCCAGCAAGAACTGTGGTAGGCGTATCAGCTATCCCTATGAATGCGCTAGTACAAATTGATGCGGTAGTGTCTAACGCTGAAGGTACGCCACCTAAGTTATAATTGTAAACTTGGGTTTATAAGCAATGGTGATTAATCACCAACTAAATACAAACATGACTTTAAACGTTAAGTTTGCATAAATAAGGGCAGCGCAAAATCCACTCGGATCTCTACGCTGCCCTTTTTAATTTGTGTTTTTATTGTTACTTCTTATTATTTATTTTTCAGAAGTTATACTAATTATTCCAATTCAATATAAGTTTGTTTACGCAAAATAGTCATATTACTGCAAGTACAAATTTAGCATGGTATACGAACTTTTAAAGCCACTATAAAAAATAAAAGTTGAGTAAATTGGCTGTCCTTCCTGCCACTACTTTTCTATAAACTCAGACACAATTGGTTGCTTTATAGGCAAGGTTATTAAAATAGTTTTAGCAAAAACATACTATAATACTCAGATATAGTATGTTGAGCATAACTATGATTTAGGGGCTAAATTAAAAGGTGCTAATTGTAAAAAGTTATTCGTAGCAACCTACCCTAAATCAATACCTTTATACTATACATTGAAAAAAATGCAATTGTTTAATCCTATATATTGTTTAAAATACAACCTCCACCTATTTATACTTAATTGTATATATCAATGACGAGAACTACCCTGTTCATTACCGTTAAAAAACAAGGTTAACTTTATTTTATTTAGAATAAGTTTTGCGCGGAGTTTAATGTTTATATGCAAATATTAATTGTAGATGATCACGCTTTTCAGCGTCGGGCGCTCACTAGCGTTATAACTCAAATTGGGGCTCACAAAATCACACAAGCAAGTGATGGTGATGAAGCAATGCGTATTATGTTAAGCACAACGCCAGATATAATTATTTGTGATCTGATTATGCCAAAGATGGATGGACTTGCCTTGTTAAGGCGATTATCTGAACAGCAATATAAGGGAAGTATAATTATTTCTAGCGCATCTAATGCAAGTATTTTGCGTGCAGCAGCTAACCTAGTAGGTGCGCTAGGTCTTAATTTATTAGCGGTTATAGCAAAGCCTTTTTCTAAAATTCAGCTAAGTCATTTTTTTAAGCAACACCAAAGTCACTATATTAAGGTTAAAACAAAAGATCCACTACATCGTATAGACACAACTAAAGCCTCTTTGCTTCATGCTATTAACAAAGGTGAGTTTATTAGCGTATTTCAGCCACAAATTGATTTTAATTCAGGACAGTGTGTTGGCCTTGAAGTTTTGAGCCGGTGGGATCATCCTGAATCGGGCTTACTTTCGCCTGATTTTTTTATAGAGCAAATAGAGCAAGCGGGATTAATGACAACGCTTACTTTTGCAATGATAGAGCAAAGTATACAAGCGTTAAAAACGTTACCCCGCGCATTTGATCAAACCAAGCTATCAATTAACTTAACTCCTTCCTTTTTAACTAATGACGCTGTAAACATTATATTAGCTAATCAATCGCTATTGGCATTGGCCCACCGCCAGAGAGTTACATTTGAAATAACAGAGCAAACAAAAATACTCAGTGAGAGTATATCGTTAGAGTTACTATCGCGATTACGTATAAATGGTTTTAATCTTTCTATTGACGACTTTGGTACTGGCTACTCATCATTAAAGCAATTAAGTCAGTATCCATTTAACGAAATTAAGATTGATCGTAGCTTTGTCGCAGACGCGCTGATTGACATACAAAGCGCAGCCATTGTTGATATGTCTATTCAGCTAGCAAAAAAGCTACAAATGAGCGTGGTAGTTGAAGGTGTTGAAACCCACGAGCAGTGGGTATATATGAAGCGACTAGGGGCGCACACTTGCCAAGGTTTTTATTGTGCAAAGCCAATGAAATATCAGCAATTAGATAGCTGGTATGTGCTATGGCAAACACAATATCAAGCTATACAAGCGAAAATAAAGCAGGCCTTATGAAATTTTTAAGCGATAAGCGAATATTGGTGATTGACGATAGTGCCTTAATTTTGTCAGCCATTAAGCTAATGTTGATTAATGAAGGTGCGCAAACAAAAAACATTGTGCTTGCTAAAGATACCAGTACCACCATAAATGCTTGTAAATATGAACAATTCGACTTTATTATTTTTGATTATAATTTAGGTCAAGGTGCAGATGGCTTGCAATTACTTGCTTACTTAACTATGACAAAATTAATTTTAAAAAGCTGTGTTGTGTTTATTGTTACGGCCGAACAATCACGACAGGTAGTGCAAGGGTTTACAGAATGGGAACCTGATGGCTATTTTGTAAAGCCTTTTAATATTAATAATATACTACCGCGAATGATGGTAAGCTATCAGAAAAAAAATGCACTCACAAAGCTTGAAGACTGTTATTTAAAACACGGATTCAGTATTGCAAAACAACAGCTTATAAAATTAGCAAACACTTCATATTATACGGAATATGAAGTGCAATTACTTACCTGGGACGGACAAACAACTGCAGCAAGTAATATCCTCAAACATTTAATTACACAAGGCGATGTTGCCGCCCGCTTAAGTTACGCTAAGTGGCTGTTAATAGAAGGTAATACTGATGAAGCGCTTGATACTTTACAGCCTTTACTTACTATACCGCGCTTTCGTTTAAATGCACTTGAACTATGTGTTAGTGCCTATTTTGCACAAGGCTCACTTCAACAAGCATATGAGCTTTTAATGCAAATGAATATTTTAGCTCCAGATAATCCACAGCGATTGTTAATCCAATTTAACCTGGCGGTTATTTTAAATAATAATGAATACATGCAACAAAGTGTTAGTCGCTATCAAAAAGTGACGCAACAATTAAGTTGGTTAAATATTGATTGCCATTTTAACGTATTACGCTGCTTGATCTCACAAATAGAAAACTTAGAGGACGACACTTATAGTAGCGAGTTTAAACGTCTTGAAACAACTTATTTAAGTAAGCGCCTAAGCATTTTAAAAAAACCTAGAGCAATACAACTGCGAGAAATTAAAAATATACTCGATGCACGTTTTGCACTGTGTAACGGCGATCGTAAAGTCGCTTTAAGTATTATAAAGCAATACAGTGACTACAGCAGTTACGTTACCCTCCCCTTTTATTGCCAGCTAGATATAGTGCATATATATCGCAAACTCGCGCTACCATTACCCAGCTTTATTGAGCAGCTCAGTACAGTGGATCATAGCCAACACTTGTTATTACAAAATACTCTGCGTTTTACACGTATCTTTCAACAACAATTAGATGCTCAAATGCGTAAGATTAAAATAGCTGAGCATAATGGGCTTAATCTTCAAGCGGTAACCATGACTATTAACGCAATAAAAGTTTATGGTATTGACTTACCTTTAGCTAAGTTACTGATCAGAGGCTTTAGCAAAGCAATTCCTCTTGACACCCCCTCCTGAGCAATTAAAGCACTATTATTTATTAGCTAAACATAGCTTGGCATTAAATAAAGCTCAGATCGAAAATAGTGAGCTTTACTTAAAATATTGCAAGTTTATTGAGTCCACTATTGGTTTTTTACACACTGAGTCATAGCCTATTATGTTTAAAAAATACCGCTTGAAAAATTCGTTTATTATACTTATTAGTATAATTAGTTTACACGTAGCCGCACTTTCTCAACTTGCACCTCTTGATACACAAACAGCCACTAAAAAAGTATTAACCGTAGCGGCGCTTAAAATTGATTACATTCCTTACTTTGCCATTAACGAAAAGAATGAAATTGGGGGTATTTATCCTGAATACATAAAACATCTAGCAAAAACCTTAGATATGCAGGTTCATTATAAAATATACAATTCAGTACCCGAGCTAGAAGATGCTATGAAACAAGGTCGTGCTGATATTAGTTTAGGCTTGCAGCTAACAAAGAAGCGCCAAGATTATATAACAATGAGCGAGCCTATTTTAGTCGTTCCACGCACTTTATTAATCACTAAAAAACTAGCCGCACAGCCATTTTATTTACTTAATAACAATAAAATTAAGCTTGCATTGTTTAAGTTCGATGTAGATAAAAGCTATATTAGCCAACTACTTCCTAACACTTATCAATTTACGTTAAGTAAATATAGCGATATTGCTCCAGCACTAAACTATAAATTAGCTAATGCCCATTTAAGTGACTCATTAACTAACCAACATTTAGCCTTACAACTAAACGACCAAGAGTTTACTACGTTAACACTAAATAATTTACCAGATAAAAAATGGCATTTACCTTTAGCAAAACAAAATACTGCACTAAATAAATTACTTAACAAACATATTTTAAAAACTGAAGCAATCACCATGCTGGCTATCGTTGCACGCTCAAGTCAGTGGCAACAATATAATAAAAAATCACAGATGATAATTAACGACCAACAACAGGATTGGTTAAACCAGCATGCCATTTTACGCTACACCACCTTACCCCAATGGGATGCCATAACAATTTATAACGAACCAGATAAACCCAGTGGCTTATCAATAAGTGTATTAAACCGTATAGCAACCATACTTGGGGTGAACTTAGAGTATATTCCTTCCCGCTCAATTGGACATGCTCTAGAACTTATTGAAAGCGGGCGTGTAGATATAATACCTGCTGTATTACAAACCAAAAAGCACATAGGAGTAATGGGGTTTTCACGTCCTTATTTAACATCACCATGGAGCATGATAGTGCTCAAAGATAGTACTCTAGATATAAATAAATTACGCCAAGGTAAACATACAATAACATCTCCAAATGGTCCTTACGCCCAGTCGATTATGGATGATTACTTCTCTAATAGTGAATTAATTGCATCCAGTAATATGAAGCATAGTTTAGCTTTGCTTAAAAAAAATAAAGTTGACGCTGTATTTACCACTTTAGCCGCTACAAAATCTTGGCTGAAACAAGATAAAAATAATAATAATATTTATAAACTGCTTCCTAATTTATTAATTAATAATAATGTTGATGTACAACTGGGTGTGAGTAAGTACTCATCTCCTTTAAAAGATCTAGTAAATCAAGCCCTTGCCGTAACCGGTCATGAAGAGCTAGAAGCGCTTTCTCGAACTTGGATTGAGCTAGACACCGAGCAAGAACGAGACATTAAAATGATTGTTATTTATGGTCTATTGGCTGGTGTTGCTTTTACACTTGTGATGTTGGGATTTTTTTTATGGAATCAAAAATTACGTCAAGAAATAGCATTTCGCCGTATTGCTCAGCAACGTGCATTAGCAGCAGAACAAAAGCTTAGTTCAATTGCGAATGCGATTCCAGGTGCAGTTGTGCAATTTAGCATGCTCGACAACCAACTGTTTTTTACTTACGCAAGTGAAGGGATTGAAGACTTTACGCCCTTTCAACAAGTGAATTTATCTGAATCCCAAGCGATTAATACAAATTTAAACAGCTTTTTTTCGTTTATTTCTCCAAGTAAGGCCAATGAGTTAATAAAAGCCACTAAATATGCGTTACAAGATAAACAAGGGCTTGATTTTGAGTGTAGGCTTAATTCGCCTTATAATAACTGGTTAAATTTAGTCGCATTTCCGAGCTCTTACGATGGCAACTGTATATGGAATGGTGTACTACTAGAGATTAATCAGCGTAAAGAGCAAGAACACGCTTTAAGCGTAGAAAAAAGTAAAGCAGATAGTGCAGTAAAAGCTAAGTCGTATTTTTTAGCGATGATGAGCCACGAAATTCGCACTCCTCTGAGTGGAGTTATTTCGACAACCGAACTATTAGCCCAATCACAACTTGATTTTCAGCAGCGTATAGATATTAATACAATTATATCTTCGGCTAATAATTTACTACAAATTCTTAACGATGTACTCGATCATACCAAAATGGAAACTCACCAGTTTTCAGTTGAAAAAATTGAATATGACTTACTTGTTATTGTAGAGGATGCAATACGTGCCCATATTGCAAGTGCGCATGCAAAAAATCTCCACATTAATTTTTATTTTGGACCACTCATAAATCGATTTGTTAAAACGGACCCAACACGGTTACAACAAATACTATCTAATTTGATCAGTAATGCGGTTAAATTTACTCAGTGCGGTATTATAGATATTTTGGTGGAGTTAGTATCTACAGAAAATAAAATACAGTTAATTGAATTTAAAGTGATAGATAGTGGATTAGGAATTGCACTTGAAAACCACCGCAGCTTATTTGATCCCTTTACTCAGGCTGAGAGCTCGACTAATCGCAAGTACGGTGGCAGCGGTTTAGGACTCTCTATTTGCCGGATGCTGGTTGAGCGGCTAAATGGGCAAATTAACCTAAGTAGTCAATTAGGCCAAGGTAGTGAATTTAACTTTACAATTCCATTAGAGTCTTATCAAGATAATAAGCCTCCAGTTGCTGTTAGACACATACTTATTTTAAATGATGATAGTGAGAATATTAAACGTGTTTCTGACTATTTATCACACTGGCAAATTGACTTCACACTAGAGAGTAGTACTGATGTGCAAGTTGATTGGCTTAACGCTAATAAAAGCAATAATGTTATGGTCATTTTCAACAATATTGTCGACGTAATTACATTAAAAAGTGTATTTAAACACTATGTGTGGCTAAAACTATGTAAAGATGAAAGCGAGGAGTATGGTGCAGATTACTATTTATCTACCAATCCTTTTTTAGTGTCAAGCTTACTTGATATACTTGCGAATAAAGACACTCAGAATTTAACATCTCATAGAACTAATCCAAAACAAAAAATAATTAAACTTCAAACTAAAGAAGAAGCTATTAATAGTTGCCGATTAATATTAGTAGCTGAAGATCATCCTACTAATCGTAAAGTACTTAAAAGACAACTAGAAAATTTAGGGTATTACGCTGATTATGTAGAGAACGGAGTGCAAGCACTAAAAGCAATAACAGAACAGTACTACAACTTATTAATTACCGATTGTCATATGCCTGAACTCGATGGCTATGAATTAACACGAGTGTTACGCCAACGTGGATGTAGCATTCCAATAATTGCTTACACAGCCAACGCATTAATCGGGGAAGCTCAGCGTTGTATTGAGCTTGGTATGAATAGCTATATAACTAAGCCAGTTAGCTTAAGTCTGCTACAAATTAAACTAAATGAATACTTACCTAAGTCAATCCAAGATACTGATAATACAAAAACTACGCCTGTTAATAAGCTGCAGTTTAAGCTTAATGAACTACAGGCTATGTTTGGTTCAAAAGAAATAGTACAAGAACTACTTACTGAGTTTATAGTGAGCTGTAAAGTCGATTTGGAAGAGCTTAATAACGCTAATTTAGCTAATAGCTTTAAAGAACTTGCAAATATTGCACATCGTTTAAAAGGAGCAGCACAAATAGTGCTCGCCTATAGCTTAAGTGATATTGCCAGTGAGTTGGAGCAAGCTGCTAACCAACAAAATAGCCCTCTGTGCGTAAGTAATTTACAGGCACTAACTCAATCAATAACGGATTATGAAAACTGTTTATTAAATTTAAATAATTAAGATCAATACGTTATCTTTTATTCGTTTTCTAGGTAATAAGCAGCGCCTGCATTATAGAGTTATAACTCACAATAAAATATATGAATCTGTAAACATTATCTTTGCTTCCCTATTAGCTGGCAACGCCTCGTGCTATGGTTAAAACGTAAACTAGTAAAAGGTAAAAGTGTTTAATAAATATGTATTAAATACTCAGTGCACATTCTAATCGTTAACATTAAACGAATAAGGATAAAAAATGAGTAATAATGTAGATATTAATAATCGCCCTGATTACGACCATGTAATACAAGATATAGCTGATTATGTATTAAATTATAAAGTAAGCAGCAAGGAAGCGCTCAATACTGCCCGTAACTGTTTAATAGACACTTTAGGGTGTGGGCTATTAGCGCTGCGATTTCCTGAATGCAGCAAACTCCTCGGCCCTATAGTAGCAGGTACTATTGTGCCTAATGGTGCACGTGTACCGGGCACATCTTTGGTACTCGACCCTGTAAAAGCGGCATGGGATATTGGCTGTATTATTCGCTGGCTCGATTATAACGATACTTGGTTGGCCGCCGAATGGGGTCATCCGTCAGATAACTTAGGTGCTATTTTAGCCGTTGCTGATCATCTATCCCAAGTGAGACTGAGCAAGGGTGAACAACCTTTAAAAATGCGCGAAGTGTTAGAAGCCATGATCATGGCGCATGAAATTCAAGGCGTAATAGCGCTAAAAAATTCGTTTAATCGGGTGGGTTTATGCCACGTATTATTAGTACGGGTTGCATCTACTGCGCTTGCCACTAAAATGATGGGCGGCAATAAACAACAAATTATGGCCGCTATATCACAAGCTTGGGTAGATGGCTCAGCGCTGCGTACCTATAGGCATGCACCCAATGCAGGCTCTCGTAAATCATGGGCTGCTGGCGATGCAACTTCCCGAGCTGTTCATTTAGCTGATATATCTATGCGTGGTGAAATGGGCATTCCAAGCGTGTTAACAGCCCCGCAATGGGGGTTTTATGATGTCTCTTTTTCTAAAACCAACAAAGACCAAGCACTTAAACCTGAGGCCGAACGGCAGTTTTTATTCACCCAAGACTACGGCAGTTATGTTATGAAAAATATTTTATTTAAAATATCGTTTCCTGCTGAGTTTCATGCCCAAACAGCCGCTGAAGCGTCGGTTATTTTACATCCTCAGGTAAAAGATCGGTTAGCTGATATTGATAAAATTGTTGTGCGTACTCACGAGTCGGCCATTCGTATTATTTCAAAAACGGGTTCCCTTGCTAACGCAGCCGATCGCGATCATTGTTTACAATACATGATTGCAGTGCCGTTAATATTTGGCAATTTAACCGCTGATCATTACGAAGACGAATTTCATAACGCACACCCGATTATTGATGAGCTGCGCAACAAAATGCACATTGTAGAAGATGCACGCTTTACCAAAGAATATTTAGAGGATGATAAACGCTCTATCGCCAATGCTATTCAGGTATTCTTTAAAGATGGCAGTAGCACCGAGGACATAGTTATAGAATACCCTGTGGGTCATCGTCGCCGTCGTGAGGAAGGGATACCACTATTGGAGCAAAAATTTAAAGCTAATTTAGCATCCCGCTTTGAGAATAAACAATGCCACACTATTTTCACGCTTTGTAAAAATCAAACAGCGCTTGAGGCCATGCCTGTAAATAGCTTTATGGACTTATTTGTTATTGAGTAAGTACACCGCTGGCTGGTTTATTAAAGCGCGTAAATTTAATTATATGGCCAAGTAGTTAAGGCCATAACTTTAAAAGTCACAACTCGCGCCAATAAGAGGATTTAATATGACTGAGCAAAATGAACACAGTATCGCAAACTTTGCAGCGTTAAAAACCGCCATAGTAAATGCAGAAGAAGAGTCAGTAAAAGCGCTATTAACAAAGCAACCTATGCAAGATCTTGAAAAAAGTTACCTAATCGATTTAGCCAAATTAAACAGTAATCAGGCTATTTTAAAGATACTCGAAGATATTCCCGTTAAAAAATAGCTCATAGCCCTTATACTAAATAGCCAATAAAGCTGTGCTATGTATTAGCACAGCTTTATTTAAATATTTTCAAAGTGATAGCTAATATATTTATTATAAACTTCGCCCGGCTTTAGTATTGAGTTTTCAAAATCTGGAAAGTTTACTGCATCGCTATAATTTTGAGCTTCTAAACACACTCCCTGATCAGGGCTTAATGGTGCGGCTAAAAATGCACCAGTATAAAGCTGTATAGATGCTTGGTCGGTGTACAACGACATTTTAACTTTATTGCGTAATGAGCTTAATACCGCTGCTGCTTTGTTTGCTTGTGGCTGATTTATAACAAAACAATGATCAAACCCTGTTGGCCCTGTTAGTTGTGGGTGCTGAGCTGACTGCAGACGCTGGCCAATAATAACCGGTTGGTCAAAACAAAAGTCACTATTTTTGACACTTAACACTCTACCAGTTGGTAAGCTGTTATTGTCACGCTCTAAATAGCTGGCCGCATTTATTTGTAACGTGAGTGGCAAGCAATTTTGCTCACCTAAATTAAAGTAGCAATGATTAGTAGCGTTAATAGGGGTTGCTTTATTTGTGGTTGCGCTAAAACTCATAGTCAACTTATTATCATGTGATAAAAGATAACGTATTTGCATTTCAACCTTGCCAGGAAAACCTTGGTCGCCATCTTCTGAGATTAAGCTCAAAATCACTTCGTTGGCAGTACTCGATTGCACTTGCCAAAAACGCAGAGAAAAGTTATCCGCACCGCCATGTAAGCAATTTTCACCATCATTTTTATTCAGTAAATATTGCTCACCTTCAAGCTCAAAACTAGCACCACTAATACGATTAGCAACGCGACCACAGGTAGCACCTAAATAATAAGTATCGGTTAAATAACGACTGCTATCGGCATACCCGACTGTCATTTCTGTGGGTGTATCGTTTACCGGAAATAAAATAGATTTAACCCGCGCGCCATAATTTAATATTTCGACCCGCATGCCTTGCTCATTGCTTAATATATAACTGTGTAATTGATTCATTTACTGTTTTCTTGTTATGTCTATTAGAACACAAAAAAATCAAAGCAACCTAAGCTGCTTTGATTCACTATATTTTGCGTTAAACACGTGAGCAGATAGCTATGGCTGTCATACTCACTTAGTAAGCATTCTGCATTACCACCAAGTAGTATACAAAGCGATTAAGATGATAACTACACCCAATGCCGCTATGTTGAAGTTGCTTGAGGTTTTAAAGTTAACATCGTCTAGGCTAACGCTACTGTCTTGGCCTTTATCTGGCTTAGCTAATGATACAATTACACACAATGCTAAACACAGTAAAAATACTAAGCCTACTCTGTCCATAAATGGCAGCGCTACCCAGTAAACTTTTAACAGGATTGAGAATACAGCCGAGCCAATTGCCGCAGCTAACGCACCCGCTGAACTGGCTTTTGACCAAAACATACCCATTACAAAAATCACTACAATACCTGGAGTAAAGAAACCGGTGAATTCTTGAATATATTGAAACGCTTGATCGAACTTACCTAATAATGGCTCTGCCACAACCAAGGCTATAGCTAAAGATATTAATGCAGCTGAGCGGCCTATAAATACATAATGTTTTTGTGATTTACCTGGTTTTAACTTGCTGTAAATATCCATAGTGAAAATAGTTGAAATACTGTTAGTCATAGAGGCAAGTGATGAAACAATTGCCGCCACTAATGCAGCAAAAATAAGACCTTTAATACCTGTTGGCATTAACGCCATCATAGACGGATACGCTTGATCTGGCGTGGTAAGTTGCGGGTATAAAACAACCGCAGCAATACCTGGCAACACTACAATTACTGGCATTAATAATTTTAAATAGGCAGCAAAGGCAATACCTTTTTGTGCTTCTTTAAGGTTTTTAGCGGCAAGTGCGCGCTGAATAATATATTGATTAAATCCCCAGTAGCTAATGTTCATTATCCACAGGCCACCAATTAATACTGATAAACCAGGTAAACTCATATAATGCGGGCTATCTGGGCTTAAAATCATATCAAAGTGGTTAGGTAGCTGCTCAGTTAAAACACCAAAACCTGCTATTATCCCATCGCCATCTGCCACTGCATCTAGTGCTAAGTAACTTAAAAACAAGCCACCAAATACCAGCAGTACTACTTGTAAAATATCGGTATAAGCAACGGCTTTCAAACCACCATAAAGTGAATAAGCGACTGAAAATAAGGCTAAAAAGATCATTCCGTACATCCAGTCAACACCGGCAACGGTTTCTATTGCTAAACCACCAAGCCATAAAACAGCGGTTAAATTTACAAATACATATACCGCTAGCCAAAACAGCGCTAACACTGTTTTAACTTTGCTATCAAAGCGTTGCTCTAAATATTGCGGCATAGTAAATATTTCATTTTTAAGAAATATCGGCAGCATATATTTACCTACAATAATTAAGGTAATTGCTGCCATCCACTCATAAGATGCAATAGCTAAACCAATCGCATAGCCCGAACCAGACATGCCAATAATTTGTTCTGCCGATATATTTGAAGCAATTAATGATGCACCAATTGCCCACCAAGGCAGTGCTTTACTAGCAAGAAAGTAATCTTCAGTATTTTTACTGGCACCTTTCTCCTCTCGCGAGATCCACAGCGCGAGTACTAATAACCCCACCACATAAGTAAAAAATATGGCAATGTCGAGCGGTTGTAATTTCATAACTTTAACCTTGTTGTCTTATTGATTTTTATTGTGTTTTATTAATTACTAAAAGCACCTTGAGAAGCCAGGCATACGTAAACGTCTGCTTGAAGCCCTGTTTTTGCATAATAATGTGTGTCAATAGTGTTACGTACTTGCTCAACTAAATGATCCGGTGTTAAAGCAACGATACAACCACCAAAACCACCACCGGTCATACGCACTCCGCCTTGTTCGCCTAAAACTTGAGCAGTAATATCCACTAAAAAGTCTATTTGAGAGGTAGTAATATCAAAATCATTTTTCATTGATAGGTGCGATTGTGCCATAAGTTGGCTCATGGTTACCATATCATTGACGTTTAGCGCTTTGAGAGCTAGTTCGGTACGGGTATTTTCAGTGACTATATGTTTAGCGCGCTTATATATTAATGGCGGTAAATTAGCTTGCTCTGCTTCTAGTTCCTCAAGAGTAACATCGCGCAATGCCGGTTTATTAAAGTGCTTTGCTGCAGCTTCGCATTGCTCGCGTCGGGTATTGTATTCGCTGTCGACCAGCCCTCTTTTAACATTAGAGTTAACAATAACTAACGACATTCCCTTTGGAATCACAGCATATTCAAAGGTTAAACTTCTGCAATCGAGCAACATGGCATGTCCTTGCTTGCCCATCGACGAAATTAATTGATCCATAATGCCGCAATTACAGCCGACAAAGTTATTTTCAGCACTTTGTCCCATAAGTGCCGCTTTAACACCATCGAGCGGAATATTGTTTAATGTTGCAAACGTTTTTAAAAGAGCAATTTCAAAACTAGCTGATGAACTCAAACCTGTACCTTGTGGCACATTTCCCGATACCACTAAGTCGGCGCCACTAATATTTGGATAGCTTTGCATTAATGCTTGCAGTGTGCCGCGAATATAATTAACCCACATTTGTTGTTGGCTAAATTCTATTTTATCTAGGCTAAAACTATTGGTTTCGCTGTTACAATCAATTGCTAAGACGTTAATGTTGCGATCAGCTCGTGCTTTTGCAGCAATGTCGGTGCCAAAATTAATCGCAGCGGGTAGCACAAAACCATCATTATAATCTGTGTGTTCACCAATGAGGTTAACGCGCCCAGGTGCATGAAATAGCTGTTCTGGCGGGCAATTAAAATGTTGTTCAAATTGGCTAATAAGCATTGTAGTTCTTGGCATTACTTAGCCTCCTTATAATGTACGTTTGGTACATCACGTAATCTTTGTGCTGCTTGCTCTGGGGTTAAATCACGTTGTGATTCAGCCATCATTTCGTAACCCACCATAAATTTACGCACAGTAGCTGAGCGTAATAATGGTGGAAAAAAGCTGGCATGAAGCTGCCATTCACTATGCTCTTGCCCATCATAAGGCGCGCCGTGCCAGCCCATAGAATATGGGAACGAACAATTAAATAAATTGTCGTATTTAGTGGTAATTTGTTTTAATGCATCGGCTAGAGTTACCGCTTGTTCTGGGGTTAAGTCGACCATACGTGTTAACGCAAAACGCGGTAATAATAAGGTTTCAAATGGCCAGCCTGCCCAATACGGTACAACCACCAGCCAATCTTCATTTTTAACAACAACACGCTCGCCCGACTGCGCTTCACGCTGAGCGTAATCAAGTAATAAGTTACTGTTATATTTTTTAGCATAGTCGCTCAGCGCATGTTGTTTTTTATTTACCAAAGTAGGTAATTGCTGCTGCGACCAAATTTGGCCATGCGGATGCGGATTTGAGCACCCCATCATCGCCCCTTTGTTTTCGAATACCTGCACCCAGTTATACTTTTCGCCTAACTCTAAGCACTGGCTTTGCCACGTTTTAACAATGTCGGTAATAGCGCTAATACTAAGTTGCGGTAAGGTTTTGCTGTGATCTGGAGAGAAGCAAATAACACGACTTTCACCTTGCTCTGTGGCCATTTTAAATAGCGGATCATTTGTTTTAAATTCTGGAGTATCAATTTTCAGAGCTGCAAAGTCATTAGTAAACACGTAAGTTTTTTTATAGTTGTCATTAACCTCACCGTTTATGCGAGTATTACCAGCACATAAAAAACAGCTTTCATCATGACTTTCTCTAACGTCTTCATCGAGAGTTTCAACTTGTCCCTGCCAAGGTCGTTTGGCACGATGCGGTGAAACTAACACCCACTCATCAATCAATGGATTGTAGCGACGATGTGGATGCTCAGTTGGGTCAAAAATTGTATCCATAAATATCTCAAATGTGGTTTATGATAAAACCGAAAAGGGTAAACGCTTACCCCGCTATTTGCAACCTAAAAAATCAACATATACAGCCCACGTTAAATAGTGTAAATTTTATTATTAACAGGATGTAGAAAACGATTACCCGCCAATGACAACAATAAAAGATGTAGCCAGAATTGCAGGCGTGTCTATCGCCTCGGTATCTCGTGTAATTAATAATGGCCCTAAAGTAAGTAAGGCAACCATAGAAAAAGTAAATAAAGTAATGCAAGAGCTTGGCTACACGCCCAATGCTAATGCACGTGCTTTAGTAACCCGAAAAAGCATGACCATAGGCGTGGTGATCCCCGAACTTACCGACCCATTTTTTGCATCATTAGCCAGCGGGGTAGATAAAGTAGCCCGCGAAAATAATATGCAATTGTTGTTAAGTACCGCAGGACAAAGTGTAGAATCTGAACGCGCTGCTATCAATTTATTACTTGAACGCCGCTGCCAAACTGTTGTTATGCATAGTAAAATAATTCCTGACTGCGAACTAATCACCTTATGTGAAAAACTCCCTGGCTTAGTGCTTATCAATAGACACATTGAGCAAATAAAACATAAATGTATTTGGTTAGATAACGAAGAAGGTGCAAAAATAGCAGCGCGGCATCTAATGGCGCTCAAACATAAAAACATTGCCTGTATAAGCAGCAAGTATCAAATTGAAGATCCTGCGCTACGCCTTAATGGCTTTTCGGCAGAGCTAAGCATGGCAGGCAGCCCCATTAGCCCTGCGCTGATTAAATACGCGGAGCCTACTCTACAAGGCGGACAAAGCGCTGCGCAAAATCTATTAGCCTCTGGGCAGCCCTTCAGTGCTATTTTTGTTTATAACGATGCTATGGCTATTGGTGCTATTTCAACACTTGAAGATAATGGCTTTAAAGTACCCGGTGATGTGTCGGTGATTGGTTTTGATGATGTACTGATTGCGCGTTATTCAAGGCCAAAACTAACCACTTTAAACTACCCCATTGAAAAAATGGCGCAGCACGCAGCTCAGTTGGCGTTAACTCACTTTAAAAATGAAATAGTTGATAGTGATAATGAGCATAAATATTTACCTCGCTTGGTCAAACGAGAATCAACGAGTATAAAAAGTAGCCCATAAACAAAAAAGTTGATGAGTAATACCCTAAAGTATTACCGCATCAACTTATGCATACATTATAAATAACTTAATCGTAATTAAAACAATGCTTTACTGCGGTACTCTTACCACGCCTTCCATAAGTACCCGTGCACTGCGGCTCATACTGGCTTTAGTTACTTGCCAGTTACCATCCGCATTTGTAGCGTGTGCGCCTACTTTTAAAGTGCCCGATGGATGACCAAAGTTAACTTCACTCAATGCTCCGCCACCAGCAGCTAAATTAACTAACGTACCGTCAATTGCCGCAGCGGTACCAATAGCTACTGCTGCTGTACCCATCATTGCATGGTGTAATTTACCCATAGACATAGCGCGCACTAACAAGTTAATTTCACTGGCGTTAATTTGCTTGCCGCTTGACGCTTTGTAATCTTGTGCTGCACCAACAAATGCCACTTTAGGTGTATGTTGGCGTGCTGCTGCCTCATCAATATTTTGTATGAGTCCCATTTTAACCGCGCCATAGGCACGAATGGTTTCAAGCTTTTCAAGCGCTGCTGCATCTGCGTTTATATCATCTTGCAATTCAGTGCCGGTATAACCAATGTCGCTTGCATTAACAAAAATAGTGGGAATGCCTGCGTTGATCATCGTTGCTTTTAAAGTACCTACTCCTGGCACTTCTAGATCATCTACCACATTGCCAGTTGGAAATAACGCGCCGTCGCCATCTGCAGGGTCAATAAATTCCAGTTTTACTTCAGCTGCTGCAAATGTAACGCCGTCTAGCTCAAAGTCACCGGTTTCTTGTACTTCGCCATTAGTCATAGGTACATGCACTAAAATGCTTTTTTTAATATTAGCTTGCCACACACGTACAACAGCAACGCCATTATCGGGTACACGGCTTTTATCAACTAAGTCATTACTAATAGCAAAAGCACCGACAGCTGCGGTTAAATTACCGCAGTTGCCGCTAAAATCAACAAACGCTTTATCTATTGCCACTTGGCCAAATAAATAGTCAACATCGTGATCGGCTTGCGCACTTTTACTTAAAATAACTGTTTTACTGGTGCTAGATGTAGCACCGCCCATACCATCGGTTTGTTTGCCGTACGGATCTGGGCTGCCAATAACGCGCAGTAATAAGTTATTACGTGCCTCACCTGCCACTTGGGCAGGCTTTGGCAAGTCACTAAGGTTAAAAAACACCCCTTTACTAGTACCGCCACGCATGTATGTGGCAGGTACTTTAATTTGTGGTTTAAACATAATTAACCCTGCCCTTATGCTGTTTTTGTAGCTTCTAAAAAGTCTTGTGCAAAGCGTTGTAATACACCACCTGCAGCATAAATAGACAGCTCTTCTTGTGTATCTATACGACATTTCATTGGTACGTTTAGTACTTCGCCATTTTTACGAGTGATCGACAAGTTAAGTGTGCAACCAGGGGTTGGTTCACCCGTTACATCGTAACTTTCACTGCCATCTAGTTTGAGTGTTTTACGAGTTGTTCCCGCTTTAAACTCTAACGGTAAAACACCCATACCCACTAAGTTAGTACGGTGAATACGCTCAAACCCTTCAGCTGCAATTACTTCAACACCCGCGAGTCTTACGCCTTTTGCCGCCCAATCGCGCGACGAGCCTTGGCCATAATCTGCGCCAGCCACAATAATAAGTGGTTGCTTACGCTGCATGTATGCTTCGATTGCTTCCCACATGCGAGTATTTTTTCCCTCTGGTTCTATGCGCGCGTACGAACCTTGCTTAATTTCGCCGTTTTCATCAAGTACCATTTCATTTAGCAATTTAGGGTTAGCAAACGTAGCGCGCTGCGCTGTTAAATGATCGCCCCTATGGGTTGCGTATGAGTTAAAGTCTTCCTCAGGTACGTTCATTTTTAATAAGTATTCACCCGCGGCACTGCTGGCCATTATCGCATTTGAAGGCGATAAGTGATCGGTTGTAATGTTATCGCCAAGTACTGCCAGTGCACGCATACCTGTCATGGTACGCTCGCCTGCTAATGCACCTTCCCAATAAGGAGGTCGGCGAATATAAGTGCTTTCTGGTCGCCATTCGTATAGCGGGTCGTTATCTTCACCGTAATCTACGGTTAAGTTAAACATGGGCTCGTATACTTTTCTAAATTGCTCTGGCTTAACGCTTTGCTTAACTACTGCGTCAATTTCTTCATCTGACGGCCATAAATCTTTAAGGGTAACGTCGTTACCTTGCTGATCTTTACCTAGTATATCTTTTTCAATATCAAAACGAATCGTACCGGCAATTGCATAAGCAACAACCAAAGGCGGCGATGCTAAAAACGCTTGTTTGGCGTAAGGATGAATACGGCCGTCAAAGTTACGGTTACCCGACAGTACCGCGGTGGCGTATAAGTCGCGATCAATCACTTCTTTTTGAATTACAGGGTCAAGCGCGCCACTCATGCCATTACACGTAGTACAAGCAAAACCAACAATACCAAAACCTAGCTGTTCAAGTTCAGTAAGTAAGTTAGCGTCTTCTAGGTACGATTGCACGGCTTTAGAGCCCGGTGCTAATGAGGTTTTTACCCAAGGTTTACGCGTTAAACCCTTGGCGTTAGCATTACGCGCAAGTAATGCCGCGGCAATCACGTTGCGTGGGTTACTGGTGTTTGTACAGCTGGTAATAGCGGCAATAATACACGCACCATCTGGCATTAAGCCTGCTTCGTTTTCAACTACGCCTGAAATACCTTCTTTAGCTAAATCGCTTGTAGATACACGGCGATGTGGATTTGATGGCCCAGCAATGTTGCGCCCCACACTTGATAAATCAAACTTAAGCACGCGATCGTACTGCGCTGTTTTTAAGCTATCGCTCCACAGGCCTGTGGTTTTAGCGTAGTTTTCTACCAGTGCAATTTGCTCTTCTTCACGACCCGTTAAACGCAAATAATCTATGGTCATATCGTCGATGTAAAACATCGCCGCTGTGGCACCAAATTCAGGCGTCATATTTGAAATAGTTGCACGATCGCCCAGCGTAAGTGCATCGGCACCTTCACCGTAAAATTCTAAGTATGCTGATACCACACGCTGCGCGCGTAAAAATTCAGTAATAGCCAGTACGATATCGGTAGCGGTAATGCCCGGTTGGCGCTTACCTGTTAGCTCAACCCCTACAATGTCTGGCAGGCGCATGTATGAAGCACGCCCTAACATTACGCTTTCTGCTTCAAGGCCACCTACACCCACAGCAATAACACCCAGTGCATCAACGTGTGGAGTATGGCTGTCTGTACCTACTAAGGTATCTGGGAAGGCAATACCATCGCGGTTTTGAATTACCGGCGACATTTTTTCAAGGTTAATTTGATGCATAATGCCGTTACCTGGCGGGATCACATCAATATTTTTAAACGCTGTTTTGGTCCAGTTTATAAAATGGAAACGGTCATCGTTACGTCTGTCTTCTATAGCACGGTTTTTTTCAAATGCATCGGGATCAAACCCTGCATGCTCTACCGACAAAGAGTGATCAACAATTAATTGCGTAGGTACAACTGGGTTTACTTTAGACGGATCGCCACCTTTAGCTGCAATCGCGTCACGCAGTCCAGCTAAGTCAACCAGTGCAGTTTGACCCAAAATATCGTGACACACTACACGCGCCGGATACCAAGGAAAGTCTAAATCTTGTTTGCGTTCAATCAACTGGTTTAGTGCATCGGTAAGCATTGCTGGATCGCAGCGGCGCACTAAGTTTTCGGCAAATACACGTGATGTATAAGGCAGTGTTGCATATGCACCTGGTTTAATTGCATCAACAGCTGCTTGAGCATCAAAATAATCAACGTTTGAATTGGGTAAGGGTTTTCTATATTCAGTATTATTTATTATAGTCATTAAAATATTCGCTAATTTGGTGACGGTGGTTGTGCACTACTAGCTTATTTAAGGAGAGAGTGAAAAGTGATGAGCCTTAAAATAGTGTGCAGCAAATAAAAAAGGTGAGCACTTTACGTGCCCACCAAATAATTTTAACGTGATTCGATAGGTGTGTAGCTACGTGCATCTGGCCCAGTGTAATCAGCACTTGGACGAATAATACGGTTATTTGCACGTTGCTCTTTAACGTGTGCTGTCCAACCTGTTACGCGGCTCATTACAAATATTGGCGTAAATAATTTGGTCGGAATATCCATAAAGTGATACGCCGATGCGTGGAAGAAATCAGCATTACAAAATAACTTTTTCTCGCGCCACATTACTTCTTCACAACGAACAGACACAGGATAAAGTACATCATCACCTACTTCTGCTGCGAGCTTTTCAGACCACTTTTTAATAATTACGTTACGTGGATCTGATTCGCGATAAATAGCGTGGCCAAAGCCCATAATTTTATCTTTACGCTCAAGCATGCCCATAATTTCTTGCTCTGCTTGATCTGCGCTGGTGAAGTTTTCAATCATATCCATTGCCGCTTCGTTAGCACCACCATGTAATGGCCCACGTAACGTACCTATGGCACCGGTTACACATGAATGAATATCAGATAGCGTTGATGCACACACACGACCAGTAAAGGTTGAGGCATTAAATTCATGCTCTGCGTATAAAATTAGTGACACATTCATTACCTGAGCAAATAGCTCAGACGGGGCTTTATCGTGTAATAAGGTTAAAAAATGCGCGCCAACTGAGTCGTCATCTGTTTGCGTTTCAATGCGTACGCCATCATGCGTAAAGCGATACCAGTAACAAATAATACTTGGAAATACTGCAACCATGCGGTCAATTGCATCATTGGCTTCGCTAAAATCATTTTCCATTTCAAGGTTACCCAGCATAGAGCAACCTGTGCGCATCACATCCATTGGGTGTGCGTCTTTTGGAATGTTCTCAAGCACTGTTTTAAGCGCTTGTGGTAAGCCGCGTAAGCTTTTTAGTTTAGCTTTGTATTCTGCAAGCTCACCAGTTGTTGGTAATTCGCCACGAGATAATAAAAACGATACTTCTTCAAACTGCGCTTTTTCAGCAAGCTCGCTAATATCGTAACCACAATAAGTTAAACCTGAACCTGTTTGGCCTACTGTACATAATGCAGTTTGACCTGCTACTTGTCCGCGTAAACCTGCACCCGCTAATACTTTAGTACTCATAATTTATCTCCTTAAATTGTTATTATTATTTAGTTGATGAAAAAAGGTTATCTAGGGTATTTTCATAGGTGTGATAATCTAAAAAATCATACAGCTCAGCACGGGTTTGCATATTTTCAATTTGGCTTTGTTGCGAACCTTCATTTAAAATTGAGCTATATACATTATAGGCTGCTTTGTTCATCGCTCTAAATGCGCTTAATGGGTAAAGCACCATTTCAACGCCTACATCGCCTAACTGCTCTTTAGTATAAATAGGCGTTTGACCAAACTCAGTAATGTTAGCCAATACAGGAACGTTAATCGCTTTTGTAAATGCTTGGTAGTCGGCAAGGTCGTGCACTGCTTCTGCAAAAATGGCGTCTGCACCGGCTTCAACACACGCTGCTGCGCGCTCAATAGCGGCATTTAAACCTTCTTTTTGAAACGCATCGGTACGTGCCATAATGTAAAAGTCACTATCGGTTTTTGCATCTACAGCAGCTTTAATACGGTCAACCATTTCACCTTGGCTAACTATTTCTTTATTTGGGCGGTGGCCACAACGCTTTTGCGCTACTTGGTCTTCAATATGGAAACCGGCAGCGCCTGCTTTAGTCATTTCTTTTACTGTACGGGCAATATTAAACGCACCACCCCAACCTGTATCAGCATCTACTAATAAAGGTAAGTCGCTTGCACCGGTAATACGGCGAATATCTTCAAGCACGTTATCAAGGCTAGTCATACCTAAATCAGGCATACCAAAAGAAGCATTGGCAACACCAGCACCCGATAAGTAAATTGCCTGATGACCCATTTTTTCAGCCATCATTGCTGTGTACGCATTAATAGTACCCACTATTTGTAATGGGTGATTATTGGCAATAGCCTGTTTAAACTTTGATCCTGCTGACATTCGTTTCTCCTAACTTTGAACGGTGGCTGCTCTGGGGCAGTTTTGATATTTTAAATACTAAAACGATTTATTTAACTGGCTTTAGTTTGCGCTGCAAGTAAATCAAATTTAGTTTGAATATTGGCTTGTGAAGCACTTATGTGGCGCTTCATCAACATTTCGGCTAATTCACCATCGTGGTTTTCAATCGCATTAATAATAGCTAAGTGCTCATCAAATGCTTTTGATACCCGCGGACCAACCATACCCATTTGTACGCGGTACATTCTTATTAATTGATAAAGGTCGTGGCATAGCAAATGAATCAAGTGGGCATTTTTACTGCCTTTAATAATGCGGTAATGAAAATCTAAATCACCTGCTTCTTGATAGTACGACTCGCCTTCTTTTACTCGTTGCGTTTTTAAATGCTGATTAAGTAATTGCTTTAAACCTTGGACTTCATCGGCTGCCATATTGTCGGCAGCAAGACGACACGCCAAGCCCTCTAAGGCACTGCGCACTTGATAAACTTCTATCAAGCGATCTGCTGTTAACGATACAACTCGGCAACCTATGTTGGCTTTACGCTCAACTAAATAACAGCTTTCTAAACGATTTAACGCTTCACGCAGCGTTGCACGGCTCACTCCATAACGCTTTGCCAGTTCTGGCTCAGATATTTTACTGCCTTGTGCTATGCTGCCCTCTACTATTTCTCGGCGCATATTTACAAACACTTGATCTGATGCGGTTGTAATAGGTGTTTCATTTAACAGGCTTTGCGTCATAGGTTACTATTAGATTGTCGACAATTTATAAAGCCACTATGAACTCACTACCACTAAGTGTCAACCCTAAAACAGTATGTAAAACTTAAAAAACACACTTATTGTCGACATCATTAGCCTAAAGTATAATAATTATCTGCTCTAAAGTGATAAACCACTGCTAAGTGTCGACACCAATAAAAACTAACTTTTTACCTGTTAAGCACTGAAACACACTTTAAGAAATGTTATTATTTGTCTTTAATATAACGACTGGCCAAACCGTGGACGCAAATACCTTTATCCCCGAGCACTTTATCAATGATGTAAAAACCTATTTACCTGCACACCTAGATATAGACGACTTTATTAATGCTTGCCGGCGGCCACTACGAAAATCTATTCGTGTTAATACCTTAAAAATATCTGTTACTGAGTTTAAGCAATACGCTAAGCAAAAAAATTGGCTACTCACTCCTATTCCATGGTGCGAGGAAGGTTTTTGGTTAGAGCGCCCTGCCGCAGAAGAGCAAAACCTAGCACTTGGCAATACCGATCTTCACCTTAGCGGTGCTATGTATGTTCAAGAAGCAAGCTCTATGCTGCCCCCCATAGCACTAAAACAAAGTATAGAGCACACTAATTACGTTCTTGATATGGCATCTGCACCTGGTTCTAAAACTTCGCAGCTTGCTGCACTAATGAATAACCAAGGGGTGTTGGTTGCAAATGAGCTTTCGTCATCACGCTTAAAAGTACTTAGCGCTACTTTAAAACGCATGGGAGTAGGTAACTGTGCGTTATCGCATTTTGATGGGGTGATTTTTGGTAATTATATGTTTGAGTGCTTTGATAGCATTTTACTCGATGCCCCCTGCTCTGGCGAAGGCACAGTACGAAAAGATGCAGATGCACTAAAAAATTGGTCAATCGACTCTAATATTGAAATTGCCCAAGTACAAAAAGATCTAATTAAAAGTGCATTTTACGCCTTAAAGCCCGGTGGAACCTTAGTGTATTCAACCTGTACGCTTACTCCACTTGAAAACCAACACGTGTGCGACTTTTTACTCAGTGAATTTGGCGACTGTATAATACCCGAGTCTTTAAGTGATCTATTTCCTGGCGCAAGTAAAGCAACTACGCCAGAGGGGTATTTACATGTGTGGCCGCAAACGTTTGACAGTGAAGGCTTTTTTATTGCCAAATTCAAAAAACAAGCAAGTAGTGACAACCCTAATCTAAAAGTCAAAAAAGGTGCTTTTCCGTTTCAGCAATTTGAGAGCAAAAAAAGTGCTGTTTTTATGCAAACACTTAAGCAACAATTTGGTTTAAATACCTTACCGGGCATATTAATGCAGCGCGATAAAGAGCTGTGGTTATTTCCGCAGGAGTTTGAAGCTGTGCAAAACAAAATTAAATACGCCCGTTTAGGCATTCAACTTGGTGCCATTCATAATAATGGCGTGCGTTTAGCCCACGAGTTTGCAACCGCATTTGGTAAGCAGTGTAAAAGTAATGTGTTGCCTTTAACCGACACTCAAGCTAACGACTACTTTCAGGGTAAGGATATTCGCTTAGCTGATGTAAGCCAAAATACAGGAGAAGTTATTTTAACTTTATGTGGCTGCCCTATTGGCTTAGGTAAATGGCAAAAAAATAAAGTTAAAAATTCACTCCCACGCGATCTAGTACAAAGTACGCAGCTAATAACATGGGCACAAAGCAATTGAGCTGCGTTTAATGTAAATATGTGAGCATTAAAACATGCATACATTTGTAATATGATTGGGTTTTTAAAGTACCTAAATTCAGATAATAAATGTGCGGTTTTAATGATTTTAGCTATACTTATATGTACTTTCTTCTTCTCCCTATAATCAAGAAAGCGTCTTCAGTTAACGTAAGGCTCAACTAAGAGCCATTTTATAGCCCAGAGTTTTTATAACTCTGGGCATTTTTATTTGCCACTACCACAATGTTTTTTAAATATATAACTTTTGCGAACAGAATCGAAGTCGCCACCAAATTGTAACGATAAACACAATATGGGTAAGCTATTACTTTGTTTTGCAATATCAAATACTTGATTGAATTTATAGCCATATTTAACTGCTAACTTCAATTCGTTAACATATAAAGCTTTGTATTGTGGAGTTAGCTGCGACCAATGAATCAACGCTATTTGAATAATACCTAAATGTACATCAAGCTTATAAGGTCCTACTTTTTTTGCTTGTTGAATATAATCATAAACCTGCTCTGTGGGCCCATCTTGATAACTCACCACTTGCGCCAATGCTATCCAAGTTTCTGCCCATGTTTGCCTTAATTCAATAGACTTTAAAAGCGCTTGTTCGGCTTGTTTATAAGCATGCTGATGTGTAGGAGCATTAATTACAGTCGGCTGATTTAAAATACTTACTGATAATATTTTTATATACGCATTCAAGTGCCAATAATGAGGATGGCTTGGCTCAAACTTAGCCGCTAAAGTAATAGCTTTTTCGGCCTGCTTTAATTCTGAGCGCTTAATTGGAGAGGACAGCTGTTCCAGCGTATTTCTAGCATTAAAATACCAAGCATTGGCGCGTATGCTTTTTATACTGTAATAGGCAATAAACAAGGTTATAAGCGCTAAAACAATAATAGGGATTAACCTATTTAATTTAAAACTAATCACAAAATAGTGACTCAGTTAAGCGCCAAGGGTTAGTTACAAATAACATATGTGCTTTATCCTCCCCTACTAAATTACTCACAATGTGTTTTGCTTTACTAAGTATTGGCGGCCTACGTTTTACCGAATGCGCATCAGAGGCAACATAATTAACTAAATTACCTTTAAGCATGTCATTGCTAATTTGTTTTGCTTTATCCCCCCACCCCCCTTCAATACTTGAAGCGGTTAATTGAAACTCACAACCTAACTGCTTTAAATGTTCTATATAAAAAGGATTAGCCTGAATATCACGGTTACGTTCAGGGTGAGGTATAATCACTTTAATATTTTGTTTTACTAACCAACCAATAAACTTATCGTAGCCTGGTGGTACATGAGAATGTGGTAGCTCTAACAATAAGTAATTTGCTCCGGCTAAATTCCCAATAAAGGGCAATTTATTTGCCTTTACCAGTGCCATTAACTCTATATCAAGGCGTACTTCTGCCGCTACTGCTAGTTTTATAGTAATTTGAGCCTGTTTTGCATGCTCTTTTAAATCAGCTAAGTCCCTGCGAAGTTGTACCGCGGAGTTATCAAATCGCCCTATATGAATATGCGGAGTAATCACCATATGTGTTATTCCATCACTTTGCGCTAGCTTTAATAATGCTAAAGATTCATTTAAATTTTTAGCACCATCGTCAATACCGGGTAAAATATGCGAATGAATATCAATCATAATTTAGCCATTAGGTTGAGGTTTTTCTGGCGGTTGTGAGTAATCATAATAATCATAGTATCCGTAGCTATGCTCATCTTTAGTTTTGCTCATATCTACTTGGTTAAGTATAACGCCTGCCACATGTGCTTTTACCTCAAACAAACGCTCTAACCCAGCTTTAATCGGTTTTACCCTGGTTACGTCTGCTCTCACTACATACACTACCGAATCAACACTTTGTGCAATTACTAATGCGTCACTAACCGCTTGTGTTGGGGGAGTGTCAATAATGATGTGATCGTACTTGGTTTTTAAAACCTTTAATAACTCATCAAACCGGGCGCTAGAGAGTAACTCTAACGGATTTGATGGTATTTGCCCACTTGGCATAATAGCAACACCAGAGCGCTCATCTAAATGAACGCACTCAGAAAACTGCTCTGTACCTGTAATTAAATTACTTAAGCCCGGGTGAAATACAGGTATATCAAACCGTTTTGCTAAGCTGGGTTTACGTAAATCAGCATCAATCAGTAAAACGCTCCCCATTTGCGCAAGCGATAAGGCTAAGTTAGCTGATGTGGTGGTTTTCCCTTCACCTGGGACGCTTGATGTAACTGCTATTATTTGATGATTTCGGTCTAACTGAGTAAGCAATAAGCTTGTTCTAAATGTACGCACAGATTCTGCAAAGCGACGGTATTTATCCTCTAAATATGCGTATATCGGAAACGGATTCTTTCTCGATATTTTAACTTTGGGTAATAAACCTAGCATGCGTTGCGCTAGTTTACTTTCAACGTCATTTTTTGTTTTTACCGTATCGTTTAATGCATCAAATATAAAGCTCATCACTACTGCAAAGACAAAGCTAGCTATAAATGTAATTATTACAATAAGCTTTTTATTGGGCTTACTGGGATATTTAGGTGTGTATGCTCTATCGGTAAAGCGAGCTGCTGCTGAGGTGAAGTCGCTGGTTACTTCGGTTTCTTTAGAGCGAGATAAAAATGTATTAAATATATTTCGGTTAGTTTCAACTTCACGTTTTAACTGATTATACTGCGTTTCTTTGCGTGTAATATATTGATAATCATCTCGGATTTTTTTTAGATCAGCTTCTAATGTATTAACGGTTCGAGTTGTTCTGTTTAACTCTTTTTCGATACCTGTAACTAGGCCTTTAATTTGCTTATTTAAATTAGCTTTTACAGTTGCAAGTTCAGCTTTAGCAGAAATCATTTTTGGGTGCTTATTGCCATATACTTCGCCCAAGTCACTCACTTTTCGCTCAACAAGTACTAACTCGCGCTTTACATCTTGTACTACTTTATGTGATGTTATTTCCGGCATACTACCTAAAAATTCTATATTATTATTTCCGTACTCCTTGATTACTCTGTTTATACTCTTTAAATTATTTCTTGCGGCTCGAGCATCAACTAACTGCTGAGACATTTGCTCTAGCTCTTGTGTCACTAGCCCCGCAATACCTTCTATATCAACTAATTGCTGCGCCTCTCGGTACGCCTGCAGTCGAACCTCTGAATCATCTAATTGGATCCGTAACTGTGACAAGCGTGTGTTTAACCAGCTTGTTGCCTGTTGCGTTATCCCCATTTTGGCGCGCATTTGGCTGTCTATGTATACCTCACCTACCGTATTTGCTACTAAGGCTGCAAGTTTAGAATCACTCGACTCAAAACTCACCCTAACTAATTGCGTTTTACGAATTGGTGAAACTATTAATGCTTTATTAAATATACTAAGCAAATCTTGCATTTGTTGCTCAACTTGATCTTCATACGAGAGCGCAGCAACTTCTTTTTTATTTAAAAAAGGCAGCAACTCTTTAATTTGTATATTAACTTCATTAAATATTGAAGGTTTTGGAATAAAGTCAGTGTGTGACTGCAGATCTAGTTTCGTAATAACTTCACGTGCAATACTGTCTGATTTTATTACCTCAAATTGAGTTAAATAATATTCTTTTTGGTTTGAGTCTAAACCATATATTTCTTCAAAACTAACCGCTTTAGCCTGCTCAGCTTCAATTAATAACGTTGCACTTGCTTTATATTTAGGTATTAAAGTTAACGTAATCATTATCGCTAATAATGTAATAACTATCGCAAAGCTCAAAATTCGCCACTTTGCTTGCTTAATAACATTAAAGTTAATGCCCAACTCAATTACATCATCATTATTATTTAATTTTTCTGATTTTTGATTCATTCATCACTGCCTTTAACGGCTTAAAACAAGCGCTGTTCTATTTTAATGGTGTCGCCCGCTGCAATTTGACTGTTTAAACTGCCTCTAATTTGTTGCTCTTTGGTTTGTTCTTTAAAAATATATATTTTATCTATCGATGCTCGCTCTGTTAATCCACCGCCAAGTGCAATCGCTTGATTTACTGTCATTGCCGGCTGATAAGGGTATGCACCTGGGTTATTTACCTCACCATGAATATAAAAAGGTCGATATTGTGTAACTTGCGCATACACATTGGGGTTAACTAAATAGTCAGGCTGTAGCCCTCTTATTATTATTTGTTCAACCTGTGATGTATTTAGGCCAGCAAGCTTAACTTTTCCCAAAAAAGGGTAATTAACTTTGCCACTGTTACCTAATAACGCCGTCACATCTAAATCTGGTTGGCCAAAAACTTTTATTTCAATTTTGTCACCTGGCCCTAGAGTATAGTTTTGCGCATTTTGGCCAAAACTATTAAAACTTAATAAAAAAGCCAGGCAAACAAGCATCCAAAATTTCATCGATTAGCCTTTAAAACAAAGGTAAAATTAATCCCGACAATGACACGATCATATTCAATCGTATTTTGATTAGAGTTTTTATCTATAAAATCAACGTAACTAGATACCATCCCAAAGTTACTAACCAAATAGTTTAAACCTAGTCGAGCCGCTGTTGTTTTATCTTGTCTGCCAACATCCCCAGTGTATTGCTCATCTGCATAATTTAAACTTGCCAACGAACTAAAGTAATTACTCCAATTGTGATCCCAGGTAATGTTATAAACACTCTCTTTAATATAATCACCTGCTACTAAGGGATCTTTAGCTGAGCGGCTAGTTAAAAATTGTAACGATGAATAAGTAAGTGGTTGCCAAAGTACTGCGGCTTCCCAGCTTAAACCGGTAAAATCTTCACGTAGGTCAGAAAAAAAATCTTTGTCTTGATAACCGACTTTGAAGGTACCGGATGTTACCGCCGTTGCCTCCCACTCTATTCCCAGTAATATTTTTCTGTCATCTGAATCTCGTGAAATACCATTGGCTTGCAAAACATCATAGCGGTACTTTTCTTGTGTTAGCTCCAAAAAAGTGCGCGTTGCTGCAAGCGTATTGTAGTAACCGGTTATTCCCACTAAAGTTTTATCATAATCGCGATATTGAGATACAGGTCTAAAATTTTGGTATTTTTTATTGAAAAAACCAGCAATAAGCGCAACTTGAGCTTTAGAGCTTTTTGCGCCATATTCATAACGCGTTGTTACATTTTGCTGTTGGTACTTAACTAATTCATTAACAATATCCCCCAAACCTTCGGTTAAACCACTACCTCTGGGTTCATATAACCAATCTGCATCACCTTTAATATCGAGTCTATGCTGTTGGGTAAACTCTTTATGAACGCTCGCTGCTGTGGTCACTTGAGTGAAGTTATCTGTGGTATCTTTATTATGAAAGGACGTTATTGTTCCAACATTAAGCTTATAATTGTCTGGGCCATCTTCAATTACAGCCGAAATGTTAGGTGATATATTCCATATTAACCGCGACTCCTCATTAGTTGGTGTTCTAAAAAAGTTATTATTAGTACTCACTCCTGTTTGTAGTGTAGGCGTTATTTCGGCACCATCTTTTGTAATAATACTACCTGGTTTTAGGTTAGCCGTTGCATAAGGACTGCCCCCAATACAAACAACGAGTAGGCAAGGGGCAATTGTATTAGTAGGCATTTTCATTCTTAAATCCTTTAAATATTGTTATGATTATTATTTTTATATCAAATAGTAATGACCAGTTCTTAATATAGTGTAGGTCATACTCTACACGTTTCGCCATTTTTATTAACGTATCTGTTTCACCACGCCAGCCGTTAACTTGCGCCCACCCTGTAATGCCTGGTTTGGCTTTGTGCCTAAACATATAAAACTCTACTTTTTTTCTATACTCTTCGTTGTGCGCAACCGCATGAGGTCTTGGGCCAACAATGGACATGTCACCTTCAAGTACATTTAAAAACTGAGGAAGTTCATCAAGACTCGTACGTCGCAAAAATCGGCCTAACTTTGTTATCCTCACATCATTTTTTGTAGCTTGAGTTACCACTTTGCTGTTTTCTGTGACTGTCATTGAACGGAATTTCCAAACTTTTATTTTTCGTCCATCAAGTCCGTAACGATCTTGCTTAAATATTACAGGACCAGCTGATGTTAATTTCACTGCCGCGGCAATAACTAATAGTAATGGCGAAATCAAAAACAATATAATCATTGAAAACACAATATCCTCTGTACGCTTAATAAACTCATGAGCACCAATGCACGGTGACTCAAACACACTCAATGTATCAACTTCGCCAACATGTTCAATACGCGCATGTATAAGATTAGAAAGCAAAAAGTCAGGTATTATATGCACATCAACTGTGGTATCACCCAGCTGCAATAAAATGTCTGCAATACGTTTTTCTGCTTTCATGGGAAGAGCAATATATAACACATCAACTCTGCCCTCTCTTGCTAAATCCACAGCTTTTTGTATGTTGCCTGCAACATCATGAGAGGCTAATTTACTAAATAAACGCTCTGGGTTTCTATCATCAAAAAACCCTAAAAACTTAAAGCCTAACTCATCATTCTTCTCAATTTCATCATATAGGTAAGCAGCGGTTTCTGTAGCACCAATGATGGCTACATTGCGTAAATATGAACCAAATTTACGACGATTTCGCTTATACAAGTACACAGCTAAGCGCCATAAATATAAATAAAGCATGCTTAATAAAAACCACAAGCTAATGCCAATCCGAGATAAGGATTCTGAAAACTTAAAAATAAATGATATAAAAAACAAACAAGCGAATGAAACTAATAAAGCGCCCCAAACACACAACATCATTACTCTAAACTTCCCTGCTCGCCACGATCTATAAGTAGAAAATATTTCAGCGCAATATAAGTAAATTAATGCAACACTTAGCACTGATACCATATAAAAAGAGCTTAGATTAAAGTTATAAAATAAGGCGGAGCATTGAAAAGCAAAAAATAATGCAAAAATATCGAAGAGTCTATAAAAGCAGGCATCTGACGAACCTGATAACTTAAATGTCCTTGAAGAGCTCATAACTATTAATTCCTATTAATTGGTCTCAGGTAAGAAGAAGCATCACTAGACTATGGAATTAATACTAAATTAACATCTCAAATTGCACAATTAACATACAGGCGTATTTACTAATATACAAAAGGTTAAAGCTATTTTATTAAACATATTTCTTAAAATATAAATTTATCTAAACTACAACTCCTCATCTAAACAACAGCCCTTTTTTATGTAATCATGCTTAGATATTTAAATAAACAATGCATGAATCCATCTGATTAATATTATGAGTAGGGTATACATAACTTACTCTCTCAGTAAAAACTATGCCGATGAATAAAGCTAATAGCATAATATTACAATAAATTTTGCACATTTTTGGCTCTGTTCTTGATGTGTAATTTGCCCTACAGCTATTTTTAATTATCATCTACTTAGTTTTAGCAACTACATTCATTTACTAACAACATAATAGCAACCTATTACCTTGGGGCTTAATTACTGTTTACTTGAAGGTTTTAATAGTTTTATTTATAGCCAATAAAATAAACAACTTAAAAAAACAAACACAAAATAAACAAACATAAAACAAAAACAAACATAAAAGATCGCTTTATACAGCCTGCTTATCAGTGTTTAGGTTTAAACTGCGACTATATAAAAACTACTATCAACCAAACCCTGTGAAATAGTACATTTTTACCCTAGTGTAATTCTTTAGAAAAATAATAGGCTGTACAAAAAGTAAGAGAGCAGACCGCTAACTGGTTTAGATAATAATTAATAACACAACCGAAAACACGTTATAAGTGTTTGCTTCTAAGTTTTAAATAAGCATAGTGCGTCTATTATTTGGTGGGTTTAAGGTAGCCTGGGGGAATGTTATACTACACACGGTGGCAATGACTAACCAGTAAGGCTTACACAAACGTTTGGCGTTAGTTAATAAACAAAAAACGCTAAGTACTGAAGAGCTTAAGCGCAAACAATATCAAGCCTAAATACGGTGAATACTGAAAACTTAGCTTTTATATTTTGAGTTGATGGGAGCCCTACACACTTGCAAATTAACAATAATATAAGCTAGGCTCTATTTATCTAAAGAACAAGGTAAGTCTTTGTAAATAAAGTTAATATAATTTTTTAATCTGATTTTTTATGCCACGAGGTATAAACGAAGCCAACCGTTCTTTTAAGCTTGTAACTGCTTCATGCTTTAGATTATAAAAGCCGTTGTTAATTATTTGGTTACTAGCTGCACAAAAAACTGGTTTTTTAGTGATATGATTAATTTCAATACTTTGCTTATAGTCGCTTTCAATAAAAAGCTCTGCACTACTTTTTTGATAAAATAAAGCTTTATGCTTTGCATGACTAATTTGCTTTTGTCCTCCTTCTTTACCAGGTAAATCTTGCATAATTAAATACTCGTATTCTACTTTATACTTTTTTAACCATATCTCAGTCTGTTCTCGATACTTTTCTGACCGGCTGGTAACAAGCGCATAAACTTTTCTAGAGGGTATAAATAATGGCTGTGCATTTAAAATAAACTCAATGTACTTTTCGGCATCATTAGTTTGCTCTTCAGTAGGGTCAATACACAAAACACCATCTATATCTAAACAAGCAGTCGTTAAAATTGGATGATGAAAAATGTTCCATTCAAACACCCTTGGTGATGGTAGGTACTCTAGAAAAAAATCAACATCATTTCTTTGTTTTAGCGATGAGTAAATTGCACATGTCGTAATTTTACTGTGTAAATATGTGGGAATTAAAGCCATATCAGCTTTAATCGAGTCACCTTTTGCAATACTGTCATCCACTAATAATATTTTTTGTGCGTTTTGTGGGTATTTTAAATATTGATTTTTACTTTTTCGTGTACTTCCTGTTTTGAGCTCTGAATTATTAATTAAAGAAATCAAATCCGTACAATGAATATTCAAATACAATGCCAGCATATTAGCTGGTGTTAAACCACTTCTTGGAAGGCCTACAATTAAATCAAAGTTTAAACTCTGTATTTTAGGCAAGTGTTCTTTTATATCCTGACTTAAATGACAATAACTTTTATAATTCATTAGAATCACCCTCCCTTAAAAACATTTTACCTAACATACTAAAATTATTATTAATTACATTGCTTTTATTAAGGTTAGTACAATTTATCGCAATAATGTAGATCTCACGTCAAAAATAGCCATCAAATTGTTATTATATCTTTGATTTAAGCGTTAGCTTCACGCTAATAGAAATTAACTTTTACCACTCCCTTTAATTACAAAACTCTTTTAGTACTGGAGCGATATACATTTAAAAAAAACAATGGGATCCCGACAACATAACGAGAAAATAACCTTTTAGGCTCTAGAGCAAATCTGTATAGCCACTCAAAACCAAGCTTTCTAAATATCGTCGGTGCGCGCTTTACCCTACCCGCTTGAAAATCCAATATTGCACCACCACATATTATTATCATTTTATTTTTGCTCTGTAGTTTTAGTTGTGTAGCTATCAGCTCTTGCTTAGGCATACCCATAGCAAGAACGACTACGTTAAGACTCTCAGTTTGATACTGTAAATTGTGCTCAAGATAACAGTCGACATCTTTAAACCCATTTAAACTATAATATTGGGAGGTGTTAAAAAGCGAGGTTGCACCTATATCTAACCAAGGTTGCTGAGTACCGTACGCAAAAAGGGTCATTTCCTTGTTAGATAAATATAATTGCGAGATTAATCGCGGAATAAAGTCTGTACCATTTAAGTTAGATTGAGGGTCAATATTGTTGTACAAGCACGCTAATTCAACCCCTTTACCGTCTCTGAATAAATAATCTAAATCGAAAAAGTTAGCTTTTATAGCATCACTACTACTTATTAAGTTATATGCATACTGATTTAAAAAACCGATCGAAATTGCTTTATCCGTATTTGTGATACGCTCTAAAATACTGGCTAAAGATACCTCATTGACTAAAGTTAATGACTTTAAGATAGGGTCCATCGCTTTAAGCTCCTATTTTATTACTTTAAAGTCAGCAAACTTTATTTTTCTTTGTGAATAATAAAAAATACCAACCATAAGCTTTCGCAAATAGTGATAGTAAAGAGCAGTACTTTTTAGTTTGTGGTTATTTAATACCGCGAAAGAGCCTTGAAAATACTTATATCTAAATTCTGGTAATGGATCACGATGGCCAATAGCTGCAGAGTTCATAAAAAATATAACCTTACTAATAAGTGAAGCTTTTATTGCAAAGTCCAAATCTTCACCTCCATTATTTTTAGCGCCGACGCCAAAGTTTTCATCAAACAGCCCTACTTCATTAAATACTTTAGATGCATAAAATGTAGTGTTAGATGATGCGTATCGTATTAAGTTTGACGAATTATGTTCATTAGAAGTAAAGGGGCTAATACTTGGTGCTGATGAAAATTGAGTATAAAACAATTCAAATCGACTGAGTGCTTGTAGTTCATTAAAGCTATTCCAAAACCCTTCTGGGTACCAACAGTCATCGTCTGGGCAGGACACGAAATCAAAATTATTCAATGAATACCGACTGTTCACTTCTTTAATAAGCTTATTTCTGGCCTTTGATAACGACACAATATGACTTTGACTAATTGTGATTAGCGTATAGTTACTAGCTAGCCCAAGTAAACACTCTTCACTGTAGCCATCTGCACTTTGTAATAGTACATAGTGTACAAATTGAATGTTTCTTACACTATTTATCGATAATATTAGTCTTTTTAAGTCTTTGATATTTTCGTCATTACATATACATGTTGTTAGTAATAAAATTTTCATTACAATCCCTATAAGTAGTTATTACATAATATGAAGTTAAAATTTTATAAAGAAATAATGGTGGAACATTCCGTTAAAATCGAAATCAGAAATATAAATTCTGTACCACAAAAATAAAATAAACGCGATTAAAGATAATGAAAAAAACAGTAGCTTTAGCCTGACAACACGTAGTATTAAAGAAAATATATATACCAAGCCAATCCATCTAAAATAGTCAAAGTAGGCATAATAGCGTAGCTGTAAGAAGTTTGTTGTATGCATAAAACAAATTAATACGATAATACCTATATAATAAAACCACATCTTATCAAATGTCGATTTACGCCTAACCATATAGGCGAATATAGAAAGCAGTACGATAGCAACATCTAAAAGCTTAAATAGTATTCCTGAACCTCTATCATCTAATTCTTCATAATTGGTAAATGTGGCGTAATAAACTAAAAGGTATAATATTGATATTGCCGCAGAGCCCATAACGACATATAAAATTTTGTATCTATTACTTCTTTCATCGGAGGCCGTAACATAATAAACAACAAAATAAATTGCACAAACAACCACGGCTGCATTATGTGTTAATGATGCGATGACACCAAAAAAAATGGCGAAGCGTATTTTGTCAAAATATAAAAAAAACAGAGTAATAATTAAGAAAGAACCTGAGCAATAATGCCGTATCATGTTAAACATGTTTGTAAATTTCATTGAATAAAAAATAAAAAACATCAGCGCTAACGCAATTAACACCTCACTAAATTTAGCTGAATCTAATATCTTGTAAATAACAATACATGCTGGTAAATAGATAAATAACGTAATCGTATACGTATAAAATATATAATTGCCATTCGTTAATTTTGAAAAGAAGTAGGAATAGCCATGATAAATCGGCTCCGATATTTTCGGTTGTACTAAAAAGCCATCATTAATAAAAATTGCATAATCTTCATCAAAAATACTCAAAAAACCATATTGATAATTATTGAATGCAAACCATTGGGTTGAATACCAGCCTAAGTCATTGCCTATCCCTAAAAAATCGCCAAATGCCCATGCTTCTTTGTGTAAATTCATATTGCAAAAAAGCAAAATAAAGCTAATAAAAAAAACGTAAAGCCACTCAGATCTTTTAGTTGTTAAATACGTGAATAAAGCAAAAATTCCTATATAAAAAGGCGCTAGCAGTGAAACTAATGATACAAAAACAAGAATCAACATTGTTCTATTTAACAGAAAAGTTTTATTGTGATAGATCAAAATAAAGCTTCCTTTTACTTTGAGTAATATTGATATTTCATCCCAAACTTTACGAGTAACTTAAATGATTCATAAAGTTGTTCGCTTGTTCTTGAGCGCCATACTATTTTTGTGAACAAAAATTTAAATAAAGAGAAATTGCGCCCATGTTCAAGCCAGTAATTATGATAGTCAATTGTGCTCCACCTATAATTCAAATCGTTTTGCTCTGAAGCTGACAACGTGACCTTATTACTTAGCTCTTTTTCTAATTTACACCTGAGCTGTACGCCTGCTATTGGTCGAGTACCTGTGGTAATACTCGCTCCATTGTGGATTGTATGCACAAAGACATTTTCAGCAAATACGCACACACTATAATTTTGAATAAAGGCCTTTAACATTAAGGTATGATCTTGTAAGTAAGGTGTATCATAAAACCCACCTATGGCTTCTAAAACACTTTTTTTAATCATTATCATTGAAGTATAACAACTCCCAGATAGCAAAAAGGTCTTAGCGTCATGGCCTACAAACTTATCATCGTTTGCTAAAACACCTTTACCATTTTCTTCTACTTGCATATGGCTACAACAGACAGCAGGCTGCTCTTGTTGGTGTTTAAAAAAGTTAAGTTTTTCGAGTAATTTCCCATCTATAAAAAAATCATCATCGTCTAAAAAAGTAACATACTCGCCATTGGCTTGCTTAATACCAATGTTTCTGGCAATCCCTGCTCCTGAGTTTTTTTCTAATGGTATGTATTTTATTTTTTTAGAGACAATTAAATCCTCTAAAATAGACTCTGTATTTAGCTGATGCTCTGACCCTTTACCATTATCATCAACAACTATTACCTCACAAAGTGAGTTTATAAGTGCACTTTGTATTGCATTTCTTATTTTTGTGACTCTTCCATAAGTAGGAATAATGATGCTTAACTCTACCATTTAGCTTAATCCTTTTTAATTTTTATAAATGAAATTTAGCATAACCAAGTTTTTAACTTTGTTATTTTATATACATCAATCGACATCCAAATATTCCACAGCACTAGACTCATGCTTACAGCTAAAGCCGCCCCAATTGCTTGATAGATAGGCACTAAAATAAATAACAACAACACGTTTATTAATAATGTAGCCAACAATGCTTTTAATGAACGTTTTTCATTTCCTGTCATATTCAGCACTAAACCAACAGAGCCAAAACAAATATTAATTATTTGGCCAATACATAAAATAATAAGAATTGGATGGGAAGCCAGATATTGCTCTCCAAAAAGTATTCTTATAAACCAATCCCCAAAAAAAATTAAAACAACCGCTATTGGTATTGAAAAAGTGGCGCTTAACTTTACACTTTTAGTTAGTAAAGCCTGTGTTGACTGTATATCGCCACTTCTATACAACCTAGCAACTTTAGGGCCTATAATATTGTTTACCGCTGCAAACCCTAAGGTAACTAATGTCACCCCTTGTAAAGCTACCTTAAAAGAAGCGACAGACTCTTTATCATCAAAGTAGCCTAAAAATACGTTTGCAAGCTGTGCATTCATGGTGCTAATAAATATCATTAGCGTAAACGGGAGTAATGCAATATGCCATTTTTTAAAATAGTAAGTAGGTTTAACATGGTTAAGGTTATTCGATCGCTCTTTAAATATTAGCCCTAAGCCTAATAACAGCGTTAATGCCGATGTTATTAACTGTACTTTTATAAGCAGTAAACTGGTGAACTCAGTTTTTGATACAATAAAATATAAGTAAACTAAAATGGCTAAAAATGGCATCAAAATAAACTCTGGAAATAAGCCTAGAATTGGTTTTCTAAAACCGTTTAAAATAGCTCCTTGTTTTGCAGAAAAGCTTTTTATAGGGATCAAAAAAATTGCAAACCAAAGTAAACTAGCAGTCTGGGAACTTATTAAGCCTAAATATAAAATAAGCATGGTCGTAAGCATCACAAGCGCAGAAATACTGATAATAAATGCCGATGACCACCTGAGTAACCCCTTTAATTCTCCCCATTTACCTTCCAATTCAGCATGTGCAATTTCACGGATCAATAATTGTGGTAAACCTGCTATAACAGGTATTGTGACTATGGCAATAATTGATAAAACATAGGTATATAAGCCATATTGCTCAGGTCCTAAATAACGGGCAAGTATTACGCCTGCTATAACGGATAAAGCACGGCTTATCATTTGTAAACCGGCTGTGCCTAAAAACTTATTTAAAATAGCTGGCGATTGGCTCAAAAAACTTACCTTGTAATAATAGAGTCATATTTATAACTTCAATAAATCAAAATTTTAAAATTCAATAACTAAATAAATTAACTGACTGACTGTTTTAGATTTATAAAGATCTCAGTGTAGTAACTATATTAGTAATGTGTACTGCTTTATTAAAATTCACTAATCACTGCTACGTAAAAAATACGCACATAATTAGTACTCATATACAAACATCGTTTCCTATGTCGACTTTTGTGCATATTTAACTGTACTTTTTTGCCCTAAAAAAATTCGTGATGCGTAATTACTTTTTGATAATACAATTTCAACTGCAATCGGACCAAAGATCCCAAAGAACATGCCAAATACAATATTAAGCTCTGTCGATTGCACACCTAAATAAACTAGTAACATTCTAGATAAAACCAAAAAGTAAACATGGTATAAGTATATTGAAAATGAATATTTACCAATAAACACAAGGGGTATAATCTTTATTTTTGCAAAGTAAAATAATGAACAACCAACAAAGCCAGTTACTAGCCCCATTAGGCTGTTTCTTTCAAAGTTACTCTGGCTTTGTAGTTGTAAAAATTTATACAACATAAGGCCAGCAAACAAAGTTAATAATATTGTAACTAACTTTATATTTAGCTTTTCTTCGCTGTGTCTTTTTGAGCTAAGTAAGCACCCTAACGAGAAGAAAGGTAATAAAAAGAAAAATCCAGATAATGAAAAAAAATAAATATCTGTAGGCATAAATACGCATAAAATAATCCCCGTAAATAGCGCAAATATGTATTTATTTTGAGTTGTAGTTTTTATAAATGATGATAAGCCATAAAATAAAAACACCAAAAACATTGCTTGTAAAAACCAAAAATGAAATTTACTTTCCCATATCACGCTAAAGTAATAAGTAATATTGGTTATTTCTATTTTTTGATTTGCTCCTAAAGTATGTGCCTGAATAAATAGATAAATTGGGCCTACAAAAATTAGAGGAATGATTAGTCTAAAGTACTTTCCTTTTAACATAGAAAAAAATTGCTCTGATGTCACTCCTCTAAAAGAGAAAATAACGCCGCCTAAAAATGCAAATAATGGCATTCTGACATTTTCTAACATTAAGTTAAAAAAATAAAAGTCGTTATTTTCGGGTAACTTTAAACCTGATATATTTGGTTCACCTATTAAGTGATTAAGTACTAATAATAAACAAGCCCACCCTCTGAGTGTTTCTAGACTGAGAATTTTTTTTATTTTCATCTTCACTCCCTTAAAGTAAAAGCGTGAACCATTTATTAAATATACTTATTCTCTTAATTTATTAACCATTGTTTTTAAAAGCTAGTTTCATTTTACTTGCTAACTCCCTATCAAACTTTTCAGGCAGGAATTTAATGTACCCATTCCCAGGAGTAAACGTTAATTCACCAAAATATATTTTATCTTGAATATAGAGATCAACTCTTACAAAAGAAAATGAGCTACTCAATGCTTCTACAATTACAACTGCCTCTGCAAAATTTTTTGGTTTGAGTTCAACTTCTCCAATATCACATCCAGCCCTTAAGATTGGAAGTGGTTGCCATAACCTTGAATAGTAGTTGTGCGTTTGCTTATTGCTTGTCCTTTGTGAAATTACCTGCACAAATTCAATTACGCCCTCTATACAATAAAATTTATAGTCTTTTAGGCCATCTGTTGATTCAATAAACTCTTCACAAATAACTAGCTGCTCAACGTTTTTATACTGTTTTTCTTTACTTATTGCATAAAAATCAGACTTTAGCCATTGTGTAATTAATTGGCGAATTTCAGCATTACAATGATCATTTTTATTATTGATAACAAGATTATAGCCGCTACCGTTATTTAGTTTTATGACAAATTTATCTGGCATTTCGGTTAAATTAAAATCTTCAGCTACGGTACAAGTTTTTAGTAAGGTTGGAAGGTATTTTTCACCGCATTTATCAGCGACAAATGCTCTAACTTTATATTTATCCACAAAAATAGAAAAATCAGTTAGTTTCTTACTTAGTTTCCAGGAGAAAATCCTATCGCTAAAAGTAAGCACTTTCTTTTTTGAATAAAATTTACGGTGAAGCTTTAAATATTCATATCGAATATATATAGAGTCAGGTATCAATACCTTTAATTTATTTTTCAACAGTTTCAAAAATAAACCCATCCGTTGACTCTCTTAAATTTACTAAACGTAAAATAATTTTTCTAACTCCAAAATTGGAGCTACCATCAGACTCACTTGGTTTAAAATAGAACAATTCATCTTATAATAGATCAACTTATAAGATTAAACTTTTAATTTACTTAGTAAAACAGATCTCAAAAAACTCGTAAACATTGTATTTTCATGTGCACCGAGATTGTGTTTAATATTGAGCCTCTCATGTATTACTTAAGCTTTAAGTAATTAATATATATGGTTTATCAATGGTATAACTTAACAATGTAGTGTATTTGCTACATAGCACTTTATATCAATTGCCATACAATTTAATAAAGTCAAAATTTAGTGCCAATTTTTATTATATCCAACGAGCAATCTTTAAAACTTTTAACGCATATGTTGGGGTCACTAATCGCGATTACGTACATTTAAAGTACAAAACAACACAATTCAATAAACATTAAACCACACCTTTTAATTAGTCAATGCTAACAAATTGTTTCATTAAAACTTATTTAACCTACTTTATTGCTAGTTTCGGTTTTAATGCTAATAATATAATAAGTGTCGCATCTAAATTTTAAGGAACTACTTGTGCGTTTGGGGTGCTGCATTGTTATCTTGTTATCTTTTTATGTTTACTCACAAGACACAATCAATTACTTGCGTAATAGCGAAATAATTGAACGTGCAAAACAACATTATGGTAAAGATGGACATAATCGCATAAAGCAATGGCTTAGGTTTATTGATGCATCGATTGATAAGAATGAATGGCGGCAGGTACATCTGGTTAATAATTTTTTTAATGAACATATAAAATACAAAACAGATAATGAGCTTTGGAATAAAAATGATTATTGGGCTACACCAATAGAAAGTTTGGGTGTAGGTATGGGGGATTGTGAGGATTACGTTATAGCTAAATACTTTACTTTAATTGCGCTTGGTATTCCTGAAGAAAAAATAAGGTTTATGTATGTGCGTCAACACACCATTAATCAGCCCCACATGGTACTGATATACTTTCCTGAAGCAGACCAAATTCCTTTTGTTTTGGGTAACTTTAATACCCAGTTACTCCCCGCAAATAAACGTCACGATTTAACACCTATATACAGTTTTAATGGCCAAGGTTTATGGTTAGCCAAAGCAAAAGGGCTTGGTAATAAAGTTAAAAATAGTAGCGGTGTGTCGGCTTGGGATACTATGCTAAAAAGAATTGAAAAAGGTGAGCTTGCACTCGTAAATGGAATTGATACAGGAGATGAAAATAATGTATCACCCTTTTAAACAAGGTATGAGTCTTAAAATACAGATCTACGGGCTAATAATTTGTATTTCCATTTTATCTTTTTTTGTAAGAATTATTATTGATGTAGATACAACCCGAGACTATTTACAAACACAAATGGCAAGCCATGCAAAAGACACAGCTACAAGCCTAGGACTTTCTATCTCCCCTTATTTGGATACAGATGGAATCATAATAGGGCAAACTATGGCAACCGCAATATTTGATTCTGGTTATTATAGTAAAATACGCTTTATTAATACAAAACATGAAACGCTATTCTCATTAGAAAACCCTACCCATGTAGATTCTGTGCCTCATTGGTTTACAAACACTGTAAAATTAAGCGCGCCTACAATGCAATCTGAAATAAATACGGGTTGGATCATTGCTGGTACACTTGAAGTTACCAGCCACTTAGGAGAGTCATATTTAACTTTATGGCTGCACACAAAGCGTAGCTTTTATAGTTCGCTCATATTATTAATTGCTTCACTGCTGATCACTTATTTTATTTTACAAACAATATTCAAACCTTTAAAAGCAGTTGAGAAGCAAGCACTGCTTGTTACTCGCAAACGCTTTACACTCAATAATAAAGTGCCGTTAGCCCACGAATTGCGCATAGTAACCAAAGCAATTAATAATATGGTGCTTAATTTGCAAAGTACATTCGACTCTTTAGCTAAACAAACCCAAGCACTAACAAACGCCGTGTATAGTGATCCACTAACAGGGTTAGGTAATCGCAAATCTTTTGAAAACTATTTTAACGCCGTTACCCACTCCATTACCTCTGAGCGTCCAATGACAGCAACAATGGTCACACTTCCCTCGCTAGTAAACATTAATCGAACACTTAGCTATCAAAGGGGTGATGAGTATGTGACTGACGTTGCTAAAATATTAAAACTCTCTTTAGCTGAACTAAATAATTATAGGTTATGCCGAATAAATGGCAGTACTTTTGTTTTTATTGCGCCATACGATATTACTTTTTTATATAATTTACACGCTAACCTTATTGACCTGTTTAGCCAAAAACAGCACAGCTCACATAATAATGGTTATGCCCGCTTAGCTTCTATAAGTGTTGAAAAAAGCTTAACACTGAGTCATTTACTTTCGTCATTAGATACAAAATGTACTATTGGGGAAAGTACGATTGACGCTAACATTGATAATAAAATAGTCTTTAGTGTTGAAGAGTGGCAAAAAATAATTCAGAGCATAATTAACTCTGGGGAAGTGAGCTTTTCAGTACAGCCTGTGAAAAAAAGTAATACCGAGTTTACACAGTCCTACTTTGAAGTATTTGCGCACTTTATCTATAACAATGAAAAAATAAACAATAGTCACTTATTCGCTATGGCCGAAAAGTTAAATTTGACAGAAGAACTGGATAAAAAATTAATCCGTGATTTTATTAATATTAAAATGCAATATCCAGAGGATAAATTCGCATTAAATATAAGTAAGTCCTCATTATATTCACCGGAGTTTATACAATGGCTAGGTGCGTTTTCTCAACACTACCCCTGCCTCAAAAACAATCTTATTTTTGAGCTTCATGAATTGAGCTTACTAAGTAATATACGCGTTGCTGCACTTCATATTGATGCGATAAAAGAGGTTGGTATTAGTGTGTGTGTAGAGCACTTTGGCACCAGTTTAACCTCTTTTAAGTATTTACATGGTCTTGATATTGAGTATGTGAAAATTGACGGTAGCTACATTCAAGATTTAATTGATAATCCGCAAAGTCGCTTTTATATTCAAACTGTAAATAATATTTGTCATGGCTTTGGTATTAAAGTCTTAGCGTGTTTAATTGAAAAGCCCGAAACATTAAACATACTCGAAAGCTTAGGTTGTGATGGTGTTCAAGGGAATTTAATTTGCTCCGCCTCACAAGTAATCAACATTATTGATGAAAACACAAATAAAAAGTTTACTTTTCATCCAAATGTATTAGAATTTTGTAAGTAGCCTATTTTTTAAACAAGGGTCGATCATGAAAGCAATTATCTTATTTGGACTAATAGTAGGGCTGTGTGTATTTTATGTACCGCAAACTTATGCACAAACTAATACATCAAAATCTGTTCAGTCTGCAGGGATAGACAACTTGATTTCGATTTTAAGTAATGCACCAATAAATGTATCTCCTGAGCAACTGCAACAAGACTTAGTTGCCGCCATTAAAATTATTTGTAAAAACAATATAAAAAACCAACTAGACAAAACCTTGCCACGAGGCAATTGTAGTAACGCTCAGGTTGATCAAATGATTACTGCCGTTATTGCTGCTTTTGGTGTAGACAGCCCTATGGTTGCTACTTTATTAGCCGCACTTTCTGCATACGGAGTAGATTCAGACACTATTACACTTGCTGCAATTAATGCGGGCATAGATGCTACTATTGCTTCACAAGCCACGGCAGCAGGCCCTATCCAAGCACAACCTAATCCTCCTATTAGCTTACCTGTATTGCCTACACCTCCTGGATCGGGTGGTACTGGTGGTGATGCTGGTATATCTGAAGTTGGTAACTAACTTTATTAAATATAAATGCAGCCTTAGCGCTGCGTTTATATTTTGAGATGGCTGTGAATCGCTTTATATTTTTTGTTATATGTTTAATTATTTTTTTACTCCCCCTACCCCTTGGCAGTTACCGCCCATGGGCAATATTAGCTATAGGCGTGCTGATTAGCTTTACGTTTTTATTGCATTTATTTAATAGTGCTATTAAAAATAAACAACTGCTTTATCCTCCTTTATACTCTTGGCCTATATTTATTGCTCTTGGCGTTGTTGTTTTAGTTTGCACAATACAGCTATTTAGTATAAGTGTTGATCCGTTTCAAACTCAGCAAATGTTAATTAAAACCTGGTTTATGCTATTATTTTGCTGGTTAATTTTTATTTACTGTAACCACTCCCTACGAATTAAAAAATTAGTTTACACTGTTATTTTTGCTGGGGTTTTTCAGGCCTTATATGCAAGTTATTTAAGCTTATCACCCGATATTATTAGCCCATTATTTAGTTATAAACATACCGATCGTGCTATTGGTACTTTTACTTATTCTAACTTTTTAGCCAACTATTTAGCGCTGTGCTTATGTTTAGGCATAGGTGTGTTGATCAGTGAGTTAAAACGCTCTGCTAACGACAATACACAATCACTCGCACAAACATTACGTGACTGGGCTGGTATATTATTAAGCTCTAAAATTGTATTACGCGTATCATTAATTATTATTATTGTTGCCTTAATATTAACTCGCAGCCGCATGGGTAACTCGGCATTTTTTATCGCTTTAATGGTTATGAGCTTATTGGCTTTATTTATTTACAGACAAAAGCCCAAAGCGTTTAAACACCTTATTATTAGCTTTTTTATTATCGATTTAATTATTATTGGTGCAATATTTGACGTTGAAAAAGTAAAACAGCGTATTAGCGAAACCAGTATACACTCAGAAACGCGTGACGAAGTGGTACGCGACTCTATACCACTTATATTAGATAAACCATTGCTGGGATCAGGTGGGGGTACTTTTTACACTGCTTTCCCTGCGTATCAATCAGAGCCCTTTTCTGGCTACTACGATAATGCGCATAACGATTATATACAATTTGCTGTGGAGCTAGGTATACCGGCAACATTAGCACTTGGTTTGCTGATACTTTATTGTTTATGGCTCTGTATTGCGACCATGCGCCAACGCAAAACCGCACTTTATCAAGGAGTAGCATTTGGCTGTGCAGTAGCTATTATTACTATGCTACTGCATTCTTTAGTCGACTATTCGCTGCAAGCTGGCGCTAATTCAATGCTGTTTTTGGCTATTTTATGCTTAGCTATTTTAACTAATAAATTACCTGCGCCTAAAACTATAAAAAAAAGACGTAATCAAGCCGACTAGTGCTGTGCTAAATCAAACTCTGTTAAGTGACCGTCGCCATGAATAAGCTGATAGCGGGCCAAATTACCTTGCTCTAGCGTTATTAAGCTAATAGCTGAATCGCTCACTAAATACTTTTGCCCATCGCCTTTGGTTTGGTGTTTATCAACCTCCATATGCCAACGTTTAGTAAAGAAATTCAGCGGACTTTTCGGGCTATATAAAATTGAATCGAGTTTATCGAGTATATTTATTAATTTACGCGGAAATTCATTTTTTATACCACTGGCAGTCAGCTGCCACACTCTATTAGGATGATCGCCAAAACGTTTTTGCACCGAAAAACAAAAGGAGTAATGTACATCACCAGATAAAATTAGCGTTTCGTTTGGGGTATCGTCTCTTCTAAAAGTATCGAGCAATTTTCTTGCCGAGCCTTCGTGAGCCATCCAGTTCTCTACGTCTACCGTGAGCGGTTGGCCGCACATATTAAATAGCGCTTGAATAGCTTCAATCGATTTAACGCCAAATACTGGCGCGGGCGATACAATAATAACTTGATCATGGCTCAATAAGCTCTGCTCAAGATCAGTAAGTCGCTCCCAATCAAGTAGACCAGAGGGCTCATTAAAATTTTGCTCATTACGCCAACGATGTGTGCGAGTGTCGAGCACCACCACTTTAGGAACCGTTGTCAGTTCATAATGCCAATGACTAAATTCTGTTAGTGTTTTATCAAATGTTTTAAATTGCCAAATATTACTACTCGCTAAGCTGTGCTTAAACGCAGCGATTAATGTGCCCGTTTTAGTGAGTGCATCATTTCCCATCCCTTGAAACAACCAGTAACTAATTAAACCATTGCTTACAATACGTTTACTCACTGGGTTTTGACTAATCGCTTGCTCCCATCCAGCTGTCAGGTTCCAGTCATCGGTTACATCATGATCGTCAAATATCATTAATGTAGATACATTGGCAAACAACCGCTCTACATCACTCAATCCTTTTGTATAATCAATCAGTGCTGATTTTTCGGCGTTAAAAATAGTCTTGTTTTGCTCGTTTTGACCTGCATACGTTATGCTTTGTATATCTACACATTGCCAAGCTGCAGCACTAAAATTTAATAAATAAAGTGCTATATATTCTTCAAAGTGAATAAGGTGATTGTGGGCTTTTACACTTGAAAAGTGAGGTTCATCTTTTTTCAGCCAGTAACTAACACCTAACTTTGGGCGTTTTTGCCAAGGTGTTTTTGGTAAGAACAAATGGCGATTATAAAGCTGCTCATTTATATCGTTCGGTAGCTCAACTGTAAGTGGTTGCTCTTTATAAATACCTAAGGCTTCAATTAACTGATGAATGGCTAATAACATAGGTCCTGCTACGTCATCGGCATAAACCTGATCACCGCTCAGTAATAGCAATTGTGCACCTTGGTTGTTATTACCGCGCTGAGTGTTTTGCCAATGACTTGCAGAAACTAAACTGTCTTTTGCGGGATGATGTGCATTACGACATGATCCGTGCAAAATATCACTGAGTTTATTGGGAATTACAAATGCAGGTGTTGCTTGATTGCTATAGCACCAAGGCGATAAATCAATTGGAGTATCGTCAACTATAAGTTCGTAGCTTAATAAGCTGTCAGTAGGAAACTTATGATTTATTGGCTTTATAATGACGAAATGCAGATATAAGTGCTCGCCGAGAGAAACGCTGTGCTGATCGCTGTAACATTCATAATTTAACAGTTCAATGCGACAGTTTACAGGCTTAGAGGTAGCAAACTGAATGCATACACTGGTTTGCTCTGCACGGCGCACCATAGGCCCCATTAATAAAATAGGAAGTTGCGCCGTGTGAGTTTTCATGTATTTAGCCTTTGGCTGCTAATTTAAATAAAGAGTAAAAGTTCTCTGTAGTCGCTTTTGCCAGCTCGTTAAAGCTAATTCCCTTTAATTCACTAATGTAATAAGCCACATCTTCTACATATGCTGGCTGATTAGTTTTTCCGCGATACGGTACTGGTGCTAAATATGGAGAGTCGGTTTCTATTAACAAGCGATCGAGCGGTATTTGTTTTACCACTTCTTTTAACTCTACGGCATTTTTGAAGGTAACAATGCCCGAAATCGAAATATAAAAGCCCATATCAATGGCTTTTTTAGCCATATCCCAATCTTCAGTAAAACAATGTAGTACACCACCACAATTTTCGGCGTTATGCTGTTTCATTAAATTAATGGTATCGCTACGAGCGTCACGAGTATGAATAATTAATGGCTTTTGTAGTTGATTTGCTACTTCTATATGACCTACAAAGCTTGCCTGTTGTACGGCATGCGTGTCTTTTGCGTAGTAGTAATCAAGTCCTGTTTCACCAATGGCGACGACTTTATCGTGCGACGCTAAATCGATTAATTGTTGCTTATTAAGCGCATCTTTTTGATCAAGTGGATGTACGCCACACGAAGCTGACACATCATCATAATGCTTAATTTTATCAAGCATATTCGGGAATTGATCAAGTGTTACGCTTACACATAAAAAGTGTTCAACCTTTTTTGCACGCGCTTTATCAAGCACTTGGTCAAGGTTTAAATCGAGCTTATCAAAATCAAGGCGGTCTAAATGGCAATGAGAATCTACAATCATGGTACTACTTACATGGTATAAGTTGGATTACCGGAGTTTAACATAGTCCCCAGTAGTTTTTCGATCTTGGCGTTTAGGTTTGTTTTATCATCTAAAAAACTAATACCTATGCCAGGCGGGTTAGAGCTTTGCGCTCCTTGTGGTGTGATCCACGACACTTTCCCGGTCACAACGTCATCCTCTAACGCATCTGGAAGGGTAACTCGTAAAGCGAGTGAATGCCCTACTTCGTAACGCATATTAGTGCGTACAAATAAGCCACCTTTTTTTAAATAAGGCATATAACAGCAATATAATTCATCTAAATCGTCTATATCTACTAATAGCTCTTGCATGCTCAGTCCTTTAATTATTTCGCAGTACGGACGCTAATCTCGATACTGCTAGCGGTAAATTTAGCCCGAGTATTTTGGTATTATTTTGTAAAAACTCGTTTAGAGCATGTTGCACATTTTGATAAGCGTCAAAGCTCATGCCTTGCATAAGCTGTTGTTTTAATTGCTCGCTTAAAAACAACGTAAATATACGAATAAGCTCAGGCTGTTTATTTATTATTGCTATTAACTCAGTAAAATTATGACTTTGTTTAAACTCAGTTGCAAATTTATAAAGTGTATTTATATTTTTTAGCTGATTTTGCTCTTGCCAGTATTTAACTTGCAGTGGTTGGCTGTAAAACAGCGGCAACCAGGTGTAATTAGTTATTTCTAGCGATTCTAACCATTGCTGAGCAAGTGCTAAGTTTGTTACTTTTACATCCGTTTTTGCACAGCGACTTAAAACAGTGGCTGGCAATTGTGTAGCTTGACTGGTTGTGAGAATTAAAAACCGGCTTTGACTTGGCTCTTCTAGCGTTTTTAATAACGCATTTGCAGCAGCGGTAGTCATTTTTTCGCAGTTTTCGATAATAGCGACTTTATTACCATTTTGCGCTGCCGAATGATGCATAAAATCACTAATACCACGTATATCGTCTACGCCAATACTCTGCCCATCAACTTGCGTTAAGCGCTTATCAGGGTGAGTACCTGCCTTTATTAATAAACAACTTTTACACTGTCCACAAGCTGATAATACACTTTTTTTTGCCGCAACTTGCTCGGCTATATTGTTGCACAACAATGCATTGGCTAACTGGCTTGCAAAAGCAAACTTGCCAACACCAATAGGACCACTAAACAACTGCGCATGATGAAAGCGCTGTGCTTTAAAACTTTGTGTTAAGCGTTGCTCTATATCGTGTAGCCAAGGCAGTCTCATATTATTTTTGCTCTGCAAAAAATGTGCGTAATACATTCGTTATATCACGATGTACGTGCTCAATGCTTTGGTTTGCGTCAACAGTTTTAATAGAGTTGTCGTCATTAGCAAGTTCTAAGTAACGCATCCGTGTACGCTGAAAAAACTCAATCGCTTCTTGTTCTATTCTATCTAATTCGCCTCGACCTTTAGCGCGTTCAAGGCCAATAACCGGATCAATATCCAAGTAAATGGTTAAATCGGGTTTTAGCCCTTTTAATACCATGGAAGAAAGCGATGCAAGTGTATTAGCACTAATACCACGCCCACCACCCTGATACGCCTGCGATGACAAGTCGTGACGATCGGCAAGTACCCATTGCCCTTGCTCAAGTGCTGGGTTAATAACATTATGCATTAGCTGCGAGCGTGCAGCGTACATAATTAATAATTCAGTTTCGAACGCTATTTCTTCGTCATGTTGTGCTTTTACTAATGTACGTAACGATTCAGCAAGCGGCGTACCACCGGGTTCACGCACATTAATAAAATCAATTTTTTTGCTGTTTAAAAACGACTGGCACAAAGCAATAGCGGTAGATTTACCGGCCCCTTCTAACCCTTCGATTACTATAAATTTAGGTTTCATAAAAAATTAGTTCTTTTTGTTTAATATATACGTTTTAACTGCCGCATTGTGTTGCTTCAATGTGGTTGAAAATTGATGACTGCCATCACCTTTTGAAACAAAGTAAACATACTCAGTTGTGGGTGGATTAACCGCGGCTAAAATAGCTGCCTTTGATGGCATGGCAATGGGTGTAGGCGGCAGGCCATTAATACGATAGGTGTTATAAGGCGTGTAGTTACGCAAGTCTTTGCGTTTAATATCGCCGTCAAAGCTCTCCCCAATGCCGTAAATTACGGTTGGATCTGTTTGTAGACGCATATTAGTATTTAGTCTGTTTACAAATGCAGAGGCGATTAATGGCCGCTCACTGGCAAGGCCCGTTTCTTTTTCAATAATGGAGGCCATTATCAGTGCTTCGTACGCTGTTTTATAGGGTAAATTTTGTGCACGCTGCTGCCAAGCAGTATCAAGGGTTTGCTGCATTTTTTGGGCGGCGCGTTTTAGCACACTGCTAATTGTGTCGTTATTATGATAGTGATAGGTTTCGGGAAATAACCAGCCTTCTAAGTGCATATCACTGCCAAGTATTTGCTGACTTAGTTGCTGCTCTTTTAAATCATTTTTTAAGTTATTGGCATTTTTAATAGCGGCTAATACTTCGCGCAGCGCTTGGCCTTCAATAATTGTAAAACTAAAGCTAACTTGTTGGCCATTATTTATTTTTTTTATATTGCTAATAACACTATCACTATTAAGTGCGTAAAGCCCCGTTTTTAAATCTGTGAGTGTTGGGTCTAGTTTAGCAAGTAATTGGTAACGCCAGCAGTTTTCTACCCAGTTATTGGCTTGCCATTGCTTACATAACTGATTAAAGCCAGTACCTTTTTTCACTTCAAATTGGGTGTTATTCGCTACTTTTAATGGGCTATGGAGCGTTGCTTGTAATTGCTGATAACCAAAAACACTGGTAATTATAGCTAATAATAATACCGATAAAGTAACTTTTAACACTTAGCCTCCTTGGCTAATAATTTATTTAATAATAACTGGCTATGCACAATATCAAAGCTACGCTGCTCAAGACGATTAATAGGCACTACGCCCATTAAGCTATTACAGATAAAAACCGCATCTGCTTCAAGCAAGTCTGCAATACTTACGCACTTAAAATCAACGGCTAATTTATCACATAATGATTGTAGATAAACCCCCTTTATCCCGCACTCATTAAGGCTTGGGGTAAATAATTTATTTTGCTTAATAGCAATAATATTTGCTGCAGAGGCTTCTATCACATTGTTGTTATAATCAAGTACAAGCACATCGTCACAAGGTTGCGTTTGCAGCGCTTTTTTTATTAATACTTGTTCAAGGCGGTTTAGTGTTTTGAGCCCTGCAAGCAAGGGTTGTGCGGCTAGTTTAATGGGGCTGATGTTAAGGCTTATACCCTCATTTGCCAGTCTGCTGTAATTTTGAGGATACTCTAAAACACTCAATAACACGGTTACATTACAGGTTTGCGGCAAACCATAACCGCGCCCTCCTTCGCCTCGCGTTATTACAATTTTAAGCACACACAACGTATGCTCCGCTATACTTTTAGCTATGTGAGCTTCAAGTTCAGCAATATCTACTAATGGAAAACCAAGTCGTGCAGCACATTCAATTAAACGTGCTTTATGATGTGACCAATGCTCTACTTGCCCATTTACTACTTTTGCAGTTGTAAAAAAGCCATCACCATAATTTAAGCCACGATCGTACGCGCTTATAGTGCTGTTTTTAACTGTTGTAATAATAGTTTGTGTGTTTTTTTGTGTTTTTTGCATATAAAAAAAGCCCAGTTAAACAACTGAGCTCTTATAGTCTGGTCTGTTGTTAAAAAAGATTATACCTTTTTAAACAGTAACGAGCCATTAGTACCACCAAAGCCAAACGAGTTACATAGTGCAAACTCTAATTTTGCATCTCGGGCAGTGTGCGGTACATAGTCTAAATCGCACCCTTCATCTGGGTTATCAAGATTAATTGTTGGGGTAACTTTTTGATCGGTTAACGACAATATTGAAATAATCGACTCAACCGAACCAGCAGCACCTAATAAGTGACCCATCATAGATTTAGATGAACTCACCATTACGTCTTTTGCTGCACTGCCAAAAACACTTTTAACGGCCGAGGTTTCTGCTTTGTCGCCTGCATGAGTCGATGTACCATGTGCGTTAATGTAACCAATTTGGTCCGCATTTACTTGCGCATCGTTTAGCGCATTTTCCATCGCTAATGCTGCGCCTGCACCATCTTCTGGTGGTGAAGTCATATGAAATGCATCACCACTCATACCAAAACCAACTAGTTCTGCGTAAATTTTTGCACCACGTGCTTTTGCGTGTTCGTATTCTTCAACAACCACAACACCCGCACCATCTGATAATACAAAACCATCGCGGTCTTTATCCCAAGGACGCGAAGCCGCTTGTGGATCATCGTTGCGTGTTGAAAGTGCACGAGCAGCATTAAAGCCCCCCATACCAATTGGTGTACAGGCTTTTTCAGCACCGCCAGCTACCATAGCATCTGCATCGCCATACGCTATCATACGGGCAGCATGGCCAATATTATGCAAACCCGTAGTACAGGCTGTAACAATAGAAATATTAGGGCCACGTAGTCCATTCATTATTGATAAATGACCAGAAATCATATTAATAATGGTAGAAGGTACATAAAATGGGGATAACTTACGCGGTCCACTATTAAGTAGTTTTATATGGTTTTCTTCAATAAGCGTTAAACCACCAATACCTGAACCCACTGCTACGCCAATACGCGTCGCGTTTTGTTCAGTTACTTCAAGGCCTGAATCTTTAAATGCTTGGATCCCCGCGGCAATGCCGTATTGAATAAATAAATCCATTTTTTTAGCATCTTTTGCTGGCATATAAGCCGATGCATCAAAATCATTGATTAGACCCGCGAAATGCGTACCAAATTTTGATGTATCAAAGTGTGTGATAGTTTGAATACCACTTTTGCCATCTAATAAGCCCTGCCAGGTTGATTGCACATCATTACCTAGCGGCGTCAACATTCCTAAGCCAGTTACGACAACTCGACGTTTAGCCACGGTTTGCCTCCAATAAGGTGTTTTATAAGGGGATAATAATACCCAAGCAACTTCAAAGTACTCGTCCCAAATTAGATTTAAAACGCATAATACCAATAAAATCAGTGTAAATTAGATTGATGTTTAGCTTTGCTTTGAATCATATACTTTGAAGTGGTTTGGATATAGAGATTAAGGGCAGCGAATGCTGCCCTTAATATGCGATTAATTACTCAGCGTGAGCTGTAACGTAATCGATAGCAGATTGTACTGTAGTGATTTTTTCAGCTTCTTCATCAGGGATCTCAGTATCAAACTCTTCTTCAAGAGCCATTACTAATTCAACTGTATCAAGAGAATCTGCACCTAAGTCATCTACGAAAGAAGATTCATTCTTCACTTCTTCTTCTTTAACACCTAGTTGTTCGATGATAATTTTCTTTACGCGTTCTTGGATATCGCTCATTCTTCTTTCCTTTATTAAAAACGCCAATGCGTTATTTTCAGATTGCGGCGTAGTTTACGTCGCATAATTCTCTGATTCAATCTTTTGACCATAAATAATTGTCTGGTCAAACCTCTTGAGTGTACGTTTCGTCTTTTATCGCTTATTTTAACCACGATTTCAAGTATGTTTAAAGCAAGATTGCCAATAATTCAATCTTTTTTGGCAATTTAATTACTTATATTTAATTACTTTCTTTGCACATAGGCTATTAAACCATGTACATCGCACCATTTACATGCAAAGTTTCACCCGATACATACGCAGCCGCATCTGACGCTAGGTAACATACAGCAGCAGCAATTTCATCTGGTTGCCCTAAACGCCCTGCTGGTACATTTGCCAGTGTGGCTGCTTTTTGCTCATCCGTAAGACCATCGGTCATATCGGTTTGAATAAAACCAGGCGCAACTACGTTTACCGTAATACCACGCGACGCTACTTCGCGTGCTAGTGACTTAGAAAAGCCAATAACACCGGCTTTAGCCGCTGCATAGTTAGCTTGCCCAGCATTACCCATAGTGCCCACTACTGAGCCAATATTGATAATACGACCGTTCTTTTTCTTCATCATTGGGCGTAATACTGCCTTAGATAAACGGAATATAGAACTTAAGTTAGTGTCGATAATATCATCCCACTCACTTTCTTTCATGCGCATTAATAAATTATCGCGAGTGATGCCGGCATTATTAACCAATATGTCAACATCGCCAAAATCAGCTTTAATCGCCGCCAATGTCGCCTCAATAGATGCAGGATCAGTTACGTTTAACGCATAACCTTTGCCGCTTTCACCTAAATACTCGCTAATTTTAGCAGCGCCCGACTCACTGGTTGCCGTACCCGCTACTTTTGCGCCTTGGGCAACTAAAGTAGTTGCAATGGCTTTACCAATACCACGGCTAGCGCCCGTGATCAGGACAACTTTGCCCGCTAATGAAAATAAATTAGTCATATTTTATACTCTTATTTTGCAGCATCAATTGAGGCACAGTCGTTAACTGAACCACAGATCATTGCTTTATCAATTCGTTTTGCAAGGCCAGTTAATACTTTGCCTGGGCCAAATTCGTAGCTTTGCGTTACACCTTGTGCAACTAATGCTTGTACTGTTTCAGTCCAGCGTACTGGGCTGTATAACTGGCGTACTAATGCGTCTTTAATTGCATCAGCTGACGTTTCAGCTTTTACATCAACATTATTAATAACAGCGCATTTAGGCGTGTTAAATGTTAACGCAGCTAAATCAATAGCTAACTTTTCAGCGGCCGGCTTCATTAGCTCACAATGCGATGGTACGCTAACAGCAAGTGGCAATGCACGTTTTGCACCTGCATCTTTACACGCTTGAGAAGCGCGATCTACAGCCGCTTTATGGCCTGCAATAACAACTTGCCCAGGAGAATTATAATTTACCGGAGAAACCACTTCACCCTGCGCTGCAGCGGCGCAAGCCGCTTTGGTTTCATCGTCGCCTAAGCCAATAATAGCAGCCATTGAACCCACACCTGCAGGTACGGCTTCTTGCATATATAAACCACGGTTTTCTACTAACTTTACCGCTTCACTCAAGCTTATTACTTCGCTACATACTAATGCTGAGTACTCACCTAAGCTGTGTCCAGCCATAACAACATCTGCATCTGGGTTTGCTGCTAACCAGTCACGGTAAATAGCAACACTGGCTGTTAATAATGCAGGTTGAGTGCGGTGAGTTTGATTTAGCTTTTCTTCTGGGCCATTAAGAACCAGTTCTGCTAGGTCATATCCTAACGCCGCTGACGCTTCGCTAAAAGTTGCTTTAACAATGTCTGAGCTTTGGAGTAACTCAGTTAACATGCCAACACTTTGTGAGCCTTGACCTGGAAATAGAATTGCAATTTGTTGTGCCATATTTTGCTCTTTTTAATTAAACAAATAAATAATGTTATAAACACGGCAACTCAATTACTACTCGTTCACCGTGTCTTTAGAATGTATTTTTTCAAAAATTGCGGCTATTTTGTCAGGAAGTTGGCGTTCAACCTCCTTTACCGCTTCATCAATTGCTGCTTGAAATGCTTTAGCTGAGGCATTTCCATGGCTTTTAACCACAATACCGCGCAATCCTACCAGACTTGCACCGTTATACTGGTCGGGGTTCACCCTTTTATAGAGTTTTTTTATTATTGGGCTCAGCATAAACGCCATGCATTTATATACGAGGTGCTTTTCAAGCGCGGCGGTAAACTTATTCATTATAAGTTTTGCAATCCCTTCACAGGTTTTAAGCGCCACATTACCCACAAAGCCTTCGCATACAATAACATCGGCTTTTCCGGTAAATATATCGCTACCTTCACTGTAACCAATATAGTTGATTAAAGGGCTTTGCTGCATTAATTGTGCAGCTTGCTTAATATCTTCATGGCCTTTGATATCTTCAGAGCCAATATTTAATAAACTTACTTTGGGATTATCGCAGCCAAGTGCTTGCCCTGCGACTACCGACCCCATAATGCCAAATTGATATAAGGTTTGCGCATCGCAATGTACGTTAGCACCCAGATCGAGTAAATAAACAGGGTTTTTTCGCTCTGTAGGTACCGCAGAAATAAGTGCTGGACGTTTTACACCAGGAAGCATTTTTAACACGTAATGTGCCATAAAGAATAACGCGCCAGTATTACCTGAACTTACGCATGCTTGAGCCTCGCCCGATTTAACTAAGTTAAGGGCAACGCGCATAGATGAATCTTTTTTGGAGCGTACAGCAACACCGGGCTTACATGCATTTGTAACAACTTCGCTACAGTGGCGAATAATAAGTCGAGGGTGTGCTAATGAATCGAGTGATTCGAGTTGTTTTGATATGACTTGCTCATTTCCGCATAAAATTAGCGTTAAATTAGCATGAGCATTTACCGCGTTAACGGCAGCGGGGATAGATGAACGGGGGCCGTAATCGCCCCCCATCATATCTAACGCTATGGTTAGATTATTCAGCATAAAGAAATCTCTTATTTAGAAATTACTTGAACGCCTTTGTAGTAACCATCTGCAGTCACATGGTGGCGACGATGAGTCTCACCAGATGTTTGATCTACAGTTAAGCTTGGACCACTAATCGCATCGTGTGAACGGCGCATGCCGCGTCTTGCACGAGACTTTTTGCTTTTTTGTACAGCCATAGTCTTCTCCTAAGAATCTTTCTTAAGTTGTTTCAAAATATCAAATGGATTAGGTTTCTCATCTTCCGCCTTTAAAACACCAAAGCTGGCAGGCTTTGCTGAATAACTGCATGAAGCTTCGTTGTGGGTAGAGACCAATGGAACTGCTAAAATTAATTCGTCTTCAATTAAATTAAAAACGTTAATTTCACCATTTTCATCAAGCGCTACTTCATCGTAGTCTTCTGGAAAAATGTCTGATTCTGTTTCATCACCAACTGGTGAATAAACAAAATCTTGCACCAAATCCAACCCTAAATCACCATTACAACGTTGACAAGTGACAGTTACGTGTGTGGACAAATTGCCTCTAATCACAACAAAACCTTGGTCGTCGTTTTTGCAATGAATTTTTACCGCTATTTCACCTACTTCTTCCTGCACAACTTCTCGTAAACGAGTTAGTTTCTCAAGCGGTACAATGCCGTCATACTTTAAACGGTGTTGCGCTGCTTTGCCTGGATGAAGAGTGATGGGAATTTTCACCTTTTGCATAGGGGCTGCATCATATAGATAGTTAGTTGGTTAGTCAAAGTAAAAAACCATATTTACGTGGTTTTTCACGTGTTTTACTCACGGATCTGATTTATCCTAACTCAATCTGATTTTGGTTAGGAAAACAATCTATGAAGTACCCACTTATATTAGCCTCAAGCTCACTCTTTAGGCAGTCTTTATTACAAAAATTCAATCTACCATTCGATACATTTTCACCGAATGTTGACGAGTCAGCATTAAACAATGAAACCCCTGCACAACTAGTTAAGCGTTTAAGTGAATTAAAAGCCCGCGCAGCTAGTAAACACTTTAGTAAAGGCTTAGTGATTGGCTCAGATCAGGTTGCTGTATTTAATGAGCAAATTTTAGGTAAACCTCATAATAAACACAATGCCGTAAAGCAGTTATCCCTTTTTAGCGGCCATAGTGTAACATTTTTAACTGGCCTGTGCGTTTACGATCTTACATCTGGGGAGAGTAAAACCTGCATTGAACCATTTAATGTTACTTTCAAAACACTCACTGATGCGCAAATAAGTGCTTATTGCGATGCTGAGCAGCCCTATAATTGCGCAGGCAGTTTTAAAAGTGAAGGCCTAGGGATTTGTTTATTTGAAAAATTAACTGGAGACGATCCCAACTGTTTAATTGGTTTACCACTGATCAAACTCAGCCAATTATTAGCTGAGTTTGGCCTTGATGTGCTAAGTGCGCAATCAAATACCCCCCTTAGTTAATGCTCAGGCAGCAATAACTGTTGCAACTGCTGATAACTATCAACAGTTGCAATCGGGTTAAACTCGCTAAGTTGCTTTGCGTTATGTACACCCATAGTGACACCTATGCTATCCATACCCGCGGCTTGCGCCATTGCCATATCAATTTTTGTATCGCCAATCATAACCGCTTCATCGGCGCTTATGCCAAGCTCTGCTAATAATTGAAACAACATATCGGGCGATGGCTTAGAGCTTGCATCATCACTACTACGCGTTGCACTAAAATAATGCCCTAACTCACTTTGGTGTAATAAACGATCGAGTCCTGCGCGCCCTTTACCTGTTGCCACGGCTAAAATAATGCCACTGTGCTGTAGTGCTAATAGCACTTTTTCTACATCGGCAAATAATGGTGTAGCCGTAGTATCTGTTTGGTAATGCTGCTTATATCCACTAATTAACGCTTGGTGCTGCGCTCTATGCAGCGGAAATAATACCGCAATGGCTTTATCAAGCGACAAACCAATAATGCTTTTTGTTGCTTCATTGCTTGGCGGTTCTATATTTAACGCAACGGCACTGCTGCGAATACAATTAACTATTTTAGTTATTGAATCCATTACTGTGCCGTCCCAATCAAAAATAACCAGCTTGTACTTTTTGAGCGAACTGACTGCTATCACGTTTTATTAGCACGCAATTTAACTAAGCAATTAGCCAGTGCTTTATCAAGCGGTGCTTCTACGCGCATGGTTGTTTCGTTTTTAGGATGATAAAAAGTTAAGTCATGAGCATGTAAAAACAAACGATTTAACCCTGTTTTACGCATCGAATTATCAAACTCTTCATCGCCATATTTATCATCACACGCAATGGGATGCCCTTTGCATTGTGTATGCACACGTATTTGGTGAGTACGCCCGGTAACCGGTGACGCCTGCACTAACGAGCACTCGTTAAAGCGCTCAAGCACTTTAAAGCGGGTATGTGAGGGTTTACCTTCAGTGTTATCTACACGCACTACGCGCTCCCCAGACTTAAGCGTATTTTTACGCAGCCCTTCGGTAACATTTTTAGTTTTAGAGTCCCATTGGCCATCAACTAGCGCCCAATAGTTTTTTTCCATGGTTTTTTCACGTAACTGCTCATGTAAAGCAGTCAGTACTGAACGGCGCTTAGCAATTAATAAACACCCCGACGTATCGCGATCTAGTCTATGCACAAGCTCTAAACTGCGCTCTTCTGGGCGTAATACTCGCAGCGCTTCAATTAAACCATAACTTAAGCCACTACCACCATGTACCGCCATACCCGATGGTTTATTAATAACAATCAGGTATTTATCTTCAAATATAATATCATTTTCAAGGCGTGTTACTTTATCAAGTTTTGAAGGCACAAACTCTTCTCGTTCTGCCACCCTAATTGGCGCAATACGAAGAACATCTTCTAGCTGCAGTTTATATACCGGCTTAATGCGTTTTTTATTAACGCGCACCTCACCTTTACGCAAAAGTTTATAAATTGCGCTTTTAGGCACCCCTTTTAAATGGGTAATAAGAAAGTTATCAATTCGTTGACCTAAATGGTCTTCGTTGATCGTGACATAAGTTACTTGTAAGTCGTTTTTTTCTGACATTGCCTAATCACTAATTTAAGAAAAATAATTTAGTTGCTAACACAGTTATAATAGTGGGATAATCAGCAGCGCAAATATTTAGTATTTGCAAATAACAACGGTGCTTTTTAACGCAGTAATACATTCGTGATGCACATTCTGGGTAATTGATCATACAGATCCGAGTTAAGTTTTCCAAAGCTTTTATACATACCCAGTCAACACGTGCGATCAATTAGCGGCAATGCGCGTAATATATTGCCAGTTAAGTTTGAACATGAATTGATTTTTAATGCGATTGAAAAAGCAATGAACAGATAATTTGTCTGATAGTGACGACGTAAAAACGTCGTTCAGCACTTGCTCAATTGTAGTACCGTACAGCAGCTTATTTAGAACTAAAAAAATCTAATAAATAAGTCGTCATTAACATTGGCAGCGATTTTTGCTCACAAAAATGGATTTTAGTAGTACATCACATTGTATTACTCACTTACTTAACGAGCCCTATGCGCCTAAATATGAACGGCATTTAATAAGATTAGTATGACAGGCCAACTTCTGGGTAAAACGTGTAACGTAGCTGAAAAGCCGACAGTTTTAGCCCTGCTATGAATTTAATAGTAATAAATACACTATTGTTTGCCTGCATTTAAAAATACTGCGTACGCAAAAAACAGAGCCGTTCCATTAAAGACCCAGTCGTGAGGCTGCACATTCTAAAAATAGGAATAACTGAACAGACGTGAAAACAGCGTCATGTCAGCGACACAAACTAGTAGAGTAACAATATGAAACGTATGCTAATCAATGCAACGCAGCAAGAAGAAATGCGCGTAGCACTGGTTGACGGCCAGCGCCTATATGATTTAGATATAGAAAGCCCAGGTCACGAACAGAAAAAAGCCAATATTTATAAAGGCAAAATCACTCGCATTGAACCATCTCTTGAAGCAGCATTTGTTGAATACGGTGCTGATCGTCATGGTTTCCTTCCTTTAAAAGAAATTGCCCGTACTTACTTCCCAGCTGGGTATACTTTCCATGGCCGTCCGAATATTCGTGACGTGATCAAAGAAGGTCAAGAAGTTATAGTACAAGTTGATAAAGAAGAGCGTGGCCAAAAAGGCGCAGCACTTACTACCTTTATCAGCGTTGCCGGTAGCTACTTAGTTTTAATGCCTAATAATCCTCGTGCTGGCGGTATATCTCGTCGCATTGAAGGTGATGAGCGTACTGAACTAAAAGAGTCACTTAGTCGTTTAGAACTTCCTAAAGGTATGGGCTTAATTGTTCGTACTGCTGGTGTTGGCAAATCGTTTGAAGAATTAAACTACGATTTAAAAGCCTTACTTGTTCATTGGGAAGCAATTGGTGTTGCAGCCGACAGTGCTAAAGCGCCGTTTTTAATACACCAAGAAAGCAATGTAATATTTCGTGCAATTCGCGACTATTTACGTCGTGATATTGGCGAAATATTAATTGATAAACCACGTGTTTTTGAAGAAGCTAAAGCGCATATTGAACGTTTTCGCCCTGACTTTATGAGCCGTGTTAAGCTTTATCAAGGTGATACGCCATTATTTACGCATTACCAAATTGAAAGCCAAATTGAGTCTGCGTTCCAGCGTGAAGTACGCTTGCCTTCAGGTGGTTCAATTGTAATTGATCCTACAGAAGCATTAACCTCTATCGATATTAACTCGTCTAAAGCAACAAAAGGCGGCGATATTGAAGAAACAGCACTTAATACTAACTTAGAAGCAGCAGATGAAATTGCACGTCAATTACGTCTTCGCGACTTAGGTGGCTTAATTGTTATCGATTTTATCGATATGACACCACCACGCCATCAGCGTGAAGTAGAAAACCGTCTAAAAGACGCTGTTCGTCCTGATCGTGCTCGTGTGCAAATTGGTAAAATTTCACGTTTTGGTTTACTCGAAATGTCGCGTCAGCGTCTGCGCCCTTCATTAGGTGAAGCAAGCCAAGGCCCATGTCCACGTTGTAGTGGTCAAGGTACGATTCGTTCTAACGAATCAATTGCACTGTCTATTTTGCGTTTAATTGAAGAAGAAGCAATTAAAGACAACACTGCACAAGTTAATGCTCAAGTGCCTGTTGCTGTTGCCGCTTATTTATTAAATGAACAGCGCCGTAGTGTTCATCGCATGGAAAAACAACATAAGTGCGACATAGTGATCATTCCTAATCAACACATGGAAACACCACACTACGAAGTAATGCGCTTACGTAAAGACGAAACGATTGAAACAGTAAGCTATGGACAAATTGTTGCTCCAGAGCCTGAAGCATTTGAAATGTCTAAGTCGCCTGTAGCACCAGTACGTGAAGAGCCAATGTTAAAAGGCGTTGTAATGCCTGCAGCACCAGCTCCACAAGCGGCTCCTGCTAACGTTGTTGCCCCTGCTGAAACTAAAGCGCAAAGCGGTTTACTGGATGCAATTGGTAAGTGGTTTAAATCTTTATTCGCCAGCGAAACCGTTGAAGTGAAAAAAGAAGAAACACAAAAACAGCAACAAGAAACGCGCGATAATACGCGTAATAACGATAATCGTCGCCGTAATAACAACAATCAGCGTCGCCGTAATAACCCTCGTTCTAAGCCACGCACTGAGCGTACTGCGGATGAAGAGGTTAAAACTAACTCTGTATCAACACCTGAAGCAGCAACGCAAACTAACGAGAACCAAGAGAGAGGCGAGAATCGCAATAAGCGTCGTCGCAATCCTAATTCACGTAAGCGCCCAGAGCCACGCACTGAAGATAAAGATGCAGTAAAAGTTGATGCACCTGCAAAAGCAGAAGCTGAAACTAAGCCAGTTCAAGCCGAAGAGCCAAAGGATCAAAAACCAAAGGTTCGTCGCCAGCGTCGTAATTTGCGTAAAAAAGTACGCCTGCAAGATGAAAATGCTGAGCAGGTACAAACAACAGATGAAACACCTGTACAAGCTACAGAAAAAGAAACACCAGTAGCCCAAGAGCAAGCACCTGTTGTAGAAAAGCAAACTCAAACAGCGGCAGAAAAAACAGCTCATATTAAAGAAGAAAAAGTTGAAGATGTTGATTCTAACGATGAAACACCTACAACCGAAGACGAGCAAGAGCAAACTCGTACACGTTCACGTCGCTCACCTCGTCATCTTCGTGCATCAGGTCAGCGTCGTCGTCGCCCTGAAGGTGAAGGCAATGAAGCTAAGTCAGATGAAGCACCGGCATTTGTTCCTGTTGCCGACCAAGCTGCTGCAGAGTATGAAGCAGAGCTTAAAGCTAAATCTGCAGCTACACCTGCGGATGCAGCGCAACAAGTTGAACAAGCCGTTGCGGTTGAAGACTTAGCCAAAGTTGAAGCTGTAGAAGAGCCAGTACAAACTGAAGAGCCAGCTAAGGTTGAAACGCCAGTAGCAGCTGAAGAGCCAGCTAAGGTTGAAACGCCAGTAGCAGCTGAAGAGCCAGCTAAAGTTGAAACGCCAGTAGCAGCTGAAGAGCCAGCTAAAGTTGAAACCCCAGTAGTAACTGAAGAGCCAGCTAAAGTTGAAGCGCCAGTAGTAACTGAAGAACCAGCTAAAGTTGAAACTCCATTTGTAACTGAAGAGCCAGCTAAAGTTGAAACCCCAGTAGTTACTGAAGAGCCAACTAAAGTTGAAGCGCCAGTGGTAATTGAAGAGCCAGCTAAAGTTGAAGCTCCAGTGGTAACTGAAGAGCCAACTAAAGTTGAAACTCCAGTGGTAACTGAAGAGCCAACTAAAGTTGAAGCGCCAGCTAAAGTTGAAACTCCAGTAGTAACTGCAGCACCACATGTTAAAACAGCGATAGCTCAAGGGTCAGCAAGTGCGCCAATGGCACAGCCTACCCCTGTAGCTGATAGCGAAGTAAAACATACATCTGTTGCTATGGCTCACGATAAACGTGAACTAGTGCCAGACAGTGGTTTACGTGCGGGTTCAATCAAACCTGCTGGTCGTGCAAGTTCTACAATGACTAAAACAATGAGTGTTGATTAACAATACTCATTAAAAAGCCCCGCTAGTTAATTATTAACTAGCGGGGCTTTTTTGTACCTGTAACTTTAGATCAATCGCATTAGTCTTGTTCTTTTTCCATGAAGCGTTGTAACTGATCTTTTAAGTTTGGCGGAATGCCTTTGATCACTAAGGTATCGGTTGCTTCATTATAAGTAACACGTTCACCTAAGTGTTTACGCTCAAAGCTCACACTTACACCGCCACCTAAACCAGAGAACTTAACCATACTTGCCACTGTTTTTTTATCAACGGGGAATGACTCTTCTAAATCGTAACTTTGCTCTTTGCAAAAGCTGTCAAACGGACTGTCATCGCCTTTTGTAAGTGTTGCCGAAAGCTCACTTACGTTGGCATCTTCACCTGTCGTTACACAATCATTACAGTAATCAAATACTTGTTTACGTAAATCATCTTTTTCTGATTTATCAAATTGTTGCTCTGATAAGTAATCCTCTACAGCACTGAGCATTACTTGGCTTTGTTGTTTAGGATCAATACCTTCTTCACAGCCTAAAAAGTCTAAGAAGAAATCGGCAACTTTGCGCCCTGCGCGGCCTTTAATAAATGAAATATAACGATTGTCTTGCGCTTGGGTGTCCCAAGCGGTTAAATCGATTCGTGCCGCTAATTGCATACGCGAAATATCTAAATGACGTGACGACGCTAAATCAAGTTCAGAGGTAATTGAGTAATGCTCTTTAATATTAATCATCGCAATCAGCATGTAGTCTGTAGCCACATACTGATAGTGACAAAACACTAAATAACCGGTTTCATTAAATGCGTATTTATCAAGTTCCTCTTTTAACACACTCGATGCTTGATCTGTCATATGCCAAAAGCCAAGTTCGTTGTTACGGTAACTTTGCATTGCCGATGCAACTACGCTATTTTTATCGCCACTAAAAGCGCAAAAGCCTTTACCTGGCTTACCATTATATGCATGATGCAATTGCTCAATAAACACAGCTACTTTATCGTTGATTAGCATTTCATCATTACGTAAATGAATTTGAGTATCGCCGTCTTTTTTGTCTACATAATGAACGACTAGTTTTTTAACGTCTGTTGCCATCTTTGTTTTTCACGCCTCTGGTGTTAAAATGTGAGAATATAACTATTAAATTGAACCAACTGATGCCAATCTTATCAAAATACTCTAATGAACAAGTAGAACAAATCGTCGATCAGCTTATTGATGTGTTAACTCAACACAATGCGCCGGTTGATTTGAGTCTTATGTGTTTAGGAAATTCTATCACGCATATCTTAAAAGAGCATGTACCAACAGGGAAAAGACAAGCTGTTACCGAGAACTTTGCTAAAGCTCTCGCACAGTCGGTTAAATAAACTCTATGAATTTATCGCAGCACAATCAGTTTTCATCAAAAGCGAGTCAATTACTAAGTTGGGGGCATTGGTTTACCTTTGCCAATATTGGCTTAGCGCTCTTAATTAGCTTAAGCTACTTGTTTGCCGACTCGCCACCTACAAGCTTTATGGGTATTACTTATATGCTAGTTACTTGGCTTAGCCATACTAGCTTTATTGCCTTTTTAGCGTTTGTGCTGACGGTATTTCCGCTCAGTTTAGTTTTTCCATACCCTCGCCATATTCGCGGTATGGCTGCAGTTATTGCTACCTTTGGCGCCTCTTTACTCACACTTGATGCTTATGTTTATTTTAATTTAGGTTATCACTTAAGTAGTTCTGCTTTACCTGAGATCATTTCGCTTTTATGGCACCGCTTAAACAGCTCACCCGCTTTAACAACTATTTTAGCCGGTGGCATAGTTTTAGTTATTTTAGGTTTTCAGTTAACGGTCAGTAATTTTACTTGGCAAAATTTAGCGCGTTTAAAGCAGCTCAAGTTTGCTCGCTACGCGAGTTCATTTTTAGTGATTTGTTTTGCTTTAAGTCATAGTATTCATATTTGGGCAGACGCTAATTTAAAGTTTGATGTAACTAAACAAGATAACTTTTTACCACTCTCTTACCCTACAACGGCTAAAAGCTTATTAGCTAAAAATGATCTACTAGACATAGAAAGCTATAAACAAGCGCATAATGTGCAAATTAATCAACAAAACATTAGCTACCAATTGCCTACTCCGCTGACAAAATGCGAAGATTACACACCGGCTAAAATTGATATTTTTGTATTTGAAACAGCGCAGCAGCTTGCTCAATTTGCCAGTAATAAAAACTTGTATAGCACTAAGCAGTTTTTACAACCAACCGATCATAACGATATGCTCTTTAGTTTAGTTTATGGTTTACCAGCATTTTATAAATCTACAATTATAAATGAGCAAACATTACCCGCATGGCAAAGCCAACGTCGCAGTGTTGAAGTAACGGGTATTGCAGCGTTAAATTTTATTAACGATCAAACCCACACTAATAGTGCAATTAGAATTATTAAAGGCACTGATGATTTAGCACCTCGCGATAAAAATACTCATGTTTATGCTTTTAGTTTGGCTGATAATAATAAAGAGGTGGTAATTACCTCAACGCTTTATAGTTCAGATAAACGGATCACTCGCGTTAATGGCCTTATTCAACCTAGCGATATAATAGCGACCGCTGTTGGGCAGTATTTAAACTGCAACGCTATTGCTGAGCAAACTATGCTTGGTGTTAACTTACACCAGAAAAAAGATAATATGGGTGTTAATTATTCTCAAGGCGTGGTTATAGCGTATAAAAAGGATAGAATTACCTTAATTGATCCTGATGGCGACTTTAAAAATATTTCTGCCGCCGAAGGATTTTCTATTGAGCAAGGCTTAGACATTCCATTTTTAGTTCACAGTATCAAAAAGTTAAAAACCTTTACTCAATAAGGCTATTATTAACCTAGCTTGCTATACCGCCAAGCTAGGTTATAGTTTTACTTTAACGTTATTAATTTAACGCAGTAAAACACTCTTAGGGATAGCCAATATGATTAAGCTGTACTGTATTTTTATTTTCCTCTTGCTTACAACCTTAAGCTTTAACAGTTTCAGTGCAACCAGTTACTACAAGTGTGTTACACAAGAAGGCACCACCTTTTCTCAATTCCCGTGCGATAACAACGCCACCGTATACAAAGTTAACACCATAATAAATCAGCAAGTAGGCCCTAAAGTAGATTACACCAAGCAATTAAACGAACTGGAGCGCGAAAGCTTACTAGCAGGCTTACTAGCAGGCTTACAGGCAGAGCTGCGCAGTAATCAACATAAGTTAGCAATATTAGATCGTAAAAAAGACCAAGCTGATTATAAACAGCAACAGCGCCTTAACCATATTTTAGCCAAGGAAGATAAAAAACGTATTGCCGCCGATATTGCTAAAAAACAAAAAGTAATTAACAAAAACTATAAAGCACAAATTAATATGGTAAAAAAGCGCATTAATAAATTACAAAAAAAAATAGACAACTATCAGTAACCTTTATCTCATGAATAAATAACATCTTAATTTAGCTTGGTTTTAAATCGAGAATAACATACTCTTAACAACGATAGAGTATAAGCTCTAGCGTCTAATAAGGAGTAATGATGCAGCCTCGTCATATTGCTGAATTAATTTTAACGGGCTTTAAAAAGCACTACCTGTTATTTCAAAAAACCACGGCAAAAGCACCGCTGGCGTTTGCTAAAAGAGACTGGCAAGCAATTAATGATATAAGCCGATTACGTATTAGCCATTATGATGATCGGGTTAACGAAACCACCGCCACGCTTCGACAACAACAAACCGAACAACTCGACGAAAAGCTGTGGCTAGAAGTAAAAAAACTCTATCAACATTTTTTATGTTTTCATCCTCAGGCTGAGCTTGCCGAAACTTTTTATAACTCGGTATTTTGCCGCTTGTATCATCGCCGTTATTTTCATAACGACTTTATTTTTGTAGAAGCCACTCTAAAAGATGCGCCTGCAGTGCCCGTAGAAGCTGAGTATCGCAGCTATTTTCCTGTGGTTGACGGCCTAAAGCCCACAATTAAACAGATCATTAATCACTTTGATTTTAAAGCTCCCTTTGTAAACTTAGAGCGAGACATACGACTGCTGGTAAAAGCATTTTATAAACAAGCACCCGATACGCACCATAAAGCCTGGCAAATGCGCTTTGATATACTGCACACTCCATTTTACCGTAACAAAGCTGCCTATATTGTAGGGCGAGTGGTATCGCAAAGCGGCGTACAACCGTTTATTATTGCAGTACTACACCATGAAGATAAAGGCTTGTACCTAGACGCACTACTTACTAAATCGTCGCAAATGCGAGTTATTTTTGGTTTTGCGCGTGCCTACTTTATGGTAGAAACCCATGCACCTTGCGCATTAGTGCGATTTTTAAACCAATTAATGCCCAATAAAACCATAGCTGAGCTCTACAACGCTATTGGCTTTCATAAACAAGGTAAAACCGAGTTTTACCGTGAGTTTTTAAATCATTTAACTCACTCTAACGACGAATTTACTATTGCCCCTGGTACACCAGGCATGGTGATGATGGTATTTACCCTGCCCTCATTCGGCTATGTATTTAAAGTTATTAAAGATAAATTTGGCGAAAGTAAACCTTTTGGTCGTGATACCGTGTTAAAGCGCTACCAGTTAGTTAAAAAACACGATCGGGTTGGCCGCATGGCCGACACCATAGAGTATTCTAACGTCGTATTTCCTTTAGCGCGGTTTGATAGTAACTTGTTGCAGCAGTTACACCAAACCATTGGCTCATCTATGGTAATTGAAGGCGACTGGCTTATTATCAAACATTTATATATTGAGCGACGCATGACACCGCTTAATCTATTTTTAGAAAATGCCGATGATGCCAGTGCCGCCGACGCGATTGAAGAGTATGGCCAGGCACTAAAAGAAATGATTGCTGTTAATATATTTCCCGGCGACATGCTGTTAAAAAACTTTGGTGTTAGTAAACACAAACGTATTATTTTTTATGATTACGATGAAGTGCAATATTTAACCGACATGAATTTTAGAGCACTGCCTAAAGCAAAAACGTATGACGACTACTTAATGGATGAGCAAAGCTATTCGGTTGCACCGCAAGATGTATTTCCTGAGCAACTTTGCACCTTTGTAATGCCTAACCCAATCTACAAGCAGTTTTTAATGAGCACACATCCAGAGCTTATTGATGTTAACTTTTGGAAGCAAGCACAGCAAAATATTAAAAATGGTCAGGTTAGTCATATTTATCCATACCCGACAGCACAACGTTTTATCCATCACTGGTAAAGCGTTAAGGACACACAATGAATATAAGTAAAATAGATTTAAATTTACTGGTTTATCTCGATACTTTATTGCGCGAATGTAATGTTACCCGCGCAGCAAACCGGTTAAGTATTACTCAACCTGCCATGAGCAATGGCTTAAAGCGCCTTCGTAACTTATTTAACGATCCTATTTTAGTACGTACCAGCGATGGCATGGTACCCACAGAGCGCGCGTTAGAGTTACAACCCGTTATTCGCGGAATATTAATGACCCTAGAGGAAACACTTGCGCCTAATCGTGAGTTTGAAGCAAGCCAAAGTAAACGCGTATTTAGAATAATGGCCAGTGACTATGCGGCCAGTACCTTAGCGCCCAAGCTATTAAGTAAATTACACGCAGAAGCCCCCGACACCACCTTAGATATACTCACCCCTAGTGATGTGACCTTTCATGATGTGGAAAATGGCAAAGTGGATATGGCAATCAATCGCTTTGAAAACCTACCGCAATCGTTTCATCATAAGCGCATTTGGAAAGACAGTTTTTGCTGTTTAGTTAAATCCGATAACCCGATTATTGACAATTTTAGCCTAGAGAGCTACTTAAAAGCACGCCATATTTGGGTAAGTAAAACCGGTTTTGGTGTAGGCGTAGGAATGGATCCTAAAGATGTGCAAAAACTCGGCTGGGTTGATGAAGCACTCGCTCATTTTGGTAAACACCGTAATATTGCCACCTTTACCCGTAACTACCATGTGGCAGTACATTTAGCCAAAGTACAAAACTTAATAGCAACATTGCCCTCCAAAGCAGCTAACATTTATATAGACGATCCTAGTCTTAAAATATTAGAACCTCCTTTTCCTATTCCACCGTTTGAGTTAGATATGATTTGGAGCCCGCTGTTACATCGCGATGCTAGTCATATTTGGTTACGTCAAAAAGTAGCCGAAGTTGCTGAAGAACTTAAGTAATACCGTTACAAAAGCTTTGTAAAATTTGCTTACTTAATCTAATAAGTAAGCAAACATCATCCTCACTATATATTTATTTCAATAAAAACAAACTACTACGAAAGTTCTTATAGTGGAACAACCTTTGCTTTTATATAAATGAACATTTAATTTCATTTATAAGAGAGGTCATTATGAACACCCATCAAAGTAATGAAGTAAATCATATTTCTGACATCATCCAAGTAATGAATAGTGGTATAGATTTTTACGAAAAAGCCCAACAGAACGTAAAAGATCCCGCTGTTGCCGCCCTTTTCCAGCGCATGATTGATGCGCGTAAGGTAACCGTTGAACGCTTACAACCTTTTGCTGTTAATGAACAAGGCGAACGTGAAGATGGCTCATCATTTGCGGTAGAAGCGCGCCGTGCTTACACTGCGCTTATCACTAAATTTAGCAGCAATAACGACGATACGTATATTAAAGAGCTAGAAGAAGTTGAGGATAAAACCCTCGAAGAAATTAAAGATGCAATGAAAAAACCACAACCCGCAGACTGCGAAGCTGTACTAGCTAAAGCATTACTAACAATGCAAAGCTGTCATGCTGAAATGAGCCGAATGAAAAAGCAGTAAGTAGCCTAAATTCTGGATAATAACTCAACCTAAAGCTGAGTTCAGGTTAAACAATTAAAAAAGCCCAGCATTCTTAAATGCTGGGCTTTATATTAAGTATAAAAATGGGAGTATCTATAATTAAAAGCGGTATTCTGCACCTAGGTAGTAATACGCACCGTTAAAGCCAAATGGGGCTGAACGGCGAGAGTATTTAAATACCCCTGGGCTGCTTACAATGGTATTGCCTTGGGCATCTACAATAGTACCAGTACGTGAATTACCTATGGTATTTTCATCTGGGTAGACATCAAATAAGTTATTTGCGCCAATATTTACCGATAAGTTCTCAGTTATAAAGTAATTTACTTTAACATCAGTTAATATTTCGGCACCGTAAGTCTGGCGGCCGCCATCTTCTACTGTGTACTCACCAAAGCGATTAAGTGACAAATTAACTGTCCAGTCATCACGTTGATAAAGCGCACTTAAGTTAATGCGATCCTCTGGTTGCCATTCTTCAATAATCGAAATTTCTTGGTCAGAGAACACGTCCTCAACCGGTACTGTTTCTAAACCTGAACCTGCCGGGGTAAATAACGACACCACATCGGTTTTAGTAAAGTTAGCTGCTAAGGTAAAATCAAGCGTACCGCCTAACCCTTCAGTGTTCCAGGTAGCAACAAAGTCAATACCTTGCGTTTCTGTATCAGCACCATTTAAAAAGAACTGACCCGCACCAGCACCTGAGCTTATTAATGCAGCGTCAAGACTTGGCGACAACCCTTTACCTAAACGATTACTGATAACTATACGATCGTCTATATCAATTGAGTAATAGTCGAGCGTTACGTTAATGTTGTCTGTTACGTTATACACTATACCTAAGCTGCGGTTTTGCGACTTTTCTTCTGTTAATTTTGGAATACCTAAGCTTTGCGCTAATGTTGAGTCGTTTCTAAAAGTACCGACTTCTTCGGCAACTAAGTTGCCAGTAACATCGTCAACAACAAACTGAGTACTGATATTATTAAAATACAGCTGCTGCATTGACGGCGCTCTAAAACCTGAGCTTAATGCACCACGCAGTGAAATATCGTCAGTAATCGACCAGTTACCCGCTAATTTAAAGTTAACCGTGTCACCAAAGCCTTTATAATTATCGTAGCGCAGTGCGCCCGATAAAATAACGTCTTCAATAATATAGGTTTCAGCATCAAGGTAGAACGAAATCACATCGCGCGACTCATCAACCGATGACATTGGCGATGAACCACCAAAACCTTGCGTGCCGCCCGAAGCATCTTCGCTACCAACGCCACCGCTTAAACCGTCGTATATACTTACGCCGTTATTAGTGTCGTAATCTCGGTATGCGTATTCGCTGCCTTCTAAAATGCGATACTCATCGGTGCGAATTTCTGCGCCCATAGCGAGTGAGTAATCATCAAAATTTTGAGTAAAATCTAAATTAAGCGTTTGTAGCGATAATTCCATACCGTAAGCATAGGCTTCACGCGGAATAGTGGCGCGAATATCAGCAGCGCTTAAGCCTTGGTCGTAGCGTAAAAAGTTAGCGTACGAGGCGTTAATTGTGTCACTGGTAGTGTAATCAATACTGTTTTCACCATAGGTGTACGATAAGTCTAAGCTAGCATCGTTATCAAATTGCGTTTTGTAACCAAAGTTATACGAGATATCGTCGATAGTGGTGTTAATTTTTGGCAAAAAGCCAGCCTGAATTGTCGCATCGTTATCTTGTAAAACCGTATTACCGCCACCGTTGGCATTGTGCCTGAAAAACGCTGCCGACTCGTTATCGCGCGTTGAATAAGTAATAAAACCGTATAGTTCGCCATCACCTAACTCATAACCTGTGCTTACAATTAAGCCAAATTGTTGTGAGTCGGCATCGCCTATTCTAAAGGTATCTCTGTCGGCTGTTAGCTCTCGCGGATCGCCCGCTACTAAAGTGCCGTCATCAAGTGTTGTACAACCATTAAATTGGCAAGAGCCATGTAAACCGGCACGGTTAGTTGGCGCACGATCACGGTAGTTAAGTGTAGTATTTACGTAACCTTTATCACCTAAAGCAAAACCCTTATTAAAATCAAGGTTTATCGTTTCACCATCGCCTTCTGAATATTGGCCATAGTTAATTGCGGCTTTACCACCTTCGCTACCATCTTTGAGTACTATATTAATAACACCCGCTATGGCATCTGAGCCATATTGCGCTGCAGCACCGTCACGCAGTACTTCAATGCGCTTAATTGCCGACGCCGGAATAGCATTCATATCGGTACCCGCTGTACCACGACCTACTGAAGTATTAATATGAATAATACTGGCTTGATGGCGGCGCTTACCGTTAATAAGTACTAATGTTTGATCTGGGCCTAAACCACGCAGTGTTGCTGGGCGAAGGGCGTCGGTGCCATCACTAATTGACGAGCTTGAAAAGTTAAACGAAGGCGCAATTGACTGCAGCATTCTGCCCACTTCTGTTTGCCCTGTATTCTCTAGTGCTTCTGCACTTAAAATATCAACCGGAACAGGTAAATCTTCAACTGAACGACCTGCTACACGACTCCCGACAATGGCAATTTTTTCTATTTTTTCTTGGGCAACATCTTCAGCAGCATTAACGCCCTGAGTGTTTGCAGCAAGTAATGCAGGCAATATTGCTGCACTAACGCCTGAAAGCTTCATCATGTTGTTATTTTTCCTATTGATTTGTTTGAGTTTTATACTCAGTAAACCATTTTGATCAACAACCGCATCGAGCTTAGTGTCACCTAACAGTGCCTCCAGTGCATCTAATTGGGTGTAAAAACCATAAAGCGAATTTGCATTATATTGTTTAGCTAACTCATAAGAAAACACCACGGTTTGCTCTGTTTGCTTAGCAAATTCTATTAAAGCTTTGTCTGCTCGCTGCGCTTTTATATCAAATTGCACCATTTGCCCGGTAGTTACTGTGGCTAAAACATTCAAGCTAAAAAAAGCCGATGCAAGCACACTCAAACTACACAATAAATGCGTTTGGTTACTGCGCAACTTATATAAACAGTTGGCAAACAAAAATCCTCTATAGGTTTTATTCTTTTTATTAATATATTTTTTACTTTGCATGTTCATAATTGCAACTTAATCCAACATTAGCATGATTTTAGGCGCTGCTATTTATGACTTAGTTTGACGTTTAAGGCTAACTACGTGCTCACCTAAGCGTTCGTGATCAATCGAAAAATTTGTTTTTAAACTTTCAAGTAGCCCAGCAACATCACCCGCTTTAAATACCCCTGCAACTTTAATATTCGCAAGCTCTGCCGATGAAAGCTCAAACCGAGTAGCGGTATAACGGCTAACTTCATTTAAGGCATCGCTTAATTGTTCTCCGTTAAAAATTAGCATGCCATTTTGCCACGCTAAATCTCGTTGCACATCGTCAGCAGAGAGGCGTTTAATAGGCGCTGTAACACTTTTTTCTATAATTGCTTTTTCGCCCGAAAGTACAATGTTTGCGTTTATTTTTCTAATTTTTTGGGTGCTGTTATCGGCTAGTTGATAGGCTTTAAAATCGTTAGCATCTACAGCTACACTCGGATCAGTGATCATCACTTTTCCTTCAGTTACCACTAATTCTAAATGAGATGAGGTATTGCGCTGCACATTAAATACAGTGCCTAATGCTGTAAAGCTTTTATCACCTGCCATCACACTAAATGGCCGCGTAGCATCTTTAGCAACATTAAAACGCCCTTCCCCTCTACTCAGTAATAACTGTCTGCGCCCTTTACTATAGGCAACCTCTAATAGGCTGTTGGTATTAAGTTGCACTATGGTGCCATCGGGCAGTACGTAAGTGGCTTGCTCTCCCACCTTGGTTTTATAAATTTTAGTATAATTAACTTTCGCTAGGGCTTGGTTATAACCAGTCTCTAAATTAACCAATAAGTAACTGCAAATCATTAACGCAGCAAATAAGCTGGCCGCGATACCATACGAAAACACCCATTTACTTTTTTCCTCGGTATTGTTTTTATGCGGAAATAAAGTGCTTAACTCGTTTAATACGCTCAGTTCGTCCCACAACTTAGCGAGTTCGTAAACGGCGTCTTGGTGTGCATTACTTTGCAGCATCCATAATTTAAATTGCTCTTTTTCAACCTTGTTTAAACCGCGATCTATCGCGCTTATCCAATTAGCTGCTGTTTCTAAAATTAAATCTTTTGGTGTAAATTGATGAATATTACTCATTTTGCCACACTCACTATAGTTGGCTTTTGAGCAGCGGTGTCGTGCTTTTTATACTGCTCATTTTCATCCTGAGAATGCTCTCGCATGTATAGCATGGTTTGTAGTAACCCTTTTGCAATATGTTTTTCTACTGTGCTTTGACTTAACTGTAGTTGCTGGGCAATTTCTTTTTGGCTCATACCGTACACTTTTTTTAATATAAAACACTTACGAACCGTCAAGCTTAGTTGCTCTGTTGCCCGACAAAACAATAAAAAACGCTCTTTCGAGGTGTACTCGTCCTCTAGTTGTATTGATTTAAGTAACTTTGGTAATTCATGATCATCACAAAGGGAGTCGCTAAATTTATTATCCCATTTAGCAATATGATTAAGGGCAAGGTGTTTAGCAGTTTTGAGCATGTAACTACGCGTAAATTGAATATCTTGTTTTAAATCAGCTTCGTAGCTTTTAATAAAGGTTTCTTGCACTATATCTTCTACGTCGTCAGGTAACACTATTCGTGAAACAAAGCGGCGTAAATGAGTCGATAACTCTGTAAATGTAGTGGCTAATTTGAGTCCTCGCGCCATCCTTAATTTCATCCCTTATTATTGTATAAACCTAAGTTTGTTAAGATGACTAATTTTAACGTTAATTACAAGGTAAATTGTTAATCCACGGTTATTTTTTCGTTGCGTTAAAAGTCTCTTTATATGTTATTAAAACAGTAATAAACCTGCATTTTGACCTAGGTCATGCTTTAACTAAATAACGTATTAGCAAGTTCGTGGTGCAACAACTAAAAAGCTATAATATGCAAAATTTATCTCGCTTGAATGTAAGCAACCTAAGGGAGTTTTGTGGTGTTTAATAAAACAAGTTTAAGTGTTTCTGTATTATTAGCAGCAAGTGGATTGCTTGTTATTAGTGCACCGGTGAGCGCATCGCAAACCACGTTATCGAGCCAAGTATTTGCGAATTTTAGTAATATTCAAATTGACGATCAGCACCAGGATATTGAAGATTGGCAACTTGATGTAAAGCGCTTTTATCTTAATTTAGACCATCAATTTAATGATGACTGGTCATTAACAGTGACCACAGATGTGCAGTGGCAACGCCAGCAAGACCCTACCGACATTTGGTTTCGTCATGCTTATATAAAACGCAGTTTTAATCAAGGAAGTACGCTTAAAATTGGTGTTGCTGAACTGCCATGGATTGATTACATCGCACGCCGTGTAGGGTATCGTTATGTTGATCCGAGCTTAACGCCAAAAAACAAATTAGCCGGTCCAACCGATTTAGGTATTCATTATGGCCATAAATCGGCGCACTTTTCGTATGCTGTATCGGCTATTACTGGGGGTGGTTTTCAAAAGCCAACTGTGGGCGATCGAATTGATTTAGAAGCATCGGCTGTGTGGCATATAAATAAACAATTTGATTTTGCTTTAGGTGCTTATCAAGGTACACGCGCACTTGATAAAGACGAGGCCGAGAAAAATCATACTGCAGAGCGTTTCAATGCAGCGCTAAGTTACCTGCATCAAGGGGTACGTTTTGGCGTTGAATATGTATATAACGACAACTGGAACCAAGTTAACAAAATACCGCAAGACGCTAGCAGCGGCTGGGGGACTTGGGCAAGTTATGCTTTTAAACCGGGTTACTCTGCATTTGCTCGGTACGATACAATCAACCCTAATAGACGTTTAAACGCTAGTTTAGAACGTGATTACATACAACTAGGTGTTGATTATAAGGCAACTTCTTATTTAACGCTGGCGCTTGTTGCTAAGCAAAGTAATATTGATAGTGCAACAGTTGAGCGAACTCAAAATGAAGTAGGTATATGGTCAATGTGGAATTTTAAATAATCTGAGGTAATGGTCTTAATTCAAATATTAGGTTTATGTTATGCCAATAAAAATGCGCCAAAACGGCGCGTTTTTTGTACTACTCTAGTATACACAGAGTAAATAATCTGAGTTTTAACTAAGTACATTGCAGCAATAAAAAACCGCTTAACCTTGTTAGCTTAAGCGGTTATGCATACTGTATTAATAACGAGAATCAGCGGGATTATCCATACCTGGCCAATCGTTTTCTTTACCTGCAAAGTCTGGACGTGGCTTTTTAGTAAAGTATTCCACAACATCAACAACCTCTTGCTCTGATAAAGTGATCTGCCCAAGCGGCGCTTCACGACTCACACTCAATGGCATGTTATGAATAACAAATGCACCTGCTCGAGAGGCTCGTGCCATACCTGCCCCAATGTTAAATGAGTCATCGCCCCATAATGGTGGGAAAATATAATCACCAAATTGATCTTTTATCCCCTCGCCATCACTGCCATGACAAGTACCGCATTGCGCTGCATAAACCTGTGCACCGTTATTTGCGTTTGCTGTATATTTGCCTACTTTAAAAAACTCTAGGCTAGTTAGCTTAACGGTATTGCCCGGTGCCACATCACCACCCAACCATTTCATATAAGCATGCATACCTTGCATTTCTGGCGAATCTATTGGGATTGGTTTACCATTCATCGAACGTTGAAAACAGCCGTTAATACGCTCGTTTAAATCAAGTACGCGTTGCGCACGCGGATTAAAGCGCGGATAGCGATTATAAGTATTTATATAGGGTGCCCCCAACTCTCGTTTACCTTGCCCCATATGGCAACTATTGCAATTGAGCCCGTTACCTACATTATCGGGCAATAAGCGCGCCGTTTCGTTAAGTAAGCGCATACCGTATAAAATAGCCTCTTCATCTTTGTGGCCTACTACATCGGTAATTTTAGGAATGGTAAATTGATCAATCACTTTACCTTCGGCATTAATTACATCGTAAGTTTTTGCATCAGGCGCATCATAAAAACGGCTTTCATAACCCATGTAAGCAGCAACCGAAATTACAACTACAAGCACGCTTATCCCTAGTAACTTATTCATTTTCTATCTCCTTTGCGGGTACATAATGTACCGGAGCATGGTCAACTACACGGCGCATAGTCGCAACATCTCGACTCGAAATATGGCTGCCATGATTGCCCCAACTGTTGCGAATAAAGTTTAAAACATCGGCTAACTCTTGGTTTTTTAAATGATAAAACTCAGGCATAGTAAATGTCATTACATCGTGCGCGGTTGTTGCCATTTCACCCCCTGCTAAAGTGACTTGAATTAACGAACTGGGATCTTCTGCAAACACAATAGAGTTACCAGCCAATGCTGGAAAAATACGTGGTGCGCCTTTTCCATCTAAACGATGACACGCGGCGCACTGCTCCATATACAACAAAGCACCAGAGGCCGAAAAGTCACCTGCCCGCAATGCACTTGTAGTGGTATCTGCTTTTGACTGCCAATTTTTTTCATACCCAGGGCGCGGTGCTAACTGATGCAAATAGCTAGCAATAGCGTTTAAATCTTTATCAGTAAAGTACCGCGTACTATGCGCCACTACATCGGCCATGCTGCCAAATGCGGCAGTTTTGTCGGTACGTCCTGTTTTTAAAAATTCAACAATATCGGCTTGTTTCCAGGTTGCTAAGCCTAACCCTTCATTACGTAAACTTTTAGCATACCAGCCCTCCAGTACTGAGCCTGATACAAACTGACCCGATACATCATCTGATAGCGCCTTTTCTTGAAAAGCAATACCACGTGGCGTATGGCACGCACCGCAGTGAGCTAATCCCTCAACTAAATAGGCACCCTGATTTTGCTCAGTCGTTAAATTGGGGTTAGCTGTAAAGCTACGCGCTGGTGAAAATAATGCATGCCACCATGCTAATGGCCAACGCATACTTGCAGGCCATGGAATGGTTGTTTGTTGATTTTGTTGCTTTACTGCGCTAACGCTTGACATAAAATACGCGTACATTGCCTCTATTTCAGCATCATTTACTATTTTATATGACACAAAAGGCATAGCAGGATAAAGCGGTTGGTTATCTTGGCGAATGCCTTTTCTAACTGCACGTTCAAAATCGGCGTAGCTATAACTACCAATGCCTGTTTCGATGTCGGGAGTAATATTAGTAGAATAAATAGCCCCCATAGGTGTTTGCATGCCTAAGCCACCCGCAAAAGGTTTTCCGCCGGGTGCCGTATGGCACGCAACACAGTCAGCAACTCGTGCGTAGTATTCGCCCTGAGCAATGAGCGTTTGATCGTTAATATCTACTTTATGTGTTGCAGCTAAAGGTGGTGCTAAAGTAATAGGAATGAGCTTAGCGCCCACAAAGGCAAACACCAAGAGTGCAATACCTACTAACACAATGTACGTCACTTTTTTCATTGTTAAATTTAATCCCTCAAAGAAATAAAACGGCCAATAAGCCTGAGGGGGATAATAACAACAATAAAATATTCTCAAATGAGTATAAGAACAAAGGTTGATCTAACGCATGCGCTGCTCATAATAAAAGCGTCATGCAACCGCTTATATAGTTAGCATGCAACAAATAATGACTTTATAAAGTTAAAAAACACCTCAGTTTTACGTGTGGTTAAGCTGTTTTGTGGCCGTAAAAACCATACTGGTGCGTCGCTTTGCGCCATTACACCGGGCATAACTTCAACTAAGGTGCCATTTGCGAGCTCTTCACCAATTGCTATTTTTGATTTAATTGCAATGCCATGCCCAGCAATGGCAGCTTGGGTCATGTTATCTGAGTTTGAAATAGTAAAGCGGGTTTTAGCATTAAAACTGTGGATTTTGCCTTGCTCGTCAAATAATTTTAATTGCTTTTGCCACGGCAAACATACCCAATAATGCGCCGCAAGCTCGGTTAAATTACTTGGCATACCCTGTTTATTTATATAGCTAGGCGCTGCACATAACACACGGCTATTATTGACTATTTTACGCGACAACATGCCAGAGTCGTTTAACTGCCCTACTCTTATAGCCACATCTTGAGCATCATCAACCACATTAATAAAGTGGTCCGTAATTAAAAAGTCGAGTTTTAATTGAGGATATTCACTTTCAAACTCGCTGAGCTTAGGCATAACATACTTAGAAAAAATCCACGGTGGCATAGTTACCCTTAGCAACCCACTCACAGTTGAGCTGCGAGCACCTATACTATGCTCTGCATCGTGCAGTGCCTCAATAATAGCGCCCACACGCGTGTAAAACACCTCTCCTGCAGGCGATAAACGTACTCGCCGACTATCCCTAAAGACTAAAACAGTAGACAACTCTCGCTCTAATTTACTAAGGCGATGGCTCACTGTTGCTGGCGATAAACCTTGCTCGCGCGCAGCGGCAAGTACACCTTTATTCTCTACTACGGCTATAAAAGTTTCTAAATCACTTATGTTATACATAAAAAGCTACTTTGGGTTTTCAATGTTTAATATTTTCGAATGAAGCTTTCACTTTTGCAATCTATATTTAAATAACTAAAACTATATAATCTAACGTAACTTAATTATTGAGGTTATATATGAGTTTAAAAGCGCAAATTGACGCCTATAACGTGCAAAAAGAAGCAAAGCTCCCTGCAGATGTTTTAGCACTAATGAATACGACAAACGCAGAGCTTATTGCCCAGCACATTAAAGATAATGCATTACAGGTAGGGCAAAAAGTTACCAATTTTAGCTTGGCTAATCATCAAGGGAACACGGTTGAACTAGCGACATTATTAAAACAAGGCCCAGTAATTATTAGCTTTTACCGTGGTGGCTGGTGCCCTTATTGCAATTTAGAGTTAAAAGCCCTAAATGATTACTTACCACAATTTAAAGCGCAAAATGCACAGTTAATTGCCATTTCACCACAACTTCCTGATGAAACACTGTCAACGGCGCAAAAAAACGACCTTGAATTTGATGTACTTTCAGATGTAAGTAATAAAATAGCCAAGCAGTTCGGTTTATTGTTTACACTCGATGAGCGTATTCAAGCGTTATATACCGAATTTGGTATTGATTTTGAGCACTACTACGGCGATAAAAGCTTTCAACTACCACTACCGGCCACTTATGTTATTAATCAACAAGGTGTGATCACTTACGCATTTGTAACTGAAGACTACACCCTACGCGCTGAACCTTTTGATGTATTAAACGCTTTAAAATCTGAGAGTAAATAATGTCTGTATTAACATCCCTAAAAACCCTAACCCTTTCATTAATTTTAGGCGCAAGCCTATTATCTGGAGATACTATGGCCGAACAAACCTCAAATAAACCTAAAGTGTTAATTTTTGACGTTAACGAAACACTCCTTGATCTAGATTCAATGCGCGCTTCTATAGGCGAAGCACTTGGTGGGCGAGAGGATTTATTACCATTGTGGTTTTCTACTATGCTACACCACTCGTTGGTATCAACTGTAATTGGCGATTACCAAGACTTTGGCCAAATTGGCGTGGCGTCATTATTAATGGTGGCACAAAACAACAATATTAATATTACCAGCGAGCAAGCAAAAACCGCGATTGTTACACCATTATTAACACTGCCTCCACACGCAGACGTAAAAGCAGGTTTAGCTGCATTAAGAGCACAAGGTTATAAGCTGGTTAGCCTAACAAACTCTTCAAATAAAGGCGTACAAGCACAATTTGAAAGCGCTGGTTTAACCCATTATTTTGACGAGCGCTACAGCATTGAAGATATTAAAGTGTACAAGCCTGACTTACGTGCGTACCAATGGGTACTTAAAAAACTTAATGTAAAACCAAATGAAGCCATGATGGTTGCAGCACATGGTTGGGACGTAGCCGGCGCAAAAGCAGCCGGTTTACAAACCACTTTTATTGCACGCCCAGGTAAAGCACTTTACCCACTGGCTAAAAAACCAGATCATGTTGTAAAAAACTTACATGAGTTAACCGAGCTGCTTAAATAACCTGATGTAATGGTCTCCTCCCCATACGGCATCTATGTGCCATGATTAAAGTGGTAAAAATTAATCAATACCCAGCGGCCAATGTTAGGATAACGTTGGCCGTTTTTTTATATTTATAAAATGAATATAAATAAAGTATTCAAGCAGTTATTCAAAAAACATATATTCTAGTAATTTAGCACTAAGGGCGCTATTATTACTTAAATGTGTTGCGGAGAGTGCTATGAACAGTCAAAGATTAAGTGAGTTTGAACAATATTTTCAAATTGATGAAAGTAACCGTGTAAACCTATACATAGTTGATGATAACGCCGTTCCAAAAAACCTTACTCAGTTAGACGCAGACATCCCCCCTTTATTTAAACTCGCTAATGAAGTAAGTAGCTTAGAGCAAAGCGCGCTTGGACCACTGCGTAATTTAGGTGATGTTGCCCAAGAGCTAGCGGTTTTTTTACAAGCGCAATCACGTAAAATAGACTTAATAATGAGCCATGTTCTCGCCTCAGAGAAAAGCGAAGATAACGCTATTTATTGCGATAGTTATGGCGGCGGTGGCGTAAAATTTACAACAGAGGATGTTTATTCTTTAGGGCAAAAATTTCGAACTAAACTTTTTTTACACCATGAAGCGTCAGCTGTTTATTGCTATACCGAAGTCGTTGCAATTAAAAAAATCGATACCGAGCATTACCAATACACTTTACTCTTTATAGCCATAAGAGACAGCGACCAAGAACTAGTCGTTAGAGCCAGTTTGCATGCGCAAACCCGACAACTAAAAAAACGCCAGCAATTAGAGCAATCACAAAACATGCAAGCAGATGATAAATAGCTGACATGTACACTCAAACTGCTAAACTAGCGCTACCTTAATTTGTATCAATTACTCATGAATTTTAGACTTTTACCAGAATGGGCCGAGCAAGACGCTGTTATGCTAACTTGGCCGCATAAAAACACCGATTGGGCTGAAAACTTAGCACGCGTTGAGCCTGTGTATGTAGCGCTTGCAAAACATATTACCGCAGTTCAACAGTTAGTTATTGTAGCGCACAGTGAGCCTGTAAAAGAGCATGTTATTGCGCTATTGCACGCCGCCAACGTCCCCTTAAACTGTGTTCACTTTGTAGTTACACCAACAAATGATACATGGGCACGCGATCACGGCCCCCTTACTTGCGCCGCTATAAATAACCCTAATCAGCTTAAAGTGTATGATTTTACCTTTAACGGTTGGGGTAATAAATTTGCAAGTAATTTAGATAATCAAATAAACCGTGTTTTAGTCAATGAGCTTAGCGATACAAATAATGACTACCAAGCAGTAGATATGGTGCTTGAAGGCGGTGGCATTGAAATAAACGAACACGGCGTATTACTTACTACCAGTGAATGTTTGCTCAATAAAAACCGCAACCCAAATTTAACCCCAAGTGACATTGCAACACTGTTAAAACAGCACTTAGGAGCAACTGACTTTTTATGGGTTGACCATGGTTATTTAGCGGGCGACGACACCGACAGCCACATAGACACGCTAGTTCGCTTTGCACCAAACAATACCCTTGTTTATGTACAGTGCGATGATAAAACCGATGAGCATTACAACGCGCTGCATGCGATGGAAAAACAGCTTCAAGGCTTTAAAACTACCGATAACACCCCATATAATTTAATTGCCTTACCTTGGCCCAAAGCAGTGTATGACGATGAGCAAACACGTTTGCCTGCTACCTATGCTAACTATTTAATTATTAATAATACGGTATTAGTACCAACGTACGATGATGTAAGCGATAAGCTCGCCTTAACGCAAATTCAACAAGCGTACCCAGAGCACACAATTGTGGGCATTAATTGCCTACCTATTATTGAACAATTTGGCAGTTTGCACTGTATAACAATGCAACTCCCACGTGGATTTTTAACTGGAGCAGCTCAATGACCAGCCCTGCAAAATTAACCGTTGCACTCGTACAACAAAGCAATAGCGATAATGCTGAGCAAAATATGGCAAAGTCGATTGCCGCAATTCGTGAAGCAGCCAACAAAGGCGCTAAATTAGTTGTGCTGCAAGAGCTACACCGTAGCCTGTACTTTTGCCAAACCGAAGATGTAGACGTGTTTGATTTAGCCGAAACCATTCCAGGCCCAAGCACGCATACTTTAGGTGAGCTGGCAAAAGAGTTAAGCATTGTAATTGTGGCGTCGTTATTTGAAAAGCGTGCTACCGGCCTTTATCACAATACCGCTGTAGTACTTGAAAATGACGGCAGTATTGCCGGTAAATACCGTAAAATGCATATTCCCGATGACCCTGGTTTTTACGAAAAATTTTACTTTACTCCAGGCGATTTAGGCTTTGAGCCAATTCAAACCTCAGTAGGTAAATTGGGCATATTAGTATGTTGGGATCAGTGGTTTCCTGAAGCTGCACGCTTAATGGCAATGGCCGGTGCTGAGCTACTTATTTATCCAACTGCAATAGGCTGGGATCCGCGTGATGATAGCGATGAACAAACCCGCCAAAAAGATGCGTGGGTTATTAGCCAGCGCGCCCATGCGATTGCCAATGGTGTACCGGTAATTAGTTGTAACCGCGTTGGAGTCGAGCAAGACCCAAGTGAGCAAAGCGAAGGGATTCAATTTTGGGGGAACTCTTTTATTGCAGGGCCACAAGGTGAATTACTTGCTGAGGCTAATAATACTGACGAGCAAATTTTAGTAATTGAGCTTGATCAACAGCGCAGCGAAAACGTAAGACGTATTTGGCCGTATTTACGCGACCGCAGAATTGATCACTACCAAGACTTAACAAAAATTTACCGCGATTAAATAAAATTACTTGGCCCTTATTACATAATAAATTAGGGCCAATTTATAAATGGAGTAATAAATGGCGTTTGAGCAATGGGCAGCCTTGCCTTGGGTGAAATCTCAAAAAGATAAAATTCAATGGGGGCAACTTAGCGGCAGCGGTTTAAGCATTGCTATTGCTGAGGGTGTAAAACAACAAGACAATTTAGTATTAATTGTAACCCCAGACACGCCAAGCGCCCTGCGCCTTGAAACCGAGCTAGAATATTTATTGCCCGACAACCCGGTAATGATATTTCCTGACTGGGAAACCCTGCCTTACGACCACTTTTCTCCTCATCAAGATATTATTTCTGCCCGTTTAGCCACTTTAAATACGCTCAAAAACGAGCAACAAAGTGTTTTAATTGTCCCTGTTTCTACCTTAATGCTGCGCACCGCCCCGGCTTCGTTTATTTATGGGTCCACAATTAACTTTAAGGTGGGTGATAAGCTCGATACTCATAATTTCAGAAATAATTTAGAACAAGCGGGTTATTTAAACGTACAGCAAGTAATGGAGCACGGCGAGTACGCCATTCGCGGCTCTATTGTCGACTTATACCCTATGGGCAGCCCGCATCCTTTTAGACTCGACTTTTTTGACGACGAGCTCGACAGCATTCGTTTATTTGATGTTGAAACCCAGCGCTCAGATGAAAAAGTAGATAAAATTGAACTGCTCCCGGCACACGAATTTCCCACTAACGAAGCCGACATTGAACGCTTTAGAATAGCGTACCGTGAGAAGTTTGGTGCCAGCGCGCAGCAAGACTCTGTTTACATGCAAGTGAGTAAAGGTAATTGGCCTGCCGGTATAGAATATTATATGCCACTGTTTTTCGAGCAACTGGCCACTATTTTTGATTACCTACCTGAAACCACAACGGTAATGCAGCTCGGTGATTTAGAACATGCCGCCGATAATTTTTGGCATGACGTAAACGTGCGCTATGAAAACCGCCGCGTAGACCCACTGCGTCCATTATTAGAGCCAAGCGCGCTGTATCAACCCATTAATGAATTGTTTGCTAATTTAGGGAATTATGCGCGTATTCGCTTATCTCAAGCAAAACTAGGTACAAAAGCAGGCAATAAAAATTTAACTGTTAGTGAATTACCTGTTATTCGCATTGATCATAAACAAAGCGAACCTTACGGTGCGTTTATAAACTATGTAGCGGCGCAAAAAAAGTACAAAGGCCGTATTTTACTAAGCGTAGAGTCGGATGGCCGGCGCGAGTCATTACTGGGAGTATTAAAACCTAGCGGCTTAAAGTTTAAAGAATTTACTAGTTTTGAGCAGTTTACAAAAAGCCAAAGCGACGTTGGCCTAATTGTTAGCCCACTGGAGCAAAGTGTTGTATTAGGTACTAAACCTAGTTTATCTATTATCACCGAACAAGAACTGCTTGGCATAAAAGTATCGCAGCGCCGTCGCCGTAAGCATAAATACCAAGCCAGCCAAGATGCACTAATTCGTAACTTAGCCGAACTTAAAGAAGGCCAACCTATTGTACATCTTGATCACGGCGTTGGTCGCTATCAAGGTTTGCAAACCATAGATGCCGCAGGCATTACCACTGAATTTGTTACCATTACTTACGCCAGTGAAGCAAAATTGTATGTACCGGTTTCGGCGCTGCATATGCTAAGTCGTTATTCGGGCGGCGAAGAAGCCAGTGCACCACTGCATAAACTTGGCTCAGATGCATGGGACAAAGCTAAAAAACGTGCTGCTGAAAAAGTGCGCGATGTAGCCGCTGAGTTACTTGATATTTACGCTCAGCGCCAAGCAAAACCAGGGAATAAATTTACCCTCGATGCCCCAGCTTATCGCCAATTTAGCGACAGCTTCCCGTTTGAAGAAACCGACGATCAACGCAATGCCATTGAAGCCGTATTAGGCGATATGCAATCAAAACAAGCCATGGACCGTTTAGTGTGTGGCGATGTAGGCTTTGGTAAAACCGAAGTCGCCATGCGCGCCGCATTTGTAGCTGTTAACGATAACAAACAAGTAGCTATTTTGGTGCCTACAACATTACTTGCCCAACAACACTTTGAAAACTTTAAAGACCGTTTTGCCGACTTTCCTATTGAGGTAGGTGTATTGTCGCGTTTTAACTCACCTAAAGAGCAAAAAGACACGCTTGAAAAAATGGCCAACGGCAAGCTCGATATTGTCATTGGTACTCATAAGCTGATCCAGGCTGATATTATATTTAACGATTTAGGCTTATTAATTGTTGATGAAGAACATCGCTTTGGGGTGCGCCAAAAGGAGAAGATTAAAGCGCTACGCGCCGATGTCGACATACTCACTTTAACTGCAACGCCTATCCCGCGTACCTTAAATATGGCCATGAGCGGTATGCGCGACTTATCTATTATTGCCACTCCACCTGCAAAGCGTTTAGCAGTAAAAACCTTTGTGCGCCAACGCGATGTAGAATTAATACGTGAAGCGGTACTTAGAGAAATTAAACGCGGTGGCCAAGTTTACTTTTTACATAATAACGTAGAGACAATTGAGCGCGTAGCACAAGAAATAAGTGAATGGGTGCCCGAGGCAAACGTAACCAGTGCACATGGGCAAATGCGCGAGCAAGAGCTTGAGCAAATAATGGCTGACTTTTACCACCAAAAATACAACGTATTAGTGTGTACCACTATAATAGAAACCGGTATTGACATACCAACTGCTAACACCATAATTATGGATAGAGCCGACAAACTAGGTTTAGCGCAGTTACATCAATTACGTGGACGTGTTGGTCGCAGCCATCACCAAGCTTATGCCTACTTATTAACAGGCGATCCTAAAGCTCTTTCTAAAGATGCAAGCAAACGCTTACAAGCAATAGAGTCATTAGAAGACTTAGGCGCAGGTTTTGCACTAGCAACCCACGATTTAGAAATTCGTGGTGCGGGTGAGCTTTTAGGTGATGATCAATCAGGACAAATGCAAACCATTGGCTTTAGCTTATACATGGAAATGCTTGAACAAGCAGTAAAAGCATTGCGAGAAGGCAAAGAGCCCACCCTTGAAAACCTCTTGCAAAAACAAACTGAGGTAGACTTAAAGCTACCGGCTTTATTACCCGATGATTATATTTACGATGTGAACGCACGTTTAGGTATGTACAAGCGCGTTGCTAGTTGTGCTAATGTTGCCGATATGGACGAATTGCAGGTAGAATTAATCGACCGCTTTGGCTTATTACCCGACGCGGCTAAAAACCTCTTTAGCCTGCAGCAATTAAAAATGCGAGCAAGTGATTTAGGTATAACAAAAATTGAGGCAAACCCGAAAGGTGGTTACTTTGAATTTAGCCAAAACACTAAGGTTAATCCTAGCTTCATCATAGGCTTGATACAAAGTGCACCGCGCGTGTACAAAATGGATGGCGCAAATAAACTGCGCTTTGTTATTAGCGAGGCAAATGCCCGCGAACGCTTGAAAATGGTCACTGCAATGCTTGCAGATTTCGAAAAAAAGGTTAGCCATTAATGTTGCTAAAAAAATCGCTTATTATTTTATGCTGCTTATTTAGCAGCACCGCAATTGCTGAGCGCTGGTTTGAAGTAGAAGTGCTGGTATTTAAACAACGCCCTGCTCCGTACTTACAAGAAGACTTTAGCCTTAAAAAACCAGCTATTGAAGATAAAAACACACTTGATTTACTCACCCCACTTTACACTGAGCAAGCTATGCAAGCGTGTATTGATGGCGATACACGCTTTGAAAAACGCTCTTTTACAGATTCTTTAGTTAACTCAAAACAGCAATCTGGGGTGTGTGATAACAGTATTGATTATTTAAAAAGTTATGAACACCTACCGGTAACACCGCTTGTAGCTGCACAAGATACAATGCAGCAAACATACCTTTTAGCACCAACACAACTGCAATTTAACAGCCAACGCCAAGCCCTAGAGCGCAAAGGGTTAACGCCACTATTACATACTGGCTGGCGTTTTGAAGGGGCAAGTAAGTCGCGTGCACCTAGCATGCATTTAATCGCTGGTGAGCATATTAAAAGTGCAGAGCCTAGCGCCCCAAGTTATGCAAACCCAGACTTTATTAGTTTGGTTAACTCGCAAGATTCCTTTTTTAATGCACCTAAAGAACCCACTATGAAGTGGGAACTCGACGGTTTATTTAAAATACATTTACGCCATTATTTATACATAACCGCTAATTTCGATATTAGCCAAAAGCACGATAGTGGTGAAATAGAAGCCGCTCGTTTTTCACAATTTAGACGAGTAATAAGTGAAGAAATACACTATTTTGATCACCCTAGAATGGGGATGATCGTCCAAATTAGAAAATTCAAACATTAATATGATGTTATTTAACACATAGGAAATAACAATGAAAAAACTCCTGATTATTGCAGCAACGCTAAGCCTAGCAGCGTGTTCTAAAGTAAATGTTGAGAACTACGAAAAAATAAAAATTGGTATGGATAAATCAGAAGTCGAAGTTTTTTTAGGAAGCGCTGATAACTGCGTAGAAAAAACACTGCATACCAACTGCGTTTGGGGTGACGATGCGAAAAATATTGAAATTATACTCGTATCAAACAAGGTAACTTTATTTACCAAAAAAGGGTTAGCAAACAACTAACGCTAACCCTTTAGAGGAATAACATGGGATGTAACCGGTTACAGCCTTTGTTATTCCTGCTTAGTACCGTCATCAGAGTAAATAAGTTCAATATTAACTATTTTACTGCGGTTCATGGTTATTTTATAACGCTGATACAGCTTTTTATCTCGCTCGGTTAGCACTAATACCATATTTAATTGATAACGCCGCTCTACAGCCTGCTTAGAAATCTTATTACTCTCAAGATGATATAACTTACCCTCACCTTTTTTAAGATAGCGAGAAAACGGCGCAAGGCTAAACTGCAGTGTTTGATGCAAACTATCGTAACCTGGTAAAAACTCTCGGGCATTTACACGTGTTTCGCTTGCAAAGTGTAACCACTGTGCAGCGAGCTTATTTTGTTGCCGGCGTTTGGAGAAAATAGCACGGACTTCTTTTGGAATATTTTTAAAGCGCGTATATTCCAACCAAATAAGCTGGCTCGCAACTTTGTCTTTGGTCACGCTATTTTTAAAAACAAACCGCCACTTAGGCCGCCCACGTACAATAGAGCGCCAAATAATTCGGGTTATATCTTCTTTAAATATTTCGCGAAGGCCATAAATAAGCCCCAATATTAAGATTAATGTTGCAGTAACTTCTGTAAAAGTAGCGCGTGCGTTGAGTATAACTATCATCACTAACGCCATAATTACAGCGGTTACCGAGCCCTTAACTAAACGTTTTAAATAACTATTAAGGTAGCGAGTTTGGCGGTTTAAAATTACACCATGTTCAATTAAACGCTGCAATAACCGCATTTTATTAGTAATGCGGTTTGCATCTTTAAGGGTTGATTCTGAATTATATTGTTGCTCTTCGCGATAGCTGCTTTCTGACTTACAAAAGTTAACTAAGTCGTTGCGCTCTTTTGCATAGTCACTACTGCGTGGTCCTTCATCGAGCAGTTTTAAAAACGACTGCTCTATTTGCCAACTAAGGTAGTTATCGGCATTGGTGTAAAATGAAATTAGCTTTTCATCTTCAGGGGTATAACGTCTTAGTTTTCTTAATAAGCTTTGGCTTTGCTCGCACAGCTCACCCGCCCGTTGATAAAATTCATCAGGGTCTTCTATTTTGAGGGTTTCTTTAATATCTGCATCAATAGCCAAGCGCACCTGATAACAATACAAATTGAGGTTTTGTCGGTAATCTCGCTGCTCACCTTTGTTTTTACTTACAAAACGGCTTCGCACTAGCGGTAAGTGAATATTATTGGCGTTATAAGCTAAATAAGATTTAAATTGATTATTAAAATAGGATTCTTCACTAAGGGTTTGTGCATTCACGCCCATTTCGTTGGGAATAGAAAAGTATAAATCAAGGCGTTGCTCTGAGCGTTGGCCCAGCTGCGGTTCAATAATAAAAGATAAATTTTCATCTTGCTTTAACAATTAAATCTCCTTGTAATATAGCTCCTTAGTGTACTTGCCTGAAGTATTTTGTTCAATAAAAAAGGCCTAGTAAAAACTAGGCCTTAAAATATTTATTCTGCTAATTAAAATTTAAAATTAACACTCGCAAAAATACGCGAACCAATTACATCGTATATCTCAGGAACTGTTCCCATATCATTACCACCTAATACAGACTCAGGCTCTTTATCAAAGATATTATTCATACCACCAGTAATGCGTAAATCATCACTTACGCTGTAGCTCATAGAAATATCATGATAAACAGTATTGTCAGTGCTAAAGAAGTCACCGTAATACTCGCCATCCATTCCTTTAACGAATCTTGCATTATAAAGAAAGCTTAAAGCTTCGCTTACATCGTAATTTACAGATAGATTTGATTTGATTTTAGCATAGCCACCGATATTGCCATCGATAGTGCCTGTGTAATCAATATCATCTTGTTCAAATTCGATTAAGTATGTTGTATCAAGGTTGATAGCATAGTTATCTGCTTTGTATGAGATATTCCAATCAACACCAGATGTTTTTTGCGAGCCAACATTTGTTAATGCTGAACTCATATTTGATAAATCACCTGTTGATGTAATATTGATTGATGAACATGACTCAAGCGTACCAGCAAAACAATTTCTCATTTCGTTCTGAACGTCTAGACGCGTAATTGCATCAGTTATATCAAACTTCCAGTAATCCATGGTGCTTGATAAGCCATCAGTAAGTTCCCATACCATACCAAAAGTAAATGACTTACTTTCTTCTGCTTTAAGGTTTTTGTCACTGGTGTAATTTACTTCGATTTGAGGGTCTTGCTCATTACCCCATGGATCTTCTAGGTAATCGAAAGAGCCTGAGTTACCACCAAAAAGCTCAGCAACATTAGGTGCTCTAAAACCAGTCGCTAATACAGAGCGAACCATAAACTCATCTGTTACGTTCCAAGTTGCACCAAGCTTCCACGTTGTTGCACCACCAAACGTTGAGTAGTTATCGTAACGTGCAGCACCTTCAATTGTTACTGACTCAAGCACTGGCATAGACGCTTCAAAATACACAGACTGTACTGAGTAATCACCTTCAGTTGGATCTTGTTGTGCCGCTGTACTTTCACCGCGTTGAGTGATCATATCTGGAGTGTAATAACCACTTTCAAATCTGTTTTCAACACCAATTGCATAACCAATATCGTTATCTGTTAGTGCACTGTAACCTGCAGCTAGAATAAACTGCTCGTTACCACCTTCATTTGACTCAGTGTAAATTGCACCATCTGACACTAACATATCGCGATTTAATGCATCGCCAGCAAACCAAAGCGCTTGATTAGCATAAATGCTTTGCTCAACATTGCTTGCATGGATAGAGTTTTGAACTTTATCTTTAGAATCATTACGGCCATAAGTAGCACTTACATCCCAGCTAGCGTCGTTATCTAACGTACCCGCTAATGCAACAGACGCTCTGTAGGTATCGGTTTTTTGCTCATAAATACGAGGACCTGCATCAACCATTCTGCGACGATACTCTAAGGTATCTGCAAGAGCACCCTTACCATCTACAAAAGCACTTGTATAAGCAGCATCTAAATTAGCTGTTTTTAAATCAATATTTGCTGGTTGTGGTGCAAGCTGTTGAGTCGAATCACGACGCGTATACATCAAATCAACATTAAATGTTGTATCTGAGTCTAACTCTTTATCAAAGCTAGTAAAAATACTGTACAAGTCGTTTGGTGTTTGTGCATAGCTAGAAGTCGTATAATCATAGCCTTTATTACGGTCTATAAAACCACCATTTCCATCTGGCATTTTACCACCAAGTGTTCCCTCTGGAATAAATGATGATTGACCTGGCTCTACAAAGCTTCTGTCTGATTGGATTATTTCGCCGCGGCTTGAATACTGCGCACCTACAACTAAATTACCTTCAGCAATTTGCATTCCGTGTAATAAACTTACACCGTAGTTATTGCCATCACCTTTTGTAGTGCGGCTACCTTCTACATTAACTTCTGAACCTTCAAAGTCTTTCTTGGTTATTATATTAACAACACCAGCGATAGCATCTGAACCGTATACTGCAGAAGCACCATCTTTTAAAATTTCAATAGACTTAATCATTGCAACTGGAATCGTATTTAAATCAACAGAAGAATCTGCACCGGTTCCAGATGAAACCATACGACGACCATTTAATAATACTAGAGTACGCTGAGAGCCCATACCACGTAGGTTTACAGTAGCAGTACCACCTGAACCATTATTACTCGAACCACCTAAGCTCATCCCTGCCGCTGATGGTTGATTAGAAAGCACGTCTGCAACTGATGTGTAACCACTTTTTGCAATAAAGTCATCGCCTATAACTGTAATAGGGCTAGCCGTTTCCATATCTGTACGGTTAATACGAGAGCCTGTTACTTGAATTTTTTCAATTGACTTTGCCGCTTCGTCAGCCGCTAAAACTTGCACACTTGAGAACATTGGAATAGCAGCGATAACCGCTAAGCCAAGAGTTGATTTTTTCATGGATGAACCCTACTTGTTGAAAATTTACCTAAATGGTAATGCTCACTTTTATAAGAATTGTGAGTCAGAAAACAGCAACTTAGGCGTGATTAACTGAACAAAAACTTAACGAAAGGCCAATTAAAAACCAACTAAAAAACACAACACCCAAAAAAGGTACAAACGTTACACTATGTTTCCTTGTTAATTAATAAATACACTTCAAAATCAATACACTAAATGCATTGCGCTACATTAAAAGCACAGGTGAAATCAAACTAATGGACTTTGTAATTAAATGTAATTAACTCAACAATGTACCTTTAACCGGTAATTTAACAAGTTAATCACAGTAGGTTATTAAAACCGTAAAACTAGATGTTAATTGATAACTATATTTATGCGCTTTGAGTAATTAATTAGTCTGATTTAACGCATATGTAGCTTTTAAAGGAGAGATTTTTTATTCAGCCAAGATTAAACAAGTAAACTATTCACCAATTTAATGAAGCAATGATTGCCTCAAACCTAGTAGTACACTTAATTAACCAAATACCATTGATGCATTTTTCGAAATTAAAAAGAGAAAGTAAAAATTACAAAAGGCAGGAGTGCTAAGTGCTAGCTAAAATGATGTGAGTGTACGAAGTACTCTTATTGTAGGCTTAATCTTCTTGCGCTAAAGCTAACCCTCTGCGGATTTAGCTTTTCTGCGCCAAGAAATAAAAAGTAACGCTTAACTTAAAGAGAGTAAGCACAACTAAACTGATCTCAACCAGAATGCTTATCTCCCTGCTGCAAATTAAGCGAGCTACTTAATAAGCAATATAAGCAATGGCATGTTTAGTAAGTAACGTAAAAATAATAATATACCGAGTTGCTTTGCTGTGTTACCTCATCGGTTACGTTAAGGATTAATTTCCACAGCATATTTTTTTCAGCGCAAATACCTACCATAGTTTCACTTTGCCAAGTGTTGCCATGGCGCTTAAATTGCTGAGGAATATACCCCATATACATAGTTACGCCTTCAAGTTTTGCATTCGTAATAACATGCCCTTTAGGTAACTCGGCAAATATGGAGAATGGTGTTTCAGGGGATAAATCACCATCGCTAAGCCACACTTTAACGCCATTTGGAAAAGTACAGGCTAAACCGGCTTCGCAAGCAAGGTTTTTTAATTGTTGTGTATCGCTGGTTTTTGAATAATCACACGCAACTAAAAAAATTAGTAAAAAAAACAAACATACTCTATATATATACATGTGGCAGGTACTCACAATCCAAAAAATAATGGCTGGCACTAATTTAATAGTCACAAGGTCAAATCACACTTTTATTACAAATAACGTACAATTCACCTCAAAAAGTAAACAGCAAGCTAGTAAAGTTTGATTGATGTCATAATATTATGTAATTGACCTATCTTTTTTAAGCCAAAAATTTTATCATTTCAACCGCAAAAAAATAAGGGTTTCTCGAGTCTGTTTTCTAAAATAATCGCATTTTTAATGTTTTAGATGGCAAGCTTGTGAAGTAATAGTAGGCCCCACTTTTTTTAGGTGGGTAATTCATTTCTAAACGCATTTATTGCAGCGGAAGCCAGAAAATGAGCCAGACAGTAGCATCACACACTGAGTACAACTATAAAGTTGTACGCCAATTCGCTATTATGACAGTGATTTGGGGCATCGTTGGCATGAGTATTGGGGTTCTGATTGCTGCCCAACTAGCTTGGCCAGCACTTAACTTTGATACACCATGGTTAACATACTCTCGACTTCGTCCGTTACACACGAACGCAGTTATTTTCGCATTTGGTACAAGTGCACTTTTTGCGACGTCTTATTACGTCGTTCAACGTACCTGTCAAACGCGCCTTCTTTCAGATAAATTAGCAGCTTTTACCTTTTGGGGTTGGCAGCTTGTTATTGTGCTTGCTGTTATTACACTACCTTTGGGTATTACAAGTTCTAAAGAATATGCAGAACTTGAGTGGCCAATTGATATTTTAATAGCCGTTGTATGGGTAACTTATGCCGTAGTATTTATGGGCACAATCGCAAAGCGTAAAGTGTCTCATATATATGTAGCTAACTGGTTCTATGCTGGCTTTATCATTACGGTTGCTGTACTTCATATTGTAAACAGTATGGCTGTACCTGTGTCGTTAACTAAATCGTATTCCATTTATGCTGGTGCAGTTGATGCAATGGTACAGTGGTGGTACGGACACAATGCCGTTGGCTTTTTATTAACAGCTGGCTTTTTAGGTATGATGTATTACTTTGTACCAAAACAAGCAGGCCGTCCGGTTTACTCTTACCGCTTATCAGTGGTTCACTTTTGGGCGCTTATTTCGCTTTATATTTGGGCAGGCCCTCATCACCTTCACTACACTGCGCTTCCTGATTGGACGCAAAGTTTAGGTATGGTTATGTCTATTATCCTATTCGTTCCATCTTGGGGTGGCATGATTAACGGTATTATGACGTTGTCTGGTGCATGGCATAAGCTTCGTACTGACCCTGTTTTACGTTTCTTAGTTGTTTCATTATCTTTTTACGGTATGTCTACGTTTGAAGGTCCAATGATGGCAATTAAATCTGTAAACGCGCTTTCTCATTACACCGACTGGACTGTAGGACACGTTCACTCAGGTGCATTAGGTTGGGTTGCAATGATATCTATCGGCGCTATTTACCACTTAATCCCTGCGCTATTCTCGCAAGGTCGTATGTACAGCGTTAAATTAATTAACACACATTTTTGGTTACACACTGTTGGTGTTGTTTTATACATAGTAGCAATGTGGATCTCAGGTGTAATGCAAGGTCTAATGTGGCGTGCAGTTAACTCTGATGGCACATTAATGTATAGCTTTGTACAGTCTTTAGAGGCGTCTCATCCTTTCTATGTTATACGCTTTATTGGTGGTGTGTTCATCGTAGTAGGTATGCTAGTTATGGCTTATAACGTTTATCGTACAGTGGCAGCGAAGAATGATTCGCTGCAATTAGACGAACAAGCACAATTAGCATAACGGAGTGAGATAATGAGCAATAAAAATTCACAAAACAAACACGAAATAGTCGAAAAAAACATTGGCCTTATGGCTATCTTGACCGTTTTCGCAATTAGCTTTGGTGCATTAGTTGAAATTACTCCGCTAATGTTTCAAGACGATACAACTAAACCAGTTGACGGACTACGTCCGTTAACGGCACTTGAAATGGAAGGCCGAGATCTATATGTACGTGAGGGTTGTTCTAACTGTCACTCACAAATGATCCGCCCTTTTCGTGACGAAGTTGAGCGTTATGGCCACTATTCGGTTGCTGGTGAATCTGTTTGGGATCACCCTTTCCTTTGGGGTTCTAAACGTACTGGTCCTGACTTAGCTCGTGTAGGCAAACGTTATTCGGATGACTGGCATTATGCTCACTTAGTTGACCCACGTGCTGTGGTTCCTGAGTCGAACATGCCAGGCTTTCCTTGGTTAGCAGAGAATACGCTTGATACAAGCTTGACTTTGAATAAACTTAAAATTTTCCGTGACACATTTGGAATCGATAGCCGTACCGACCGTTACGATGGTTTAGGTTACGGTAGTGATGAAGAATTAATCGCTGATGTTGCCAAAGTTGATGCAATGAATGACGGTAAAGGTGCAACAGAAATGCAAGCCCTTATCGCTTATTTGCAACAGCTTGGCACCCACTTGAAGTAACTAATTATGGATTATGGGACATACAGAGGCATTTTAACTCTGGTAATTTTAGTACTATTTATTGTGATTGTTGCTTGGGCATACAGCAAACGTAGTAAAACACGTTTTAAAGACGCTGCTAATGTTATTTTCGAAGATGAAAAAAAACACAACAATACGCTCTCTAACGAGGAAAAGGGGTCTGAGAAATGACTAGCTTTTGGAGTATTTGGGTTATTGTATTAACCCTATCATGTTTGTTCATTTTGTTTGGTTTACTCGTGTGGAATTTAAAAAACTACGCTGGTGTACCTGAAGGTGAAAGCTGCGGACATGTATATGATGGAATTGAAGAGCTAAATAATCCACTACCTAAGTGGTGGACTTACATGTTCTTTGCAACATTTATTTGGTCTGTTTATTACTTAGCAGCTTACCCAGGTTTAGGTAACTGGGAAGGGTTAGGTAAGTGGACTAGTTCTAACCAAGGTATTACTTCTTTGGCTGAGTCTAAAGAAGCAGTAGAACTTGCTAAAGAAGAAGGTCGCTTTGTAAAACTGGACGCTGAGTACCGCGTTGCAGATGCACGTTTTGGTCCTATTTTTAATGAACTGGCACAAATACCTGTAGTAAAATTGGTTGAGTCTAAATTTGAAGGTGACGCAGCACAGCAAGTTGCACTTGAAAATGGTGAAAAACATGCCGAGACACAAGGTCAGCTAGCAATTGAAATTGGCCAACGTCTTTTTGCACAAAACTGTTCTCAGTGTCATGGTTCTGACGCGCGTGGTGGTACTGGCTTTCCTAACCTAACTGATAATGATTGGTTATATGGCGGCACACCCGATAAAATTAAAGAAACATTACTTTACGGGCGTATAGCAGCAATGCCACCTTGGGGTGCTGCATTAGGTGAGCAAGGCGTTAAAGAAATGACCGCTCATGTACTTAGCCTTTCAGGTCGTACTGTAAACCAAAAAGACGCTGCTGCCGGCGAAGCTAAGTGGGCTATGTGTGCTGCATGTCATGGTGCTGACGGTAAAGGCTCTGTTGCACACAACTTACCCTTTGGTGCACCTAACCTAACCGACAACGTTTGGTTATATGGTGGTTCTCAACGTGCTGTTGAAGAAACACTTAACCATGGTCGTGCCGGTGTAATGCCAGCGTGGAAAGATATTTTAGGTGAAGATAAAATACACCTACTAACGGCTTACGTTTACAGCTTATCTCAAGCTAAATAGTTACACCGTTAACGAATATTTAATCTTTTAAATTCAATAGATTAATCCAGATCAAAAAAGCCTCCACTCGGAGGCTTTTTTTTAGTCTTTTACAAATATTTATTATAGTATAGCCGCATCTTCATTTTATTTTAGAGTAACTATGCAACCTACTCCGTGGTATAAAAATTTTTGGCCTTGGTTTTTAATCTTTTTTCCCTCTGCTGCAATTATTGGCTGCATTAGCTTATTCTTTACCGCCATAGGCAATGGCCCTGATATGGTGGTAGATGACTACTATAAAAAAGGCAAAGCAATTAACTTAGAGCTTACTAAGTTTGATAAGGCAAAAGCTTTATACTTACATGGCGAGCTGAATGTTACCAGTGAGCGCGTTGGTTTTAAATTTACCAAAGGCGATACGAGCAACATACATGCATTAAAACTGTCGTTTTATCATCGTACAATTAAAGCGCATGACTTTGAAGCCACGCTAACGCCTAATGCTAATCAAGAATTTACCGCATTACTTGACGGGTTTACCGACGGTGCTTATTCGGTATTTATTGAGCCTATTGATGGTAGCTGGAAGCTAAAAGAAAACATTACCTTACCAACCACCCTTGCTGTTTTAGTTACGCCTAATTATAAGTAGTATTTAGTATGTCTATAAATTGCTTTCATTGCCTTGAAAGTGTACCTAACGGGTTTAGCGCACACGTAGTAATTGATAATAAATCTCAGCCAATGTGTTGCATTGGCTGCCAAGCCGTTGCGCAAAACATTATTGATCAAGGTATGACCGACTATTATAAATATCGTACCGTTCAAGCTGGTAAAGTAGAGCAGTTAGTACCAGAGCAACTCGCCTTTATTAAAAGCTACGACAATGAAGATATTCAAGACGAATTTATAACGACCAATGACAACTTCTCAGAAGTATTGCTCAGCGTAGAAGGTATAACCTGCGCAGCTTGTGCATGGCTTATAGAAAAGCAATTACTCAGTTTAAAAACAGTAAAGCGTGTTGATGTTAATACCTCAACTAACCGCGCTATGGTGCAATGGGATAAAACCGCCACCCCATTGAGCGAAATTATTACTAGCCTTGCTAAAATTGGCTATAAAGCCTATCCGTTTCAGTCCGACTTAGAAGCACAGCAAAAACAGCAAACCGCAAAAGCCTATATTCGCCGCTTAGGTGTAGCCGGTTTAATGACCATGCAAGTGATGATGTTTGCCTTTGCTATGTACTTTGGCATGTTCTCCGGTATGGACAGTAATTTTGAGGAATACTTTAGGTGGATCAGCCTCGTTTTAGCTTCTCCGGTTATTTTATATAGCGCACTGCCCTTTTTAAGTAATGCCATTAATGGTTTAAAAGCAAAACAGCTTAATATGGACTTACCCGTCTCGCTGGCTATTTTTGGTGCTTACGGCGCAAGTTCTTACGCCACAATTATGAATGTTGGCGAGGTGTACTTTGAATCGGTATGTATGTTCACCTTTTTATTATTATTAGGTAAATATCTAGAATTTAGAGCACGATTAAAAGCCAGTGAATTTACAGCTAACTTACAAAAGTTATTGCCACTAACCGCCCGTACTCTCGATGCAAATGGGCAAGAACATATTATTGCCGCTAAAAAGCTTAAATTAAACGATATTATTCTAATTAAAGCCGGCGAAACCATTCCTGCCGATGGAATTTTAATTAAAGGTAAAACCAGCGTTGATGAATCAATGATGACCGGAGAGCACCTGCCGGTTAATAAGTTTATTAATCACAGTGTTTACGCCGGCACAGTCAATCATGACGGTATTATTGAAATAAAAATCAATAAAATAGGTCAAAGCACGCTGCTAAATCAAATAATTCGCCTACAACACAATGCACTTAGCAAACGCCCTAAACTAGTAGAAATTACAGATAAAGTTGCCCAATGGTTTGTAGCCGTGTTACTTATATTTGCATCGATAACGGCATTTGGCTGGTATCAAATTGCCCCTGAGCAAGCATTTTGGATCACTATTTCTGTACTCGTGGCTACTTGTCCTTGCGCGCTAAGCTTAGCTATTCCAACCGCATTAACCTGTTCGGTAGCCAACCTTACTCGTAAAGGTATTTTAATAAAACAAGCGCATGTGCTCGAAACTTTATCTAAAATCACTTTATTCGCATTTGATAAAACCGGCACGCTAACCCAAGGACGCTTTAGCTTAGATGCGGTCGATATACTCAGTGAAGAGTACACTAAAAACCAAGTGCTTGAGATTGCAGCCCAACTAGAGAGCTATTCAGAGCACCCAATTGCCCGTGCGTTTAGCCAATATAAAGTACCAGGGCATAAACTTAACGACATTCAATTACATCCGGGCAAAGGGATCAGTGCACAGCATAACGACACCCATTATGCTATTGGTAAAAGTGGCTGGTTTAATAGTAAAAAAACTAACGCGCAAGCAACTTTGTATATTAATCAGCAACCTATTGCCCGTTTTTACTTTGTCGATAAAATAAAAGATGATGCGAGTACGTTAATTAACGCTCTACACACACATAAGTTAACGTGTCATATGCTTACTGGCGATGCGTCTGATGCGGGGCAACGTATAGCTAAAAAACTTAAATTACACAGCGTGCAATCGGGCTGTAGCCCTAAAGACAAACAAACAGCGGTTGAGCAATGGTCAACACAAGGTGAAGTGGTTGCCATGGTAGGTGATGGGGTAAACGACAGCCCTGTATTTGCCAGCGCGCACTTATCAATCGCCATGGAAACTGGGGCCGATATTTCAAAAAATAGCGCCGATGTGGTTTTGCTCAATAGCGATTTAGCCTCAATCGAGCACCTATTAATAGTTGCCAAAAAAACTAGGCGTATTATTAAACAAAACTTAACTTTGTCTTTATTGTATAATGGCTCAATATTACCGTTAGCTGCAATGGGGCTGGTAGCGCCTTGGATGGCTGTTATTGGTATGTCGACCAGCTCAATTATTGTGATATGCAACTCATTAAGGCTGTTAAAGTTATGAGCATAATTTACATTTTAGTTCCTATCGCTATTTTATTTGTACTAATAGCTATAGGAGTATTTTTTTGGGCAGTAAAAGGCGAGCAATTTTCTGATTTAAATAAACAAGGCCATAGTATCTTGTTTGAAGATGACAAAGAGCAGCATAACAAAAGTAATGATTGACCCTATTTTTGTCAGTGCTTTTTTTATGGGCCTAATTGGCAGCGGCCATTGCATTGCAATGTGTGGTGGCATAGCCAGCTCATTGCAATTAGCCAGTAATAAACGCCAAACCCTCATTTACTCTTTTGCTTATAATATAGGCCGAGCGCTGAGTTACATGCTTGCAGGCGCATTAGTGGCAGGCATTAGCAGTAAATTTGCCACACAAAACTCTGTTTTTGCATTATCACTGTCTTTTATAGCAGGCATTTTTATGTTGTTGGTAGGGGTATATATAATGCGCTTAGCAGCTACCTTACAATGGCTCGAAAAAGTAGGTAAAACCTTAGTTTGGCAACACCTAGTTAAATTTAATAAATATTTAATGCCGATTAACTCGCCATTTAAAGCACTTGGATACGGCGCTTTATGGGGCTGGTTACCCTGTGGTTTAGTTTATTCAGCACTTACTTGGGCCATGACCAGCGCAAATGCGCTTGATGGTGCATTAGTAATGCTGTGTTTTGCACTAGGCACCTTTCCCGCGATGATCACAATAGGCGTTAGTGCAAAAAAACTGAGCACCCTATTTAATCACCCTTGGACGCGAATAATATTAGGCAGCGTAATAATTTGGTATGGTATTTATTTACTGATCATTGCAACAGATAAGCTTGTGCATTAACATTGATCATATTGTGGCTTGAATTTTAACGGATTGAATTTATGGATTTTTCTCAAGGTCGTGCTAAAAGTAATTGTGCTATTAGCTGTAATAACTGCAGTATCAGCCAGTTATGTTTACCCTTCTCTCTTAATGGTCAAGAAATGGATAAGCTTGACGAAATAATCGAGCGCAAAAAACCATTACACAAAGGCGACTTTTTGTTTGAGTCGGGCGCGCCATTAAACGCTATTTATGCTGTGCGTTCGGGTTCGTTTAAATCTTATACTTTATCTGAGCAAGGCGATGAGCAAATTACAGGTTTTCATTTAGCCGGTGACTTAGTTGGTTTTGATGCAATAAGTAAAATGATGCATCAAAGCTTTTCACAAGCGTTAGAAACATCTATGGTATGCGAAATTCCGTTTGATACCCTTGACGAGTTAGCAGGCAGACTCCCGAAGTTACGCCAACAAATAATGCGCTTAATGAGTAGCGAAATTACCTATGATCAAGAAATGCTGTTACTGCTTAACAAAAAATCTGCCGAGCAGCGCTTAGCCAGCTTTATTTTTAACTTATCGGAACGCTTTGGTGAACGTGGTTTTTCTCGTAAAGAATTTCGCTTTACCATGACCCGCGGCGAAATAGGCAATTACCTGGGTTTAACCGTTGAAACGATTAGTCGTTTATTGAGTCGCTTTCAAAAAGCTGATTTAATAAAAGTTGAAGGCAAATTTATTACTATTTTAGATAACGATGCACTAGCCAAAGCAGCGGCAATAGTAAAAGCTCGCTAATTAGCGTACTTACATTGTAATATTTAAACTATTTAAACTAATTCCTTAGATTAAATAGTTTGATTTAGAACAATAATATTTGTGCTATCCCTTTCACTGTGCTCTATTTACGTTACACTCAAAGTACACCCGTAAAGTGAATGGAGTTGCACATGAACACGATTAAACGCATTCTTGCGGTTATTGACCCCACCAAAGACGACCAGCACGGTTTAGCTCGTTCAATTGACTTAGCTAAAAAATCTGGTGCGAGAATTACCGCCTTTATGACGGTTTACGACTTTTCTTATGAAATGACTACTATGCTCTCTGGCGAAGAGCGCGAAGCTATGCGTAAAGCCGTGTTAAACGACCGCGAGCTTTGGTTAAAAGATTTAGTATCGCCTTATCAAAATGTTAATATTGATACACAAGTTGTTTGGCACAATCGCCCTTACGAAGCCATTATTAATACCGTTATTGAGCAAAAATTTGACCTTGTTATTAAAGGCACTCATCAGCACAGTACACTTAAAGCCGTTATTTTCACCCCAACCGACTGGCATTTAGTACGAAAATGTCCATCTCCGGTTTTATTTGTAAAACAAATGGCATGGCCTGCAAATGGCAACATTTTAGCGGCTGTTAATGCAGTGAGCGAAAACGAGCAACACTTAGCCCTTAATAAACGTATTATTAAAGACGCACAATTTTTAGCTGAACTGGCCAACGCCCAACTAAACTTGGTGAACGCCTACCCTGCGACACCAATTAATATTGCCATAGAAATACCTGAGTTTAACCCTGGCATTTATAACGAGTCGGTTAAAAAACATCATCATCAATCTACTAATGCACTGGCTGATGAGTTTAATTTACCCCCTGAGCAGTGCTTTATTGAAGAGGGTTTGCCTGAAGACGTTATTCCCGATGTAGCAAAACGTTTAAACAGCGAGTTGGTGGTTATTGGCACTGTAGGGCGTACTGGTTTAAGCGCGGCCTTAGTAGGCAATACTGCAGAGCATGTAATTGATAGCCTAGATTGCGATGTATTGGCACTCAAACCCGATGGTTATATAAGCCCACTCGCAAAAGATTAAATTTTGTTACCGGGCATTTTAAGTATATAATGCGCCCCTTTATTTTTAGCAAATAACTTTGCCGTATTGTTTAATAAGGGGGCGTAATTGTCTCATTCAGATCAAGCTAAAGCTCAATTTAACTTAACCAAGCTTCAAAAGCGTTTACGCCGCCAAACAGGTCAAGCCGTCATGGACTTTAACATGATTGAAGAAGGCGACCGCATTATGGTGTGCTTATCTGGTGGCAAAGATAGCTACACTATGCTCGACATGCTGCAACACTTAAAACGTGTAGCACCGATTAAGTTTGAGCTATTTGTTGTTAACTTAGATCAAAAGCAACCTGGCTTTCCTGAGCACGTTTTACCCCAGTATCTAGATAAACTAAATGTTGAATACAAAATTGTAGAAGAAGACACCTACAGCATAGTGACCGATATTATTCCTGAAGGTAAAACGACTTGTTCACTTTGTTCGCGCCTGCGCCGGGGTATTTTATACCGTACTGCTAAAGAGTTAGGTGCAACTAAAATTGCGCTTGGCCATCATCGCGATGACATGATAGAAACCCTATTTTTAAATATGTTTTACGGCGGCAAACTTAAAAGTATGCCAGCTAAGCTAATGAGCGATAACGGTGAACATATGGTTATTCGCCCACTTGCATACTGTAAAGAAAGCGATATTAGCCAATATGCGTTTGTACAGGGCTACCCTATTATTCCGTGTAACTTATGTGGCTCGCAAGAAAACCTACAGCGTAAACACACAAAAGCTATGTTAGCTAAGTGGGACGCAGAGCACCCAGGGCGTATAGAAAGTATTTTTACCGCCATGCAAAACGTTGTACCTTCACACTTAGCAGATAACCAGTTATTTGATTTTACTAATTTGCAAACTGGCGAAGTAATTGATGGTGGCGATATTGCCCTAGATAAACCAGACATTCCTAAAGTGCCAATTAATAGTTTACAAGATGAAGATGCCAGCGCAGAAGTTGTTACGATTAACTTAAGCTAGTGTTACATAGGGTTTGTATGCCAATACAAACCCTACCACTTCTAGTTTTTGAGCTAATTCTATTGCTTAAAAACCACTTTATTTTGGTTACATTACCTTATAATTACAATGTAACATCAATCCCCTGCTCCTTTTTTTGCTAAAACACACTGTTTACTTTTAAACAGAAAGAGTCGCGCTTTACTCTCTGATGCCCTGCTAGCAATGCATATAAAGTGTAAATTACGTATTCATTCCCCCCTTAGATCTAGCTTAATTGCAACAACCTCGTCACAACCATTCTATTTTAAAGAACAAAAAACACGGTTTTTACAAATGTACAACAGTTAAAAGTGAACCTATTATATAAAGGTCAAAACAAACTGACACTCTGTAATCAACCAATAAATAGGAAGAACTTATGTTAAAAATTAATAAAACATTAAAGACGCTAGCAGTAGGCCTAAGCTTAGTTGCTGCAACGTGCAGTTCTGCTTTTGCTGGTGAGCCATCAAAAAGCATGTTAACACCAGACAACCACTCGTTAATTTTAATTGACCACCAACCACAAATGGCTTTTGCTACTCGCTCGCACACGGTTGAAAGCGTGCGCAATAATGTAACTGGCTTAGCTAAAGCTGCTAAAGCATTTAAAGTGCCTACTATTTTAACAACCGTTGCAGCTAAGTCTTTCAGTGGTCCAATTTTTCCTGAATTACAAGCGGTATTCCCTAAACAATCACCGATTGATCGTACAACAATGAACACATGGGAAGATAAGCGCGTAACTGACAAAATAAAATCGTTTAAGAAAAACAAAATTGTTATCTCAGCACTATGGACCGAAGTATGTGGTGTAGGCCCAGTGTTATCTGCGATTGATGAAGGTTATGAAGTATTTTTTGTAACAGATGCATCGGGTGGTGTAAGTAAAGAAGCACACGACATGGCAGTATTACGTATGGTTCAAGCGGGTGCAAAACCAATCACATGGTTACAGTACATGCTAGAACTACAACGTGACTGGGCGCGTACTGGCACTTATGCTGACGTAACTGATATTGCTAAAGAGCATGCAGGTGGCTATGGTTTAGGCCTTATTTATGCAACAGACATGTTTAATGCAAAAGAAGGTCACTAGTTTTATCAATAATTAAAGGCCACTTATGTGGCCTTTTCATTGGAGAGCAGCATGAAAATCATTCCATTATTAGCTTTACTACTCTCAGCCTCACTTTATGCCAATGAGGAAGTAAGCACCTCTGAACAAGCACAAAGCCTAGCAAGAGCAAAGCAATTATCCCAACAATGTTTAGGTTGCCATGGCGAATTTGGTATTGCGCCAATTACTACTAATCCTAACTTAGCAGGACAAAATGCTGAATATCTCGAATATGCTTTAAAAGCGTATCGTGGCGGCGAGCGTAAAGGCGGAATGGCTTTTATTATGCGCGCCAATGCCAGTGCCCTATCGGATCAAGATATTAAAGATTTAGCACTGTATTTTTCATCGCAAGCTGGGCGTAACGCCAGCTCACATCAATAATTTAATGTAAGGAATACGCTATGAAACTAATTAAAAGTTTACTCTCTGTTGCTATTAGCTCGACTATCGCTTTCAATGCACTTGCCGCCGATATGATTGTTTACAATAGTAAGATTGATACTTATGACGGTCAAAAATTCAGTGCTTTTTCGGTTACAGATGGCCGTTTTGAGCAACTAACTAATGATAAAGAACAGCTATTAAAAGAAAAAACCGCCGATACTATTGTTATTGACGCGCAAGGTCGCCGAGTGATCCCTGGTCTTAACGACTCACATTTGCATGTAGTGCGTGGCGGACGCTTTTATAACCTCGAAACCCGCTGGGAAGGTATTGACTCTTTAGCCACTGGCCTGGAGATGATAAAGAAAAATGCAAAAGTAACTCCTAAAGGTCAATGGGTGCGTGTTGTTGGTGGCTGGAGCCCATACCAATTTAAAGAAAAGCGCTTACCAACCTCAGCTGAATTAACCGAAGCGGCACCTGATACTCCAGTATTTGTTTTGCATTTGTACTCAGGCGGTGTATTGAATAAAAAAGCAATGCAAGTATTAGGTATCACTAAAAATACCGTCCCCCCTAAAGGCAGTTACTATGAAAAAGATGCCAACGGTGAATTAACTGGGCGCTTAGTAGCTGATCCTAACCCAATGATTTTATATAAAACGATTGCTGCACTACCGCAATTATCCGCCGAAGAGCAACTAAATTCTAGTAAGCACTACTACAACAAGCTATTAAGCTTAGGCGTAACAAGCGTTATTGATGCAGGCGGCGGTGGCCACACTTTTCCTGAAAACTATCAAGCATCAACAGCCTTAGCGGTAACTGGTGAACTACCTATCCGCGTGTCTAATTATTTATTTCCACAAACACCTGGCAAAGAAATTCAAAGTTTTACGCAATGGATGAGCAGCTACAACGCCAACCAAGATCTGCACTCACACATGGACAATGGTTATGTAATTGAAGGCGGTGGCGAGTTACTTGCTTGGAGCGCCTCTGATTATGAAAACTTCACATCAGGACGCCCTGATCTTGCCGCAGACGCTGAAGATGAACTTGAAAAAGTAGTGCGTTTACACCTACTACAAGGTTGGCCATTTAGAATACACGCTACCTACGATCAATCTATTGAGCGCATGTTAACTGTATTTGAAGAAATCAATAAAACACAACCCTTCAACAAAGTCCGTTGGATTATTGACCATGCCGAAACCGTGTCTGATAAAAATCTAGCGCGGATTAAAAAATTAGGCGGTGCTATTGCTGTGCAAGGCCGTATGGCATTTGCAGGAGAGGATTTTGCCAAGCGTTATGGTAAACAGCAAACTAAACGTACACCACCCATTAAAAAAATGCTCGCTATGGGCATACCGGTAGGCTTTGGTACTGACGGTACCCGCGTTGCTAGCTTTAACCCATGGGCCACTTATTATTGGGCGGTATCGGGTAAAACCGTAGGCGGTTATACCCTGTACGATAAAACCAATACCCTAGACAGGCTAACTGCATTACAGGTATTCACCCAAGGTAGTGCGTATTTTTCAGGCGAAGAAATGTTAAAAGGTCAAATTGAGCCTGGCATGTACGCAGATTTTGCTATTTTAAACCAAGATATTTTAACGGTGACTGAGAGCAAACTATTAAAAACGCAAGCAGAGTTAACCGTTGTAGATGGTAAAGTGCAGTATGCTGCAAAACAAAGCTTTCCTAAATTACATAAACCACTTCAAAAAGCATTGCCTGCATGGTCACCAGTCAATCAATAAACTGAGTATTTATATTAAGCTATTAAAATATACCTAGTTTAGAAGTAAATAACGCACTAAGTTAAAAAGGGTTTGCATTGGCAAACCCTTTTTTAATCGCTAAATTTGAAGAATTAATAAGATAAAATTTATATCGTTAATTTACTAAACGCTCATATAAACCAGATGCTCTGGACACGCTTTTATTCATTGCTAGTAACAACACTTTTTTATCTGCCACCAGCTCAAAGGTATTTTTAGCACGCGTTATGCCGGTATACACTAACTGCCTATTTATCCCCATGCGGGCTTGTTTTAGCGGCGGCAATACCATGGCGGTGTAGCTAAACTCTGATCCTTGTGATTTATGTATAGTCATTACATATACTTTGTCGTGCGCAGGTAAGCGTGCTGGTGAAAACGCGCGTTGATTCCCCTGCTCGTCTATAAATAGTGCTTTAAGCTGGCCGCTTTCATCGGGCATTAAAATACCAATGTCGCCATTAAACAACTTAAGCTGATAATCGTTTTGGCTTACCATTATTGGCATACCGGTATAATGACGCTGATTCGGGCTTAGGGTAATAAGTCCTTGTTGTTGTAAAACGCGCTCAATACGCTGATTTAAACTATTAACTCCGTAATCACCTTCACGCACCGCGGCCAGTAACTGATAACTTGCAAAGGCTTTATGCACCTCTGCAACGCTTGCACCTTGAGCAATTAAACTAAGGTAATGTGTGTATTTACTTGCAGCGCTTTTAACCAATTTTTCGATAGGTTTAGCTATAAAGTCGTAATCTAAAATCACATCCTTAAAACGCCCCTCAACACTTTCTTGCTCAACGTAATTTAAAACACCTGTGTTATTGGTATTTACCGCTAACGCAAGTTGACCAATACCACTTTGTGCATCAAAGCGGTAGCTGTGTTGTAAAAATGCAATGCAATCGGCAAGTTTAAACGCGCTATTACTTTGCGCTATTAATTTAGCTTCGCCGTTAAAGCATAAGTTATTTAGCTCATCACATCGTGCAGGTGAATAACCAGGTGTTTGCCCCAGTACTAACCCTTGGCATAAGTCGCTCATTACGCTGCCGGTGTCTACCGAGGCCAGCTGATCTTTATCACCTAAGAGTATTAACCGTGCATGTGCAGGTAATGCCTCAATTAGTTTTGCCATCAGCGATAAGTCGACCATTGAGGCTTCATCTATAATCAACACATCTAAATGCAGTGGATTCGCTTTATTGTGCCTAAATTTATTGGTAAAGGGTTTTACCCCTAATAATCGGTGAATAGTTTGTGCACTTTCGGGGATTAACGTTTTAATATCAGCGGGTATATTAGTGAGCTTATCTTTAGCGCCTAAAATTGATTCGCTTAAACGCGCTGCAGCTTTACCTGTAGGTGCCACCAGCTTAATACTCAGTGGCGCAGTTTTATAAAGCGACTGTAAAATGGCGAGTAATTTAGTCACAGTGGTCGTTTTACCAGTACCTGGGCCGCCAGTAATAACGCTAAAACCTTTGGTGGCTGCAATAGCACAGGCTACTTTTTGCCAATCGGTGGTAATGTTTACATCGGGTGTAAAATACTCATTAAGTAGCGCAGCTAATAACTCATTATTTATATTAAGTGTACGCTCGCTCATTGTTAGTAAACGGCTCGCTAATGTTTGCTCGTATCCGGCAAGGCGCGCAAAATAAAGGCGTTGATTAAACAGTTGCAGTGGTTTGTTGGCTCCAACGCTTGTATGGTTTTGTAAATAGCTAAGCACCTGCTCATAATTAAACCCTTCACTAAACGGGCTTAGCTTATCTGGCACGCTCCCCTGTGTTTTACTAAAATCGCTGCGGCGTAAATTAAAGGGGTTACTCCAATCAACCTCGCTTAAGGTTAAACAACTATGCTGGCTTTGCTGCGATAAACACAGTAATAGCACCAGATAAAACATCTCATTGTGCGTATTTTCGCTATCGCTGTTACTTTTACTGAGCATTTCAGCTAACTTTACATCCACAATGCGAATGCGGTTTTCGCTAAGTAAATAGGTAAGTAAAGGCACTGCTGTACTTAAAGTAGGGTTTTGCTCATTTAGCTCAAGTTCCTGATCTAACTCTTGATCAAACTCTTGATCAAACTCTTGATCAAAAAGGCCCGGTTGATTATTTGGTTCACTCATAACATGGCTCCTTGGCTAAACAAACCATCTAAAATAGTCACTTGCTCAGTGGTGAGCTTTTTAAAGTACACACCTTGCCCAGCTGGCATGCCGCGTAAAAAGGTGTAATACACGCCGCCTAAATGAGTTTCAACTGAGTAATCAGCTATACGCTGTTTTAGCAAACGATGCAGCGCTACGGTGTAAATTAAATACTGTAAATGGTACTGGTGGCTACTCATGGCTTGCTCAAGCATATCGTGCTCGTAATCAGCAGCGTTACTACCTAAGTAATTAGATTTATAATCTAAAATATAATATTTACCTTGGTGGCAAAATATTAAATCGATAAAACCTTTTAACAGCCCTTTTACATGGCTAAATTCGAGCTTACTGTACTCAAAACCAAAATGTTTTATAAGAATTTCATTAAGCTGCGGCGCACTTAAACTTTTAAGCGGTAAGTTAAACTCCATTTCTACTAGGCAATCACTTGGCGCTAGTTGGCTTAAACTCAGGCCATTACTGTTAACTGAAGAGCTGTTAACTGAAGAGCTATTAGCTGAGGTATCATTACCTGAGGTATTAATATTTGCATTGCTATCGTCATTCAGTGGGCAAGCAAGAACGTCTAATATCCACTGCTCAGTAATATCTTGCCAGTGTTCACTAATATGGTACTTTTCTAGGCTGCGTTTAATAACTTCTGCTAAGTTGTGCTCTTTATTAACTGGGTGCTCTATTGGGCTAGTAAAATCTATTTGCTCAAAAATTTCGTGTAAACAACTCCCCGGTTTTGCCCCCTTAGGAAAGCTATATACAGAAGGTGCTTCGCCTTCTTGTACGGCAAATTCATCTTTTTCATGATCTTCATCACTGCGACCAGGCGCTAAATGGTCGATATGCTTTTTAAAGCTCAGCGCACTAAAGCTGGTTGCTCGCCAATTACGCTCAATATTGGCTGTTACATTATTTATACTCAATGTTTGCTGAGCATCAGCGCTATTATTAAAGCTTAAAGTACCTTGGGCTAATAAATCCTCTGAGGTGAATTGCTGATAATCCATACCTGTATGCTCGCTGCAAAAATCGGCTAAATGGTTACGCCAAATTTGACTACTTGTAATTTCAAGCCCTGCAAATAACACATGCCCCAGCGCACTGCTTTGTATTGCCAAACGGCTACTTTGCCCTTGGCCAATGTTATACATACCAATAGCACAAAAGTGTACCGCGCGAGTGAGTGCTACATACAGTAAGCGTAAATCTTCGGCAAGGCGCTCTTGCTCTGCTTTTTGCAGTGCGTCATCCCCTTTACTTAAATCGTAAATTAGTGTGCCATTATTATGATACAGCGCTTCTTTTGTTTCACGATAGCCACTAGCAAAGGGCATAAATACCAGCGGATACTCAAGCCCTTTTGAGGCGTGCATAGTCACTATTTTAACTAAATTAGCGTCACTCTCTAGGCGTACTTGCACTGTTTCGCCATCTTGCTGGCTTACCTTTTGTGCAAACCAGCGCAGTAAACGCAGTGTGCCCTCAAGCTCAATTTGTTTTTGCTGTAGTATTTCGCCAAGGTGCCTAAAGTCGGTAAGCCAGCGCTCAACGTTGTAGCCTAAGCCTTGCCATTTAGCACTAAGTTGATTGTGGCTCATTAAGCGCTCAAGCATTGCCATAGCGCCTTGCTTGTTCCAAATATGGTTAAGTTGCGCAAAAAAGTTTAAGTGCTCTTGCCATTGTGCCTCGTCATCTGCCAGTGCATATATTTCGTTATAGCTTAAACAAAATAACGGCCCTGCTAACACCCCACGTAATAGCGACTCATCATACTGGCCATGCAACGCAGTTAAAAAATTAAGTAAGTGATGGCTAAGCTCTTGGCTAAACACACTCTCGCGCGATAAATACACGCTGGCAATTTTAGCGTTGCTTAAGGCCTTTTTCATTATTTGCGCCTCAACACGGTCACGCACTAATATACAAATATCTGCAGCGCTTACTGGCTGTTCACCAATACAGGCTCGCCCTTGCTCGGCCTGCGTTAGTAAAGTGACTATTTTATTGGCAAAAAAGGTGGCTAAGTGCTGCTGCCCAATGGCTTTGCCTGTCGGCTTGTTTTTTTCATCTGCGGCGGTGTCGCTAAATACACAAAATTCAAACGCAGTGGCTGCTTGTCCGTCAATCAAAAACGACTCGTCAGCTTTTTTACCTTTAGCTGCTACTGCATTAAACGGTATGGCATCGTTATAAATAAAACTGTTAGCGTGCTTACCAAATAAGCTGTTTACGCTGCTTACTACATCGCTGCTAGATCGAAAGTTAGTGCCTAGCGTAAATTGCTGCTGTTTTTGCACCGCTTCCTTGGCACCAATATAGGTAAAAATGTCTGCGCCCCTAAAACCATAAATAGCTTGTTTAGGATCGCCAATCATCGCCAGTGTAGTGTGCTCTTGCTGGTAAATTTTACTAAAAATACCATACTGAATCGGATCGGTATCTTGAAACTCATCTATCATAGCCACCGGAAACAACTGAGCAATTTTTTGCTCCAGTACATTGCCTTGCTCGTTATTTAATGCGCTGTGTAAATTGCTAAGTAAATCATCTGGGGTGATCACGCTTTGCTCTTGCTTGCGCTTTATTACGGCTGCTTTTACCCACTTTGCCGCATGCTGTACTACAGCAATTGCTAACCCTTGGTTTATGGTGTTATTAAGTTCAGCAAGCTCGTCAAATTGACTCAGTAATGAATGTGTAAATAGCGGCTGATTTTTTTTATAATTGCCTATATCGCTTAAGTTTTCGCTACTCCATATCTCAAACGAGTATTTACTAGTACCAAATTCAAAAAACAAATCGCCGCCTAAACAAAAAGCTTCAAGTGCTGCAAGGCTGCCTTTGCGCCCTGGCGTTTTAGAACCACTTAAGCCAGAGCTTTTAATAGCAGCTATAAACTCTTGCTCTAACACCGCTTTTTTAAATGCAGGTATTCGGCTTATATACTCGTCACGCGCTTGCCATACGTCATCTAAGTTTACTTGCGGGGTAATTTGCGCATTCGCTTTATTTAAAATACTCGTCACTTTGCCAAACAAAGCTTCTGGCGCGGAAAATACACCTAAAATAGCATCGGTTTTTTCTTTATTGAGTGGATATACAAAGGCGCGCCAAAAATCTTTAATGGTTTCGAGCAATATGTCGCGCTCATCCAAAATAAATTCTAAGTTAAACGCCACACCCGACTCAAACGCGTGTTGTTTTAGCATGCGCTGACAAAAGCCATGAATTGTAAAAATAGCCGCTTCGTCCATCGATTTAGCCGCCGCATCGAGTAAGTCAAAGGCGCGGTGTTTATCATCAACTGCAGCTATTACCCCTGCAATAAGCTCATCTTTTGGGTCTTGCCCAAGAAGTGCATCGCGCGCGGTGATAATGCGATTACGCACGCGGTCTTTAATTTCTTGCGTGGCAGCATCGGTAAAAGTTACCACCAGTATTTGCTCAACGCTTAGCGGCTTATTTAATAGCGAGTTTGCATCATCGGCTATTTGCATTCCCAATAAGTAACGTAAATATAGGCCAGTAATTGTATACGTTTTACCCGTACCGGCACTGGCTTCAATTAAGCTTTGCCCTGTTAGTGGCATAGTAAGTGGATTAAGCGCTTGCATGGTCACTCTCCTTAGCGTGTGCAAATAACGGGGCGAGTAATTTATCGCTCCACTGTATAAACTCGTCTTGGCAATCGTTAAGCGATTGTACCGTTAAGCGAATATAGGGGTTTTCACCCTCGCCTCGCCCTATGTATTGCGGGCTAAATTTACTCATGGCTTTTGCTATATCGCCGCCGCTTTTTACGTACTCGTAACCACTTACCGGAAAAAACGCCACGGGTTCGTTGCGCAGTGCTTTGTATAACTCAAACCAATCAAGTAACAATGCATCGGCATCGGTTTTACTTATTGGCGCAAAGGTAACTTGTTTATCAAGCCCAAGTATTAGCGTTTCTACTTGTTGCTCCATACTTTGCGCTACTAGGTGATAAATAAAGCCTTTAATTAAATCTTTCGCTTTTATACTAGCGCTGCGATAAAACACTTGTTTTTGCAAATAAATATGGTTTAACCAGCCTTCTATTTTAGTGTTTTCTAGTTCGAGGGCTACCTCTATAGGGTCGCTTTTGCCCCCTTTAATTTGCTCTTTCACTTGCCCTGCCAATGCGTCTACTCGGTGCTGCATGCTCTCAAATATTAAGCTACCTACGTTGGCTTGTGGTAGTTCGCCGCGTTGCAATATTTGTTCTGTACTAAGTGGCAGCTCGTTAATGTTGGCTTCGAGTATTTCATCAAGGTAAAAATAGCGGCGCAATGCGTCTAGGCTAAAGGGCTCTTCGTCTTTTACTACTTCGTTAAATTGCGGTAATCGCAATCCTAAACTTTGTTGATAAAAACTCTCTTGGGCGTTGCAAACACTGCGAATAAACACATCGAGCTCTAACTGCTCAGGCGGTGTTGCATTAAGCGCGCTCACGACTTGTGGGGTTATTGACTCACTTGGCAGCCAAATTGGATTATAGCTGTGGTTGCTCAGCACAGTGTTTGCTTGCTCATTGGCTAAATAATAATGGCTATTAAAGGGCTGTAAATGCTGTTGGCTAATTAAACACTCTGGCAGTGTTTTTTCGCTGTCGTCGCTTAATGCAAAGCTACGCCCAATATATTCTAGCAGCTCGCTCACAAGGGTTGATGGCATGCGCGGCTGGTTGTCAAAACACGAGCGACCAATGTAACTCATGTATAAGTTATCGCGGGCACTGAGTAGCGCCTCTAAAAATAAGTAACGATCATCTAATTTACGTGATCGGTCACCTTTTTGTTTTTTAGAATAAGGCACTAAGTCAAAACCAATCGGCTGTACGTTACGCGGGTAGTCGGCATCATTCAAACCCAGCATACACACCACTTTAAATGGCACGGCGCGCATTGGCATTAGGGTACAAAAGTTAACTTGCCCCACTAAAAACCGTTGCCCTACGCCTTTTTCTTGAATGCCTTGTTTAATTAAGTAACTAACAATACGCTGCGATACCGCTTTGCTGTAGTCGCCATTATTATGATGCTTTTGTAACTCTTCGAGCACGTTTTGCAGCACCAATAAATCCCAGCTGTCGTCGCTTTCGCTCTCGTAAATTGCACTAAGCAACTCGCTTAAAACATGCGCTTTGTTGGTAAGCGTATCGTCGGGCGTTAATTGCTCTTTAAAGCTTTGTAGCACATCAATAAAATGCACTAGCTTATTAAGCGTATCAAGCGCCATGCCTTCTACTTCATCGGCGCTATAAATGCCGTTAAACGGGCATTGCTCGTCGCGCATCGCAATACCTAGTAATAAACGGTTAAGCCCGTGTTGCCAGGTATTTAAATCGATAGCGGGTAAATCAAAGCTGCTTTTATGATCGGCATTTATACCCCATTTAACGCCAACACGTTCCAGCCAATATTGAATTTGCTCGTACTCGTGTGCCTCCAGGCCAAATTTTTCGGCTATTTGTGTCACTTGTAATAAATCGAGAATATCCGACACACCAAAGCGCGAAAACGGTAAATTAGCTAAACTCGCAAATGAGCTAAGTACGGGTTTTTCTTGCTCTATGGCTAAATCGGCAAGTGCGTAAGGAATAAAGCGGCTGCCTTGTGCGCCACCAAAAACGGCTTCAATGTACGGGCTGTAAGTGCCTACATCGGGCATCATTACTATTATGTCTTTGGGGGTAAGCGCAGGGTTTTGATTAAATAAATTAAGTAAGTAGTCGTGCAGGCGCTCAACTTCTCGAAGCGGTGTATGGCAATCGCTTAGCGTAATACTGGTGTCGGTTGCACTTATAGGCAATTTACCTTCGTTGTTTATAAACCACTCTTTGTTATCGGTCAGTGACTCACCTTTAAACGCTAGCTGATAAATTTCACTTTGTATTTGCCCAAGTAAGGTGTCGTCAAACACATCAATAAAGCCATCAATCCAACGGGCGTCTAGCTGTACTAGCTGCTCAAAGTAGTCGCGACCTAATTTACCCCACGAGGATAACAGTGGGTTGCCTATAAAGTAGTATTCTTCATCGGGATTAGTTTGCTTTTTTTGCTGCGCTTCCACCAGCGGCATTTTGGCGTATTTTGCACTTATTTTAGCGGCGGTTTTTTCATCAATAATATCGCCCCAATAATGCTCACTGGGATTAAAAAAGAATAAAAATACCTCGGTTTTTTCACTCAGCGCTGTAAATACTTCAAGCTGCGAGCTGGCAATGGCCGATATACCAAATAAACTAATGCGTTGTGGTAATAAGCTGTTGTCCATTGTCTCAAGCGCTGCCAGCAGTTGTCCTTGCATATTCGCGCGATGAAATTGGCTTTGCCCAAGCTCTTGGCTTAACTGTACAATGCGTCGCCATAAATCAGGTTGCCACGGGGCTATGGTTACATCAACATCATCAAGTTCATCTGTACCGCTATCCCATGTGGCAATCCAATGCGGGCGGTACATTAAATATTGGTCGTACACGTCGGCTATTTTTTCACACAAGGCAAAGGTTTTTTGGCCATCAATATCGCCCTCTAAATAGGTTTTTAGCGGTAAATACAGTGGCTCATTAATACAGCTTGGTAAAATAGCAAACAGTTTCCATGCAAGGTTGGGTTTATTAAACGCCGACTCTTTAGGTACATTTGGTAAAAGTTGCTGATACAACTGCCAAATAAAGCTCGAAGGCAGCGGAAAATCCACCTGCGCCGCTACACCTAAGTTTTCGCTCAAACCAATTTTTAGCCACTGCGACATACCCGGTGACTGCACCAGTACCACTTCTTTGTCGAATGGGCTTGCTAATGGGTTGGTTTTTAATAACTGATGAAACTGCGCTTGCAGTGCTTCCATACGGTTTGATTGAATAATATTGAGCATACTTACCTGTCCTTGCTTGAGATAAAACGAGTGTAAGATATTTTCAATTACAGGGGTAGCGATTAGCGCAAATTGGCTTTAATAAATCAGCGGGTTAGTTAAATTTTATACGCATAGTAGTGATGCTATTTACTGTGCGTTTTATAAGGGCGATAATTAATAAGGGCTAATGCTTGAGAGTTTAAACTGACTTTGCATTATTGCTTTACCATCAATATCTTTGAGCTGTAATGAAATTGACGGGTCGGCTTGTTGCCAGTCTATGCTTAAATCGCCGTAATTAACCTGGTGGGTAAAGTCCCCTATTCGGTGTTTATTAGGGCTTACGTTTTTCCATTTTTCGGTTAGGCCAGAACTGGTCATTTCTATTAGTGGGTAGTCAAGGTTGTGCTTATACTGTGAAATTTCGCCCCAGTGGGTATCGCCGCTAATAATAACTACGCCGTTTACTTTATGCTTTTTGATCAGTGTAAATAAACGCTTTCGATCGTCGGGGAAATTAGCCCACGACTCCCACCCTGTAAAATCGGGAAGTAGCTGTAAGCTTGAGACAATTAGCTTTATAGCCGCGGGCTTTTTAAGCTCTTGTTCAAGCCATTGCCACTGCGCCTCACCAAGCATTGATGCGCCTTTAACATGACTTGGGCTATACGGGCCTTGATTATTTAGTTTGCGCTTAGTGTCGTACTCCAACTTACTTACTGCGTTTAACGCATCTCGGTTCCAGCGCAAATCTGGCATAATCACCTGCACAGTTTGCTCACCTTCACCATACGTATACGAGGTATAAATACCATCGGGGCGAGTGCGTCGTGGTGAGTTTGCAGGTTCTTGCCAAAAATCGAGCATAATTTGCCGCGACTCTTCTTTATGCGGATACTCTTTACCTGCATCGTTTTGGCCATAATCGTGGTCATCCCACATAGCTATAATAGGCGTTTGCGCTTTTAGTGTTTTAAAACCGGGCTTTGCCCCTAAGCGCTGGTATTTATTAGCAAGTACGCTCATATTATTGGTGTCGCCATAAATATTGTCACCTAAAAATATAAATAAATCGCTCTGCTCTTTGTTTATAGCATCGAATATAGGAATGTTTTTATCTTGATGCCCGCACGAGCCAAATAATATTTTAGAGGGAGCACTCAAAGCACTAAAGCTTACAAGTAAGTTGGTTAATACTACCGCGGTTATTATTTTCATTTTACAATCTCATTAATCGCTGGTGCCATATTCGAATTTATCTGCTTTGGATTTTGCCCAAGTGCCTTTAACACTGTTGCGGCAATTTGCGTTTGTTTTAGCTCAGTAGTTGTTTTAACTAAGCCTTGGCCTTTTATTGCAGGGCCAATCGCGGCAAGCCAAATATGTTCGGAGCCTATAATGCCCTCGGGAAACTTATTTTCGCCTATATGCAGTGCTGCTAAGGCGCGTTTTGAACTGTGATGCTGCCAGTCGCTTGCGTTACTACCACGGCCATGATCTGTGGTAATGATGAGGGTGGTGTTATTTTTATACCCAGGTGTTGTTTGAATGGTATTCCATAAATCAGCTATAAAAGCATCGCTTTGTTTTGCCGATTTTAAATACGCGTGGTAATCACCATCGTGAGCAAAGTCGTCGGTCTCTCCTAAACTTATTACTAATAATTTTGGTTTTTTAGCTAACATATACGCCTTAGCAAACCGATAAGTAAAACTGTCTAATCGTACATTACTCCAAGGGCTCGGAATTTCATTTTGCATGGCATTTAAAAGTGGCGCATTTTCAAATAAATCCTCCTCAATTGGCATAAATCCGGCGTTAACATATACCTTACTGCGCTCAGTATTAAGTATTGAAGGAAATACATCCCAGCTACCAAATAAGGCGGTGTTATTTTTAAACGCGGGTTGGTGCTCCAAACGCTCTAATATAGTGTGATTTGGGTTAGGGATTTTATCGTTACTATTAATACCTTCATCTACCTCACCGCTAAGTATTTCGTTATAACCGGGATACGAAAAATACCACGGGTTACTTACCGACATATTAGAGCCTTGCTCTCTATTACCAATTATTACCCCTTGCTTAGCTACAATTTGGGTAATAAACGGCATCAGCAGTTGCTGGCGTTTTGCAGAGCTGTTATGCCAAAACTCTGTATTTAGCTGCTCTGGCTTTTTAACAAAATCGGAATTATTAATAAGGTTTTTATCTGCACCACTAAACACCTCTTGCCAGCGCACACCGTCAAGCGTTACCAACACGACATTTTGTGTCGTATTTTGTACTGCCGCTGCAAAGTCGCTTGCTAGGGCAATTAAACTAAATGCACTTACTTTTAAAATCGTTTTCATATTGTTATCGGCCTATTTTTATAACAAAAAGCCCATTAGTAATGGGCTTAAAATAATTTACATTACGACTTAAAAATCTGCAGTAAACGTAACCGCAGCAGTACGAGGCGCACCAATAAAGTAAGTAGTCCCATTACCTGTGCCACCTGCTAAGTAGCTTTTATCGGTTATGTTATAAACAACAAACGAGAGATCAATGGCTTTAAATGGCCCTGCGTCTACATCGGTTGAGTAACCGGCATTAAAGTCGAGTACCGTGTAGCCGTCTACTTTATTGCGTGCTCGCGTGCCTTCGTCTTGCCATGCACCTAAACGCTCACCTGTGTATTTAGCCGACAAACCAACACGAAAGCCGTCACTAAAGTAATCGGTAGATACAACCAATAAATCTTCCGATGTATCTATTAAGCTATCGCCTTTTTTAAAGCTTGGCGCTGCAGTGTTACCCTCTTTATCTTGTTGTAATACGCCTTGTGAGTCATATGCATTTGGATCATCAGACGAATATTCAGAGCTGCTATTGGTATACGACGAATAAACACTCCAGCTTGGTGTGAGCATATAGCTTGCAGAGAGCTCTAACCCCTTAGAATCGATGCCCCCTACATTTATGTATGAACCATTAGTGCCAATAGTGTAGTCAATTCCGCCTGAATCACTGCCTGGTGCAATAAAGGTAATACGGTTATCAAACTTAACGCTGTAGGCCGTTGCGCTTAGCGTTAATCTATCGGCTTGGTAGCGTACACCAAAATCAATGTTTTTTGCTGTTTCTGGTTCTATTTCAGTCAGTGTTGAACTGTCGCGCTCCAGTACCCCGTCTTTAATTGCAGCAAAGTTTTCGCTGTAACTTGCAAATAGTTCGGTATCGTTATTTAACTGGTACAGCGCACCACCACTAAATAAAACATCAGAGTCGCTGTCTACTTTATCTGAGCTTTCGTTAGCAAAGTGGTCGTACTTTTGTAACTCAACTAAATACTGTTTAGCGCCAATATTTAAGGTTAAATCACCTAAGTTAATAGAGTCTTGGATGTACCATTTGAACGTATCTGTATCAAAGGTATTTTTGTACTGAGTCCAGTAAGGGGTGTTTTCAAAATGATGAAAAATACGCGCATCAATTACTTTGTGCCAATCACGCGACTCTTCTCGCTCACTTTGCTCATACCAAAAACCAGCCTCAATATCGTGATCACCAAACGTCGCTTGATAGTTAGCGGTTACGCCTAAACGATCTTTTTTGTAATGGGTATGGCGATAAGACATAACGGGCGTTGCTGTATCGTCGTAACATGCCGGATTTAAATCAGGCCCCGACTCCCACGGCCAACTTAAACTTGCTGTACAGCCTGAGTTAGGTGCAAGTGGGTTACCCTCGCTATCTGCAAAACCATAAGAGCCAGCATTAGTACCGCCTTGTGTTGTTGGCTCGCCGTTTTCATCAACTGGGGTTGTTAAATATGGTGGGATCCAGTCACCACGCCCCGAGTTTTTATGATAATAAGGGCTGATCGTTAATAGTGATGTGGGCGAAATTGCATATTCAAACTTTAAATAACCTAAGGTATTTTCACGTAGCGTCCCCCAACCTTCAGCAAACATTTGATCAAAATGCGGAACCCCTGTCCAGTTCCACGTTAATTGATCCCAATTTGGTGTTTGCTCAAATTGTTCAATACTCACGCTGTTGTAGTTAGTTTCGCTTACATCGTCGTAAGATAAACGTCCGGTTAGGGTTAAATCGTTAAAATTAGATACAAACTTAAGCTCAGCATGTTGGTTGTCTTTACCGCCATTACTTCCCGAGCCAATCCAACGGCTGGTGTCGGTTTGCGAGTAGCTTACGTATGCTTGGGTATTATCAAAAACAGTGCCTGTTTCGTGCTTAATATAATAACGCGAGGCGTCGTGGCTGCCCGATGTATAGGCAAACGTAGTGCCTTTTTCGAGACTGGGATCTTTACTTACAAAATTAAATGTACCGCCTAGCGCTTCCAGCGATGCCGATTTAATATCAGACGTACCTTGGCCTACTTCAACTGTAGCCAGGTTTTCGCTGTCTAGGTAACGGTTAGCTTTAGCGCCGCCACCGTAATTAGAGCCACCATTGGGTATGCCATCTACTGTCATCCCTAATTGCTGTTGGTTACCGTCAATACTAAAACCACGCATTGTAATTGTGGTAGACCAGTCGTCACCACCAAATGCATCACCTTCGTTTATGCTAATACCCGGTAAATTATCAATCACCGACAATATACTTGCTACCGAACTTTGTTGCTCAAGCATTGCAGGCTCAATAACGTTGTTAGCGTAGCTGGTAGGCTTAGCGACTACGGTTATTTCTTCTATAGTTTTGTCGTTTGCATAAACAGATGTTGATACAGCCATGGCTATAGCCATGCTCAAAAGCGATTTGTTTTTTAAAGCGTACATTGTTGTCCCGTTTAGTTTTAATTATTAAAAATTAATTATTATGAAAACGGGAGCAGTATGAGTTTTAAATATGACAACGGGGATGAACTTTATTTACATAAAAATTAAACAAATATGGGAAATTTATGGCAGGAATATGTACAAAAAAAGACAACCCAAAAGTAAGCTTATGGGTTGTCTTAAAAATCGTTTTAAATAATTATAAAACTAATAGTTACACCAGCTCGCTAAGCATATCGGCATTGTATTCTACCAGCGGTTGATTATTACTAATTTTGCTTATGTAGTCTGGGTTTGCAATAAGTGGGCGACCAATGGCAATTAAGTCAAACTTAGCGTCGTTAATCGCCTCTTTTGCTGTTTCAAAACTATAGCTACCCACACCTACTAACGTACCTTTGTAGCCTGCGCGTAAAAACTCAGAGGTGTTTTTGCCTTCAAGCGAGTCAAAACGCATGCTGTCGTCAAAAATTCCACCATGTAAGTAAGCAAGATCTTTTGTGTCTAATTCAGCTAACAAATAATCAAATACGGCTTTGTCGCGGCTATCCTCGGTCATATTAAAATAAGCACCCGGCGTTACACGAATAGCGGTACGTTCGTTTCCAACGACAGCAATAACTGCGTCGGTTACTTCAAGCGCAAAACGCGCCATGTTCTCAGGCGTTTGGCCGTATTCATCATTGCGCTCATTTGCTGCATAATGTAAAAACTGATCAATTAAATAACCGTTAGCACCGTGAATTTCTATGCCATCGAAGCCTGCTTCTATTGCGTTTTCGGCTGCTTTTGCGTAATCGGCTACTAAGCTTTTAATATCATCTGTGGTTGCCGCTTTTGGCGTAATGTAAGTAAGCTCACGCATGCGCGGAACTGTCCCTTCTACACCAATTGCTGATGGCGCAAGTACATCGCCATCAAAAAAGTGTGGGTGAGCAACACGGCCAACATGCCAAAGCTGGGCAAATATTTTGCCGCCATTGGTATGTACTGCGTCGGTTACTTTTTTCCAGCCCTGAATTTGCTCACTAGTAAATAAACCCGGCGTATTAGGATAGCCTTGCGCGTCTGGGCGAATAATTGTCGCTTCGCTAATAATTAACCCTGTATCTGCACGGCGCGCGTAGTAGTCAACCATAGCTTGGGTTGGCACTAGGTTATCATCAGCCATACTGCGCGTTAACGGCGCCATTAATACGCGGTTTTTAAGCTCAATTGTGCTGTTTAATTTATACGGGGCAAGTAAATCAATCGACATTGTGGATCCTTTGTGTGGGAATGGCTAAGCACTAAATGCTCAACCTAAATAGCAAGTATGGTGTGTAAATGCGGCCATTTGGTAAACATTCAAGGGTATTTTTGAATGAACGCTCAAATTAATAATAAAACTTATACTTACAGAGCCGTAAATTAGATCTATATAGGGTAAATTAAATAATAACTTTTCACCACACTGTCATATAACTCGATATACTTACACTTAATACCAAGCCATAAACTTAGAGTAAGCAAATTATGACAACAGCAAATAACACAGAACAACACGACGTAATTTTAGGCCTTGGTGCCAAAAAACGACTCGCTTTTATGTTTGAAACCACACAGCAATTTAAACAAGTATGGATTTTAAACGATGACGATGGCTGCGTTATGCTCACCAACGAAGATGACGACTGCGTACCCGTATGGCCAACTCGCGAATTTGCACAAGCATGGGCCACTGGCGAATGGGAAGGTTGTACGCCTAAAGCTATTCCCACACAAGATTGGATAAACCGCTGGACACCCGGCTTAGAAGACGACGACTTACTTATTGCCGTTTTTCCAACCGAAGACGACGACGGCACTATACTGTTTCCGGATGAGTTTGATACACAATTAAAAATGCCAAAGAAAAAGTATTAAGCACTTTCCCTCAAAACAGTAAAGCCATGCTCACAATAATGGTTTTACTGTTTTATACAGCCCCTTTGCAATTGCGGCCCTTATTAAATCCTCGCTTTATATTACTAAGCTATAAATTTCCGTCCAATTAAATCGCCCGCTAAATAGCATAATATTGTAACTATTAATGACCAACACGCCCTAAATATTAAAATAAAATATACATTTTAAATAATTATTAACTATATTTTTAAATACAATAAATTATGGTTTTTTAATAGCAAACTTTTAGCTAAATAACGCCGGCAAAACGATTGAAAGCAATAGGAAAATGGTTTTTCAGGCGTATAATCCACACACTTTTATACCCTAGGGTCAAATTATGTTTACACTCCGTCACATTACTATTTTAAGCGCTATCTTAGCGCTATTTGCTTGCTCTGAGCCAGTACCTGAACCAGCTAAACAAACAACCGCTAAAACCACTGCTGTTGAAAAAGCAACCAGCCAAAATACAGCTAACGCCACTGTAAAAGCAGTAGCCGAACCACTATCAGATATACAAAAAGCGCTAAGCAATGCGCCAGTAATTACTAACCTATCAGCAAGCCACCCAAACACCTTATCAACGCCAAACATTAACGATTTAGATAATAGCCCTGAATCTGATTTAATTCGTTACGGGCGTTTATTAGTTATCGATACCTACCGCCAATTACCCGAAAACGTTAATAACAAACTAAACTGTAGTTCTTGCCACCTAAACGAAGGCCGCGTAGCTAACGCAGCCCCTTATGTAGGTATGAACGTAGTTTATCCTAAGTTTCGTAGCCGTAATGCTAAAATAAACACTATTGAAGATCGTATTAATGGCTGTTTTCAACGCTCAATGAACGGCCAACCATTAATAACCGACTCTACACAAATGCAAGCTATGGTCAGCTACATGAACTTTTTATCGCAAGATATAAAAACGAAAGATGACTTAAAAGGTAATAATGGTTTTGTAGCAATTAACAAAGACCTAGAGCCAAACGCAGAAAATGGTAAAACACTGTATGCACTGCACTGTGCAAGCTGCCATCAAATGGACGCCAAAGGTTTATACCCTAGTGGCACTTATATGTTCCCAGCAGTAGCAGGCGACAACTCATTTAACGACGGCGCAGGTATGGCACGTACTTATACAGCCGCTGCATTTATAAAAGGCAACATGCCACTTGGCCAAGAAGGTATTTTAACTGACCAGGAAGCCGTTGATATAGCCTTTTACTTTAGCCACCTAGCACGCCCAGCATTTGCCGCTAAAGCAAACGATTGGCCTGAAGGTGGCGCACCAAAAGACGTACGCCGTTAATAGTATTAACTACGGTTAAATAATAAGACTTTAAAGCCAGTTGGATTAACCCGCTGGCTTTTTAATTGCCAGAAAAAACTTTTCGGCTTATAACTAACTGCTGAGTTTTTAAATTGATACTTTATCGGAATACAGGCGGTTCAGCCCCGTCGGTACGGGGAACACCATTCAACTATGACCACACCATTATCATCTGGCGGTTCAGCCCCGTGGGTACGGGGAACACAAATAAATGAAAGAAATTAGCCGCAACCCAAGCGGTTCAGCCCCGTGGGTACGGGGAACACCAAGGCGGTATTGATCACACTAACCGCATTGGCGGTTCAGCCCCGTGGGTACGGGGAACACTAACGCTACTTTAGCAGCAAACGGATCGGCCGCGGTTCAGCCCCGTGGGTACGGGGAACACAGAGTACGCCAGCCATACTGCCATTGTTAACGCGGTTCAGCCCCGTGGGTACGGGGAACACACACAAGCGAGCGAAGGCGACGTAAGTGTCTCCGGTTCAGCCCCGTGGGTACGGGGAACACTCAGATGAATTGATTGAAATGTCAATACAGGACGGTTCAGCCCCGTGGGTACGGGGAACACCTGGCTAAACGTGCCAGTAACAATAAGCAAAGCGGTTCAGCCCCGTGGGTACGGGGAACACTGTTGAATGTACAAAGCTAACCCCATAATTAGCGGTTCAGCCCCGTGGGTACGGGGAACACTACGTGTGTGCCCTGCCAGGCTCAGGTAAAACCGGTTCAGCCCCGTGGGTACGGGGAACACCTGTACGTGCTAAATGCTGGCTCTGCATCGGGCGGTTCAGCCCCGTGGGTACGGGGAACACTGCTTTTGTTCTTTCACCAACACCCCATATATCGGTTCAGCCCCGTGGGTACGGGGAACACGTTAATACCAAAGTAACCTTGCTGTAGCTCGGCGGTTCAGCCCCGTGGGTACGGGGAACACTAGTCACTTTATTAAGAAAGGTGATGAATTAACGGTTCAGCCCCGTGGGTACGGGGAACACTCGTCAGCACTAGTATCAACCAAATTATAGGGCGGTTCAGCCCCGTGGGTACGGGGAACACTCATGTCGTCGATTAGCGTTTGCGCATCGGGGCGGTTCAGCCCCGTGGGTACGGGGAACACGCGCTAGCGGCTATTCGGGCACTATAACCTCGCGGTTCAGCCCCGTGGGTACGGGGAACACCCCACTTATTGCTAATAAGTGTTACTTGGCCGCGGTTCAGCCCCGTGGGTACGGGGAACACTGATAGGTCAACTTTCATCGAGTCGGTCAAACCGGTTCAGCCCCGTGGGTACGGGGAACACACTCAACTTTAGGCTCTAACGTTTCATATTCGCGGTTCAGCCCCGTGGGTACGGGGAACACATTCGCCCAATGATGATATTCATCGTAAACAGCGGTTCAGCCCCGTGGGTACGGGGAACACCAACAAAGTAAACTTCGCACAACCTATACACTCGGTTCAGCCCCGTGGGTACGGGGAACACACTATTGATGGCTTGGGACTCATACGTAAATGCGGTTCAGCCCCGTGGGTACGGGGAACACACTCAACTTTAGGCTCTAACGTTTCATATTCGCGGTTCAGCCCCGTGGGTACGGGGAACACATTCGCCCAATGATGATATTCATCGTAAACAGCGGTTCAGCCCCGTGGGTACGGGGAACACCAACAAAGTAAACTTCGCACAACCTATACACTCGGTTCAGCCCCGTGGGTACGGGGAACACACTATTGATGGCTTGGGACTCATACGTAAATGCGGTTCAGCCCCGTGGGTACGGGGAACACAGTATGCATGCTGCGGCTATTGCTAATACCGTCGGTTCAGCCCCGTGGGTACGGGGAACACACACAAGCGAGCGAAGGCGACGTAAGTGTCTCCGGTTCAGCCCCGTGGGTACGGGGAACACACCACTATTCGACAAAACGTTTATTCACCACTCGGTTCAGCCCCGTGGGTACGGGGAACACGTTATCAGGGGAAAAATTAAGTTTATTGCCATCGGTTCAGCCCCGTGGGTACGGGGAACACCTGTTGAGGTTGGTTAAGCATTTTTAGCTATCCGGTTCAGCCCCGTGGGTACGGGGAACACCGCCTTGTTAAATGAGAGCATGGGAACCTCGCCGGTTCAGCCCCGTGGGTACGGGGAACACTCAGCATCAAAAGGTGAGCCGTAAACACCAAGCGGTTCAGCCCCGTGGGTACGGGGAACACGATAAATGGCACAAGTTTGGCACATGGCCACTCGGTTCAGCCCCGTGGGTACGGGGAACACAAAACAGCCAGCATCAAACAAATGCGCCAGATCGGTTCAGCCCCGTGGGTACGGGGAACACTTAACTCCACTGCACCCGACGGGCAATTCCATCGGTTCAGCCCCGTGGGTACGGGGAACACCGTGTTTTTACCACCACTCGCTGCCTCCACGGCGGTTCAGCCCCGTGGGTACGGGGAACACATATTCCTCATTTAATAAATTACTGCAACGCGCGGTTCAGCCCCGTGGGTACGGGGAACACAAATACCTACGTAAAAAAGGCATTAACAGCGGCGGTTCAGCCCCGTGGGTACGGGGAACACTCACTGTAACCGGCTGGGCCGATTGGGTTTGACGGTTCAGCCCCGTGGGTACGGGGAACACGCTGCCCCGCAATACGATGCAGTAATAATTGACGGTTCAGCCCCGTGGGTACGGGGAACACTAACTCGTACCGGCGGGCTATTAATTCCCACACGGTTCAGCCCCGTGGGTACGGGGAACACCATCATTAATGCGTGCAGGGCGGCGGTTGATGCGGTTCAGCCCCGTGGGTACGGGGAACACTAGTGAAGACAGTTTAATTAAACAAATAATCACGGTTCAGCCCCGTGGGTACGGGGAACACTGGTAGGTTTCCGTTTATGCAAGTACCACATGCGGTTCAGCCCCGTGGGTACGGGGAACACTTATTAATAAGTATTCTGGCTCGGTTGAGGGGCGGTTCAGCCCCGTGGGTACGGGGAACACTTATCGAACATATTTTTCATAACATGTGATCCCGGTTCAGCCCCGTGGGTACGGGGAACACCAAATAGACTCGTAAGCGACATGGAGGTAGCACGGTTCAGCCCCGTGGGTACGGGGAACACAAATTGGGCTGGTGGAAGGTTCAGGTAAAGAACGGTTCAGCCCCGTGGGTACGGGGAACACGACTTTTCAAACGTTCAAACATTCGCTCTTACCGGTTCAGCCCCGTGGGTACGGGGAACACGTCATAATGTGGCACTGAAATGTTAATGCTATCGGTTCAGCCCCGTGGGTACGGGGAACACAAATAATATTGCGGCCCAATAAGTAAATCTAACGGTTCAGCCCCGTGGGTACGGGGAACACTCTATAGTAGTTAGTCAGGACACGCATCTCAACGGTTCAGCCCCGTGGGTACGGGGAACACACATTGCATTGAAGTATACGGTTCACTTCTTCCGGTTCAGCCCCGTGGGTACGGGGAACACGTTTGCCCTGCGCCCATTACTAGCTGCGCTAATGGTTCAGCCCCGTGGGTACGGGGAACACACATGGGGTTATTGCTCAGCAGCTTTATAATACGGTTCAGCCCCGTGGGTACGGGGAACACTGACAGTCAAGGCAATAAGGGTAATAATCAGCCGGTTCAGCCCCGTGGGTACGGGGAACACGTATTTTCTGTCTTTCATTTTACACCCCATAACGGTTCAGCCCCGTGGGTACGGGGAACACGTCGAGCCAATGCGCACCGACAGAGGTCAGATGCGGTTCAGCCCCGTGGGTACGGGGAACACTACCGTTTTACAGGTAGTTTGGGTCATGCAAACGGTTCAGCCCCGTGGGTACGGGGAACACTTTAAGCCATTCGTACTGAGTCATGCCTGTATCGGTTCAGCCCCGTGGGTACGGGGAACACTCTAAGAGTATATGCTTGTTTTAATTAAATAAAAATAGCTAAGTAAAATCTACCAGATTTTTAAAGAGCAAAACAGTTATTTATCAGTCGGTATTTCTTGCGTAATTGGAGTGAACTTAACTAATCTTAAACCTTCTAAATCAATTGGCATTCGTGCATTTTTACCATAAGTAATAAAGTCAAAACCCGATTCCGTATTTGTACTCCACGCCATTACAACATTTCCTTGCTCTGCTAACTCTTGGACTTGATGCCAAATCATCTCTCGTATTTTTCTGCCAACATCGCCGACATAAACACCAGCTCGAATTTCTAATAGCCAAACAGCTAACCGCCCTCTTAATCTTGGCGGTACGGCTTCGGTTACTACAACACACATGCTCATAATCTATTCCTAACTTGAACGGTGACCTGAATCACCAATAGATTCTGGCTCTGGTAATGCCGGCGGCTGCGCATCATCATAAGGCTTAGGTGGAGTGATCTCTCCTGCATTTAGTACTTCTTCTATAAGAGGAATGAGCCGTTTGAGGGTTTTATCTTTTCTAAAAGCTTCACGGCACGCTATGCGAACTTCTCGATCGGGTTGTTTAGGCCGTTTGCTCGCAACTTTAAACGCCGCAGGCACAACCGTGTCAAATTTAATAAGGTCGGCAATATCATACACAAATGAAAGTGGCTTACCTGAGTGTAAAAAACCGATAGCAGGCGCATAACCAGCAGCTAATATCGCGGCCTCGGTTACGCCATATAAACATGAAGTGGCAGCACTTATACATTGATTTATTATATCTCCTGCTTGCCAGTCTTTTGGGTTGTAGCGCCTTCCCCGCCATTCAACATTATATTGTTTGGCGAGTAGCTCATAGGTTTTACGCACTCGTGCCCCTTCGATCCCGCGCAGCTGATCAACACTGCGTCGCTCTGGAGCTACTTCGTTAAAGCGCAGTTCAAACATTTTGCGAACCACTTTTAAGCGTAAACTTTCATCAAGTGCTAACTTGGCTTGATAAAGCAACTTATCTGAACGTGCGCCACCAGGCTGACCTACAGAATAGAGCCTGACACCGGCCTCTCCTACCCAAATTAGTAATGTGCCTGTTGTTGCTGCAAGTTTAACAGCAGCATGGCTTATGCGTGTACCAGGTTCGAGTAAAATACACACTACCGACCCTACTGGTATGTGCATTCGTTCGCCGTTCACTTCATCAATAACAACAAATGCACCATCGCGTACATCAATGCGCCCCATTGCAACAAATATCATAGAGTTACGATCTTTAATGGGTATTGGTTTTAAAGGGAGAAAGGTCATTATTTAGCATCTTTTTGAATTGTAGCCAGGGTTATCTTTGACTGTTGTTTAATAGAGTTACTGAGTATTCCCATTTGTTTAATTGCTAATTTATTTAGACTTTCAAGACGTTGAGCTTGATTAATCCCTTGCTCAATAAAATGAGCATTTAAACTTTCTAAATTAGCCAAACACACTAACTGATGAACATTAGCGTGATCGCGCATATTACCTTTTATTTTTGGGTTTTCACTGCGCCATTGCTTTGCGGTTGTACCAAATAGAGCAACATTTAAAAGATCAGCTTCGCTGGCATACATTTGAGCTACTTGAGATGAACTAACCGTATCTGGTATTAAGTTTTCTTTAATCGCGTCGGTATGAATTAAGTAATTTACTTTGGCTAGGTTTCGCTTTATATCCCAACCTAGCTGTTGTTGTTCTTGATCTTTTAAGCGTTGAAATTCTTTGATCAAATAAAGTTTAAACTCAACCGAAACCCAACTTGCAAATTCAAACGCGATATCTTTTTGCGCAAATGTACCGCCATAACGCCCTGCTTTTGAAATAATACCTATCGCATTAGTAGCACTTATCCATTGTTTAGCCGTGAGCGTAAAGCTATTTAACCCCGCTTCTTTTTTAAACCCGTCGAATTCGACGGGATTAAAATGAGGATTATTTAGTTGCTCCCAAATACCTAAAAATTCAATGGTGTTACGGTTACGCAGCCAGTTACGAATTAAATCATCAGTACGTGCCGTGCTTTTAAAACGCGCAATATCTGTAATATTAATATATTCAATATCACCTTGTTTTAAAGTAGAAATATCCTTTTCAAGTACCCTTAGTTTCGCAGCCATAACAAGTCCTATTAAATTTTAAGTTACATCAACTTTAGTTAGCTTTATAAAGTACATACTCACCTTTTACTAACGCTTTAAATAAAGGTAAATCATGCTGATATTTACGCTGTACTGATTTAAATATGGATTTTGCTTCAGTATTTAGCGCTGTGATCGCGTCTTTTCTTAATTGCGACGCTTCTTTTCTATCTACATCTAATAAAATTTGTTGAATAATTTGTTGCGCATTAGAGGTAAAGCGTTGCATTGCCTGCTCTTTAATTCCTCCTACAAAGTTTTTATCGTAACCAACTCCAAACATTTTATTAAACGATTGAGAAAGCTTATCTTTTTGCTCAAGCCCTGCATCTATAACTTGAGAGATACGCCTATTATTTTTTGATAGTGAAGAAGGCATAGAATACAAATCATAAACACGCCCGGTTATTGAACCTTGATCAGCAATATTACCGCCAATGAGTATATTCGCCTTTCCTCGCCCTAATTTATTTTGAAATTGATTAAAAATAAAAGCGGGTTTCACTATCGCTTTGTCAGTTTCCTTACCAACAATATAAGATGTTAACTCCTGCCAAGATTGCCAGTTTTGATCTCTTGCGCACACAGCATATGTTCCATCTTCTTTTTCCATTCTCGGCGTATAAGGGTGCAACCACCAACCAGCGCCATTATCACGTCCATTCTTCGTGGAGCCATATGTACCGGTAAACTTTATTCGCTGAAAATTTCTAGCTACTTTTTCTGTTTTAGAGCCGCAAATATGGCAGCATCCAGACTGCTCAACCATCTGAAAATCAATATAATATGCAAGTGCAAATAAACCTCTTTCTAACCCAATATTTTGTGCTTGGTAGACAGCTCCTGAAGGAGGTAAATCCCACATGTAGCGTGTTTCTGCTGTTTCATCTAGTGCTGAACATTCATCATAGAAATCAATCGCTACTGTATTTAATAATAAGGTTGCTTTGAGTGTATCGCCTGCGATTAAGGTAGTTATTGAACCACCGCCCCTTATACCTGTTGCTCCTGTTGGACCAAAACATTCACCTTTAATGTTCATGTGCAAATTGTAATTAAGAACATGAGTACAATCTGAACAAGATTGACTTACACTCTGTGGGTCTGAAAATAATCCTAAAGCATTTGCTGAACCACCACATTCAATTCCTGAAACTAATTTAGTAATTGGTCCATCAGCAATTTTTGAGTTGGCAGGAAATGGTAAACGCATAAAACGCGTCTCTTCAAACCATTCTACTTCTATCTCCTCAAGTGCTTTTTCATACTGTTCCGTCGTTAAACCATTCGCTAAATAGTCTTTCAACTCAGCGATTGTTGGCTTTAATACGACCGTTGTAAGCGACGCTAACATTTGCAGCATGGCTAACTGGGTTTCGTCAAAAAAGTACTGGAGTTGATAATCAGTATCTGAAGTTAAAACCTCTTTTAAAGAAACTTTACCAACGGTTGTAGAGATAAAAGGATCTTTAAGTAAGTTCATTCAATACCTCCTGATCTTTTTTAATCATTTGCCCACTAACAAATACTGTTCTCATTGCATATTTTCTAAAAATAGAGGTTAGTTTGTCTCGTACTTGCAACGTAGCGACATGGTTTTCACCTTGTATATCACTAAAAATTTGCCCGTTCTCACCATGCTCTTTTAAAGCAGTAGACGGATTAGTTTGATCCATCACTGTTTCAAACAAAGGTCGCGTCAACGGGCACGATTTTCTCCCTTGAAACAAAGTAAACTGTGGCGCTTTCACTGCATAAGTTAGCTGTTTAATTAACTGTTCACTGGCTGTAATAGCAAACGTATATTCACTATCACACCAGTATTCCCTGTAAGTAGGTTTAACGCCCTTTTGAATTTTTCCCTGTGGGCTGCGAAAATTTTGCACTGTGTGGTAGTCCATTATTTTTTCACCCGCATTATTAACTTGAACTGCCACCTGCACACTTTCAGATAATTCAAAAAGCCTACCTTGTTCTTTGCGCGTAATACCAACCGCGGCAGCAAGTAAACCAATAATCGCAGAACGTGTTGGAAAGTGATTAGCTCTGCGGTGAACATCAAAGGTTTGCAAGCCATATGCTGACAAACCTTCTGTTTTTAAAATTAACGTTTTCATAGTTAACGCCCTTTTGCATTCTGTAGCAATTTAGTGAATAACAGGTATTAAAATGTTAAATCGCTAATTTTATTCACCATTGTGATTTTTTCGCTCTGAGCGGTATTGGTCATATCGAATGCTTTAGCCTGAGACTCTAATTCATAACCATCAACTAGGTTTTCGTAATGCGTTACTAAACTTTGAATAGATGCTTCCATCACTTCTCCAGTATTGGGAATTGGCTTTCTAAAAGCATTCGCAAGGGATAATGGTTGGTTTGAGCAAGTACACAATACAAAATCAGCCTTATTATGAGCGGCAAACGTTTTTTGTTTAGCTGAAGGTGAAACCTGTGCAAAACAATTTATAATAGTGGTTACTATGCTGGTAGTTTCCTCAATTGATTTTTTAATATTTTCCGCTAGTAGGTCTACGTTAATTGATGCATAACGATAAAACACACCAGAGCTGAATTCATTTGTACCAATGTGCCCTGATCCTTGCTCTGCTAAGTCATCACACGCTGTAAACCAATCAACTTCAATATCTGCGCTGTGAGTAGTTAAACTGTGTGCTACGCTCATCGCCGCTTCTACATTGCGTTCTGGGCAACTTGCGTCCATTCGCCCTGATAATGCAACATCAATAGTGGGTAATTGCACAATTTTTTTAATTTCTTTTAGTTCTGTACCCGCTTGTACAATATGAATGGCTTCGCGTATAGCACCTAATGAATATGGCTGTACAGCATCAAAGTAACGACGTTTTTCTTTAGTGTCTTTATCTGTTTCTGTTTTTATTTTAGAACCCATATTTTCTAAAACATCTTCAATTGTTTTAGCATCAAATTCAGGTAGTTTTTCAATACAAAGCTTGAGTAGATCATCAAACCTGTTAGTTCTAATTGATAGCTCCTCTACATTACTTTTGTATAAGTCACTTTGGCGGATGGCACGTTTTAAACACTGGCTTGAAATTCTACTGCGTGTGGTTCCACCAAAGACGGCTGTTTTTTGTAAGCCAGAATCATCACGATTCATCATTGAAGAAGGATGTGATATTAATGCGTGAATATTGATAAAAGTAGTCATTGTAATTTCCTTAATTTTTATAAAATGAGTGTTACCAAACTAATCGTCAATTTGTGCCAAAATAAACTCTTTTAAAAGCTCGCGTCTTGCTTGCTCTCCCCAATATTGAGCTAACTTCCCTAAACTAGATAAACTTATATTTTCACACCGGATAAGTTGTCGTTTTAAGTATTCAATTGCATTATCACCACTGCGTGTAATTTGAATAATTTGCGTTTCTTTTACACCCGCTTTTAAAAGCGCAAGAGCGACCGAATCTGATTCTGGATCTGCTGTGACTTTAATAGATACGAGTAAAAATAAAATACGCTGCGTCTGCGCATTATCTTGTGCTCCTGAAAATTTTAAAACGCGAAAATATGCAGGACAATTAGCTAACTTTTTTAAGTTACAGCGCTTAAGTTCAGCCTGATCGCCTTTCGTTAAATTTAAGTAGGCTGTATATATTCTGTTGTACATAAGTATTCCTTAAATTAACTGGCTTTAGCCAAAGACAATAAACCTGCGCCGGCGTGTTTTTGTCGACCAATACCCATAATTAAAGCCTGATAAACTTGTTCTGCATTAGTAACTTGTAAAATCCCTTCAAAGCAAACATAACGGCTATTAAAGCTTTTTTTACTTTTCACTAATACGCTATCTATCGCGGTTACATTAACATTGGCACCCGATAACTTTTTATGCAGCCATTCTACTTGTAGGTCTTCATCATGAATTTCTACAACTCGCTTGCCTTGGCTAATGCACTTAGTTGGGTATGCTAATAACTTAAATTTATAAAACTCTTCATTGTTTAATTGAGGTGCGAACTCCTTGCTCTGTAATACCTTTGCACTATCACTACTTTTTGGTTGAGTACTTGACTGTAAGAGCACGGTTACCTGGCCTGAATCTGACTTATTTTCAACTCTAAATAAATGGTCACGTTTTCTATCTGGTGTTTTTGGAAATAAACTCCAAATTGCCTGATGTTGTAAATAACTATCGGCCGTATTTAATGCCACCATAGATATGAACATAGAGCCTCCTTTTTAAATTTATTGTTTTTTCAAATTAGGTAATACAACACCTAACTCGCCGTATTCAATGTCTTTGTTTACTACTGCTTTGATGCAATGAAAATCACTGTCTTGCTTGCCTTTAGCATACTTTTTAGCAATGGCAACGGTACTACGCTCTCTGTCTTGTTGTTCTTTATAGTCACCTCCATGTAATAACCCACCTTGCTCGTCAATAAGCACAACCGTTGCCGTCATTTCACCTTCGCGGGTTAATAATGCGCAACGAGGATCGACATCTGTTAACGGCTTTGAATCAAGTACACTGTACATTTTTGCTGTATAAGCTGAGCCTTCTTGCTCAATTTGGTACTTATCGTATAAGTTAGTTAGCTCTAACGCCTCATTTGGGTATGGTTGTTCAGCATGTACATATTCAATTGCCTGACGATAGCAATCTGGGAAAATTAAAGTGTCTGTTTGCTGCAAATACTGCTCGGTTCTAAAAAGCACTCGGATGTTTCTATACACAAAGCCACTACCCTGGTAATGACTGCTCCAATTACTAATCTTCTGGCTTGGTAATAAAGTAATAAATGTTGGCTTTTTTATTCTATTACAACGAGTGTGGAGTGACGTATTAATACGATTATGTCGCCACAACCTCCCCATACGCTGCATTAAAAACTCTATTGGGGCTATTTGACTAACCATAATGTCAAAATCTAAGTCAAGTGACTGCTCAACAACTTGAGTTGCAACTAAAATACGCCCTTTACGAGGTGCGTTTTTGCCATAAGTTTGTAGAACTTCATTTTCTATTTTTGCTCTATCTGCATAAGTGTAGCGTGCATGAAATAGATCAACTTCAATCTCCCTTTCTGCTGCTAAACGTTTCAATTGAGTATATAAGCCTTGTGCGTCCGCAACTGTATTACAAATAACACCAATAACGGCACCTGCTTTGGCATGCTCTAATAATGTTATTTGTTGCTCAGAGGAAGGCAATAAATCTTCTGAGAACCAATTTTCAATCGTTATATATTTCTTTTTATCAGATGATTCCAGTGAGTATTCTTGGGTGTTACCGTCTAAATCAACATGCGTTACGAGTGGATACGCATTGCTTTTTGCTCTACCTGCATAAGGTTTTAGTAATTTATTTTTTAACGATAAAGATAACGTAGCTGATAATAAAATAACGTTAGAAAATGCTTGATGTTGCCCCTTAATAACTTTATCAATCAGTGCATACATGTATGCATCAAAACTATGAATTTCATCAAGAATTAATACTGATTTTCGTGTACCAAACGAACGTATAAACTGATGTTTTATGCCTAAAACACCCATTAAAATCTGATCGACTGTTGCTACCGACATAGAACCCAAAAAAGCGCGTTTATTTGATTGATGTAAAAAGCCATTTTCATCTGGGAATAAATACTTTGATTTACCATGAGCGAGGGTAAGTGTGCTATCCGGAAAAAGTTTAAAGGCGGCTTCGCCAATCCGATCAAATAATCCATTTGCCGTTGCTTGTGTAGGAAGCCCAAAAACAATACCATCAGCTATCTTTTGCTCAATTAACATTGAAGCATAAGCCAATGCAAACTCAGTTTTACCTGATCCCGTATCAGACTCAACCACCGTTAAGCCTGTTTTTAAAGGTAGTTTAGCTAGTAAGGTTTGAATTCCTCGAGGTTGATATGGGGTAAATAAAAAGTCAAAGCCTGAACCGTTAATCTTGTTTAGCACACCTGATTCAAGTAATGCGTCTTTTGCTCTTGGCAGTGCTTTTTTATAATACTTTTTTATGTTAAGCGTTTGATCTTTAGTGAAATTGGTTATAGAAGAGCCAATCCAATCAGCTACACTGCACAGACCAGCAAGCATTGGAATATCGCCAACATCAGGAATTGCGGTTAAACCTGTAAACGTGAGACAAAAATCAATCCAATCTTGCCGCGCTTGTTTATCAAGCTCTACTAATTCTTCATCCGCGTCTGGGTCAATTAAATTACGATCAATTGATGCGTCGCAAAAACCGTGATGTCCAGCAACCGCTTTCATTGCTTCATTATGTCCATATTGCTGAATAAAGTGCAGGTAACCATGCGACCCATGGGCATACTTTTCTGGCTCAACTTCGAATTCATTGCCTTGTAATTCTATTCTTATTTCTTCAGCAAAATTTTGAAAGCGAGCATCAAATTTACCTAAGTCATGGAGTAAAACATAAAATAATACGATTGCTTTAGCTTCAGATTGGGAGCAATTAATTTGTTGCGCGATTTGTTTTAAAATGACACTTGATTCATCTAGCCATATATCGACTACCGCTGCCACATCCAAACAGTGATAAACCAGCAAGTGATAATCAGCGCCGTTTTGCAGCGGATCTCGCTTTGCTTTTCCCCAGTATTTAAAATAACTTGGTATACCCATTATATTTTCCCTTCCTTGTTATTTATTTTTGTTTACCCTACTGCTTGCTAGGTTTATGAGCAACACTGTACGTTTATCACCTGTCGTATTTTTAGGCAGGTTTTTTAATAACTTAAACCGTTAGCTTGCTCTTTAAAGTTATGGCATGTAAGGCTGTAACTCAGCTAAGCAATCTGGACTTAATATTATTTGCTGCGCGGCTGGGTTTGCTTGATAACTATCTACACGTAGTTGTTTTAAAAGATAAAGTAATAAGGCGGCACGTACTTGCAAGGTGCGTTTATAGAGTCCATTAGGTTGTAAAGTCATTTGGTGATCGAGAGCAATAATATGCGCTTTATTTGGAGTTAACCGTGGGTCGGGCTCTATACTCACATTGAGTATTGTTTGCCATAATGTGTCGTGATGTTGAGCAAATAATGCATCGCCTTCAATCTCACAATCGCCATTAAAACGGGTTAATACAAAATCGCGAAAGTCGCGGTTTTTTTCACAATAGGCGCGCACATGCCAGCGGCTGCCGTCAAAAACAAGGTTATGCGGGCTAATTATGCGCGACTCAAACTCGGGGCTCGATAACGACACATACCCTACATCAATGCGTTGTTTATACTTTAGCGCCTGTAAAATTCCCATTACCTTGCTGGGCTGTACCGGCACGAGTGGCGATGCCATGCTGGTAAAATGGTTTAATGCGTGGCTTTGCATACTTTGTGCTGTGATATTTAAATAGCTGCCTAAGTCACTTAAACCCTGAGTGGGTGTAAACTTCGCGGTTTGCTCATACCCTTTTTTGGAAGCGTTATAAACTAATGAATGAGGGTAACATTGAAGGTAATCTTGAATATATTTAGATGCACTTGAACGACTAATATTAAAATGCTGTTGCAGGTGATTAGTGGTCAGCCGCCCTTCCCAAAAAATAATAAGTTCTATGAAATAAAAACGTTGAACGACGTCGTAGCTTAGTTGCAGGCTCATGCTTTTCCTTAGCTGAAGATTCCTACTTACAAAGTATCAAAATAAATTATTATTGCAACTCTAAGCCAAGCCTGTGTGCTGTATTAATTCTTTTTTTGGTATACCTGAGCGTGGATCATTTCTCTGGGTATACTATCAGGTATACTAAAAACCTTAGCTTGGGTGAAACAGCATGGGACGAGGTGAAACGCCAAGCCATTGATTTATATTTATTACAGGCACAAAAAAGGACGTCATAAGACGTCCTGATATTGAATAATGGTGGAGGGAGAGGGATTCGAACCCTCGTTAGGGATTAACCTAAACACACTTTCCAGGCGTGCGCCTTCAGCCACTCAGCCATCCCTCCACGGCGTTGCTACATACTAGGTAGTGCAACAAGCGCGCTATAGTATGAAATAGCCGCCATAGGTGCAAGGCATTTTTAGTTTTGAGCTTTTAACTGCTCACTTATCATTCATATTTTTTATGCTGTGCACAAAAAACGGCTATGCGGGTGGCATAACCGTTTTTTAAGCGTTAACTTAACGTGCGTTTTTATATTCGTTAATTTTACTTTGCCATTGTGGCGGTAAAGTCGAGCATGCGGTTAAGTGATTTAAGTGCGCCTTCGCGTAAGTCCATGTCAACAAAAACTTCTTTACCTTTGGGGTCTATCAGAGCTTCTTCAATCGCTTTTAAGCCGTTCATTGCCATCCAAGGGCAATGCGCACATGTTTTACATGAAGCGCCTTCACCGGCAGTTGGAGCGGCGAAGAATTCTTTGTCTGGGCATAGTTGCTGCATTTTATAAAAAATACCGCGGTCAGTTGCTACAATAAACTTTTTGTTGCTCATTGTTTGCGCTGCTTTTATTAACTGGCTGGTTGAACCAACTGCATCAGCAAGGGCAACAATTTCCTCTGGCGACTCTGGGTGTACGAGTACGCCCGCATCTGGGTGCAGCGCTTTCATGTCTTTTAGAGCTTTAGTTTTAAACTCGTCATGAACGATACATGCACCATTCCACATGATCATATCAGCGCCGGTATTCTTTTGAATATAGCTACCTAGGTGCTTGTCTGGGCCCCAAATTATTTTTTCACCTAGTTCATCTAAGTGCTCAACAATTTCCAGTGCACACGATGAGGTTACAATCCAATCTGCACGCGCTTTTACTGCGGTAGAAGTATTTGCATACACTACTACTGTGCGGTCGGGGTGCTGATCGCAAAACGCTGAGAATTCATCTACCGGGCAACCTATGTCTAACGAACAAGTCGCTTCGAGCGTTGGCATAACCACGGTTTTGTTAGGCGTTAATATTTTTGCGGTTTCACCCATAAAACGCACACCCGCTACAATGATCATGTCGGCATCGTGGCGTGTACCAAAACGCGCCATTTCTAGCGAGTCGGCAACGCAGCCGCCGGTTTCTTCGGCTAGTGCTTGTATTTCAGGATCGGTATAGTAATGGGCAACTAATACGGCATTTTTTTCTTGCAGTAGTTGCTTTATACGTGCTTTGTATTCGCCTTGTTCGTTTTGTGTTAACGGTGCTGGCTTAGGAGGGAAAATATAGCCTTCAGGCATAATAGTTTGAGCTAGACTCATGTTCTCGACCACTTCATCTATATTGCATTAATTACGATGAATTATACGAGAATATAAAGCTAAATAACAGCTATCTGCTCAAGGTGTTTATAAATAAAAAGTTGAAGTTTTAAAAAGACGCTATTAAGAAGGGATTGTCTAAAAATGGTGGGGCATGATGGATTTGAACCATCGACCAATTGATTAAAAGTCAACTGCTCTACCAACTGAGCTAATGCCCCCCTTTGATAACTAATTAGCAAGGCTTGCTAGTTAGTTGATTGCGTAAATCCGCCGACTAATACTTTACTTTCACTGCTCATAGAATGGTGGGGCATGATGGATTTGAACCATCGACCAATTGATTAAAAGTCAACTGCTCTACCAACTGAGCTAATGCCCCGCTCTATGCACTTAATTTAATTAAGCTTACGTAAATCCGCCGACTCCAGCCATTCTTAAATATAAAGAATGGTGGGGCATGATGGATTTGAACCATCGACCAATTGATTAAAAGTCAACTGCTCTACCAACTGAGCTAATGCCCCGCTCTGGGTACTTAATTTAATAATTAATTAAGCTTACGTAAATCCGCCGATAATAGACCATTATTACTATAAATATAATGGTGGGTCATGATGGATTTGAACCATCGACCAATTGATTAAAAGTCAACTGCTCTACCAACTGAGCTAATGACCCGCTCTATTTTTGTCGCATTTCGAGTGGGGTAACCATTCGTTTGCTGCGGGCGCTTATAATACTTATTTATAAAATGAGTGCAACCGAAATTGTCTCTTTTTTTAAGTTTTTATGCTTAGCTGAACAATTTTAGACCGCTTATGACAAAAAGCAGCCTAATCAAGTCTCTTGTATTAATTTTATAAGCGCTTTGTGGCCAATTTTGCAGCAGTGGTACTTGGATACTGATTAATTAAATCGTTCAGTATTTTTTGCGCTTCGGCTGCTAAATTTTGCTCTTGTAGCAAAGTGCCTAACTTTAACATGGCATCTGGGCGCTTATTTGAATTTGGAAATTCATTAACCACCACTTTAAAATGCTCCGTTGCTTTAGCTGGGTTATTTTTTATCGTGAGCAGCTGCCCAAGCCAATAATGTGCATTTGATGCATACACAGAATTTGGGTAGGTAGTTAAAAAAGTTTGAAACTCTGGGATCGCCTGATCATAGCGTTTATCTTTCATTATTAACGCAACAGCACGCTCGTATGCTTCGTTTTCAGATAAATCGGCACTGTATGTCTGAGTATCGCTTGCTTGCGTGTGATCAACTCCAGGCGCTGTGACAGCCGGTTGACTATAAGCTTGGCTTACGCGGTTTTCAATTTCTTGATAAAGCTCGCGCTGACGCTGCAGCACTTTTTCTAGCTTATAACTTTGCTCTTCGGTTACACCACGAATTTGGCTCACTTCATCTTGCAATAAATTAAGCTGTTGCTGTAACTCAACTTGTAAAAAGTTACGTTGTTGCATCATGTTCTCTAACGACGCTAAACGCTTTTCAATACTCGATTGTGAACTTGCAGCTTCTGAAACAGGAGCGGGAGCAGCCATTAACTGGGTGCTCCCGCTCAATATCATGGCTGCCAAAATAATTTTCGGCTTCATAATATCTCTTATCTTAGTAAACTAGTACCGCACGGCGGTTTTTAGCGAAAGCTGATTCAGTGCGAGATTTAACCATAGGTTTCTCTTCACCGTAGCTTACCACTGACATTTGGCTTGCAGAAACACCTAAGCTTTGTAGGTATTTTTCAACTGCTTGGCCACGGTGCTCACCTAGTGCAATATTGTACTCTGGCGTACCGCGCTCATCTGCGTGGCCTTCAATAAGTACTTTAACAGATGAGTTTTGAACTAAAAACTCAGCGTGTGCGCGTAATAAATCAGCGTACTTGCCTTCAACTGTCGCTTTATCAAAATCAAAGTAAATTACTTGCTCTTGACGAAGTGCTTCGTATTTTTGACGAAGTTGCTCTTCTGCACGTTGCTCTGGCGAAATTGTCGCTACTTCAACTGTGTCAGTATTTGTTGATTGCTCAACCATACCTTGATTTGATTGGTTAGCTGCGCCTTCATCTATATCTGAAGATGAGCTACAAGCTGCTAAAGCCATTACTGGCACAGCAATTAGCAGGCCTTTAAGTATTTTATTAAGTTGCATTGAGTAGATTCCTATTTTGAGTAAACCAGCAATTATTACTGTAAATATGGCGACCAAGCTGGCGCCTTTACTTGTCCGTCTAGCACAGGTAACCGTGCTTTAAAGCGACCGTCCATCGATACCAGCGCAAGTACCTGTTTATTATTATGAAGCGTGCTATATATAATCATCGAGCCATTTGGCGCTATACTCGGTGATTCATCAAGGCGAGTTCGTGTTAATACTTGAAACGCACCTGTAGCCAGCTCTTTTTTAGCAAGATGGTACTGCCCGTTGGTACGGTTAACCATCACTAATTCTTTGCCATCGGGTGTTATTGAACCTGCTAGGTTCATATCACCGTCAAAGCTTAATCTTTGTGTTCTGCCAGTTTTTAAATTTAACTTATAAATCTGGGCATTACCACCCCTTTCAGATGTAAATACAATATCTTGGCCATTAGGATGCCACGATGGCTCTGTATCTATACTGCGATGACGAGTAAGACGCGTTTCTTTGCGTGTTACTAAGTCTAGTAAATAAACTTCGGTTGCACCGGTTTTATCTTTTGAAAGTACTAATAGTAACTTTTTACCATCGGGCGAAAACTGCGGTGCACCGTTAATACCAGGGTAACTAGTAACCAATTCACGTTTACCTGAGTATAGGTCTTGAATGTAAATTTGGCTCTGACGATTTTCAAACGTTACATAGGCTAACTTAGTGCCATCGGGCGACCATGCTGGCGACATTAACGGCTCTTTAGAGCGCAGTAATACTTGCTCATTAAAACCATCGTAATCAGAAACTACCAGTTGATAAGGTCTGTCGTCATTATCGCGTACTATAACATAGGCTATTTTAGTTAAAAATGCGCCTTTTTCACCGGTTAGCTTTTCGTAAATCACATCACTTATACGGTGTGAATAACGACGAAAGCCGGTGTCGCTAATAATACTTTCACGTGCTTCTAAAATATGGTCTTGGTTTTTAATCAATTTACCGTTAGTCATCATTTGCGTTTGACCACCGGTAATTTGCCCACGAATAACATCAACCAGTTCATAACGCACCAAGTAGCGGCCATTAGATTGCTGCTCAACTTCGCCAACTAATATCGCCTCTACTCCTTTGTTTACCCAAGAAGCATAGTTAATATCGCTATCTTTACTTGGCTGTTGCGGCATTTGTGCTACATCTACAGGCTTAAATTTACCACTGCGCATTAAATCTGCAGCAATAACTTCGCTGATTTTTTGTGGAATAGGGCCAATACCTTGATACTTAAATGGCACAATAGCAATTGGTCGTGCGCCATCTATACCCTCTGTTATTACAATTTCCAGAGCTGCATTTGCAACGCCCTGAAAACCCAATAATAAAATTAAACAGGCTACTTTTACTTTGCTGAACATATCATTCCTTTAAAATTCTGGCTTGATTGTTAAATTTATATTCTTAAGTTGGTCGAATACGTCTTTATCTTTTGATACCGGTAATGTGTCGGCCATACGCACCGCTCTTAATGCAGCTTCACACACTAATCTATCGCCGCCTAATGAAGTCACTTGCGTTACTAAGCCATTAAAGCCTAAACGAATGTTAACTCGGCACTGCTGATTTTTCATTTTTTCGTCAATAAGTAAGTTTTGCTGTATACGTGCCATTATTAATGCACGGTACTTATCTACTTCACTCACTACTTGTTGTTGGCGTATTTTACTGCGGGCAGCCTGCTCTTTAGCAAGTTGCTCTTGTAACATTTGCTCTTGCATTGCTTGCTCACGCTTACGTTCGGCTTCTGCTTCGCGTTTTTTGCGTTCAGCTTGTGCTTTTTTAAGCGCATCTTCCTCAGCTTTGCGTTTATCAGCGGCAGCCTTTGCAGCGTTTTCAGACTCTTGCTTTTGCTTTTCGGCTTGCTTAGCTTTAGCACGCTCTTGCTGCTCTATGGCACGTGCTTTTTTAGCTTGTGCTTGCGCCTCTGCCGTTTCTTTCTCTTTGGCTTTACGCTGTTGCTCTAACTTTTTAATTTGTCGTGCTTCTGATTCTCGCTCTTTGCGCGCATTACTAGCTCTGCGCTCTAAATCGCGAATACGTTTGTCTTCAGCTCGCTTTTGATCGTCTTCTTTTTTTCTAAGTTGCGCAATTTTTTGCTCAACCTGTTTTTGATCAACCGTTACCGCAGACACCGCTTTATCTACATCGGGAATAGCCGAATTAAGTGTAACTTCCATTACCTTAGGCGCTGGCGGATGAATATTTGCGGTGGCATACAAAAACCCACCTAATGCCACATGTAAAAGTACTGATTTAATTAATGGTGTTTGCATAAGGCTACTTCGTCCCCTCAAAGGATTCTGTCATTAACCCTACCGATGGCACGCCTGCTCTTTTTAAAAAGTCCATTAATAGTAATACTTCTTGATATGACACTTTGCCCGAGCCTTTTATCATTACAGGTACATCTGGATTTTTCATCAGCTGTAACTTAATTACGGCAGCTACATCTAGCGCTTCCATTGGCTCTTCAGGGTCGGTGCCTACGCTTACATAGTATCGGCCATCAGCATCTATAGAGGCAATAATAGGTGGCGTATCTTTAGTATCAACTAAGTCTGACTCTTCCATTTTTGGTAAGTCAACTTTAACACCGTGAGTAATGAGAGGTGCTGTAGCCATAAATATAATTAGTAGTACCAACATTACATCAATGTAAGGCACTACATTAATTTCTGCGACCGGACGGCGCTTTTTACGCTGATACATTCGCTTGGGCCTCTATTTGAGTAGCTGCTTGACGGTGTAGGATATTAGCAAACTCTTCCATAAAGTTAATGTAATGCGTTTCTAATTTTTCAACTTTATTAGCAAAACGGTTATAAGCAATAACAGCTGGAATAGCTGCAAATAAACCCATTGCAGTAGCAATCAACGCTTCAGCAATACCTGGTGCTACCATTTGTAGCGTAGCTTGCTTAACTTCGCCCAGTGCAATAAAGGCATTCATTATGCCCCATACTGTACCAAACAAGCCTATATATGGACTAATTGAGCCCACGGTTGCTAAAAATGACAAACTTGATTCTAATTTTTCTACCTCACGCGAAAGCGCCACGCGCATGGAGCGATGTGTGCCTTCCATAACAATGCCAGCACTTTGAAATGTATTTTTTTTATGACGTGCAAACTCTTTAAAGCCAGCGGTAAATAATGCTTCTATACCTTTTGATTGCCCACTACGTGATGAAATTTCGCTATACAGCTTACTTAAATCAATTCCAGACCAAAACTTTTGTTCGAACTTTTTGGCATTGCTTAAAGCGTCTGAGATTGCTTTTTTACGCTGAAAAATAATAGCCCACGACATTACCGACATCGCTACTAACGCTAGCATCACTAGTTGCACAAGCAAACTTGCTTCTAGAATTAGATCTAAAAAATTAAGCCCTGATCCCACGTTAAACTCCTAAAAAATTAAAAACACATCAAATTGATTTATTTGGATAATATGACCTTACACCAGAACTACAAAGGGTAAGCGTCTAAAATTGTAGCTAGTGTATATAGTGTATTTCCCGCTTACAACGATCTTGCTATGAATAGACAACAAAAAACGTTAAAAAATTCTTTTATTTTTATTAAACCGTAAAATAACCCGTTTATTATAATTGCGTAATTAATATTAGTGTTTATTAATGCGCTATTATAAAGGTAACACTCAGTTAAATTAGCTGTTTATTCAAAATATAAGCATAAGCACGCAAAACAACCTAAGGTTTACTTTAACGTAATAGTAAAACTAATACCGAAATTTACTGCAAAATACAATATAAGCAAATAATTTCATAAAGTTATAATGTTAACGATTAATTAACGTGCAATAATTGAACATTCATAAAAAGCATTCAGATTAGTTTTTTTTATCTGAAATTATAAATTTTCTAGTTTGAACAAAAAACAACTCTTCGGTATTATTACCTCATACCGAACTAACGCATTAAATGAAAGTTTTCATTGCACCCAGTTCTTCGTAATATGACATTTCATCGTATTACATTGTTTTACTTTTTTAGGATAAAACCTAAGTAAGTAAAATAGAGTTCCCAAGATTACTTCCTTCAACTTGTTGTTTGCCCGCATTATTTGCGGGCTTTTTTTTGCCCATAAATAATCTTCATAACATTAATACCTAGGTATTAAGTTAGCATCACAACTTTAGCGTTTATAACAATTGCATAAAGCCTAAGCTAGTGCGCCACAGCAAACCACCTATTAGTTAACACCAGCAATATAACGCAGGCACAATAACCTTGATTGACTTAACGCATCGTGAATTATTGCTAAATTTAAGTACGCATACCAACCACATTAAAACTCACCAAGTATAGCGCCAATAACGTGCCTATAGAATGAATATAACGGCAGCGCAAAGCAACATAAAACACGGCTAAGCATAAACTAAAAAGCCATTGCAATTAATTAATCGCAATGGCTTTTTAAATTGGGTATAGCTTTTTATTAGTCTTGCTTTGGTAGTAAACCAAAGTGATGATATGCGTTATCTGACACTATTCGTCCACGGGGTGTACGCTGAATAAAGCCCTGTTGAATTAAAAAGGGTTCTATTACATCTTCAATAGTCTCTTTTTCCTCGCCAATAGCTGCAGCTATATTGTCGAGCCCAACTGGGCCGCCCATAAATTTTTCTATAATGGCGAGTAAGTACTTACGATCCATATAATCAAAACCGCTTTTATCTACATCTATCATATTAAGTGCCAGCTCTGCCACTTCGGCGTTTACCGTACCGTCTGACTTTACTTGGGTGTAGTCACGCACTCGGCGTAGTAATCTATTGGCAATACGGGGGGTACCGCGTGAGCGTTTAGCAATTTCAACTGCACCCTCGTCGCACATTTCTAAATCAAGAAAATGCGCCGATCGCCCTACTATGTACGATAAGTCTTCTACTGAATAAAACTCTAAGCGCTGCACAATACCAAAGCGGTCACGCAGTGGCGAGGTTAACGAACCCGCGCGAGTCGTTGCGCCAATAAGCGTAAACGAGGGTAAATCTAATTTTATCGAGCGTGCTGCTGGGCCTTCACCTATCATAATATCAAGTTGGTAGTCTTCCATTGCTGGGTAGAGTATTTCTTCAACTTGTGGGCTTAACCTGTGTATTTCATCAATAAATAATACATCACCTTCTTCAAGGTTGGTTAGCAATGCGGCTAAATCACCGGCTTTTTCGAGCACTGGCCCTGAGGTTGCCTTTATATTTACCTGCAGCTCGTTGGCAACAATATTAGCTAATGTAGTTTTACCCAAACCTGGTGGGCCAAAAATAAGCAGGTGATCGAGTGCTTCGCCTCGGCTACGGGCCGCTTCAATAAAAATTTCCATTTGCTGTTTAACATGCGGTTGACCACGGTAATCGGCGAGTAATTTTGGCCTAATTGCACGGTCTATAGAGTCTTCGTTGGGTTTTTCAGTCGCGTCAATTAAGCGATCAGCTTCGATCATAGGTTACTCACAGCATTGATTTTAAAGATTCTTTAATAAGAACCTCAGTAGACATATCGGGTTTACTTACTGATTTTACTGCTTTTTGCGCTTGTGGCAATTTATAACCTAGCGACACCAAAGCCGACACAGCATCATCGGCGGCATTATTAGCAATTGTCGCGTCGCTAAACGGCTCAATAACCGCACTGTCGCTGAAAGGGGTGAATAAATCGTTGCCCCAATTTTTTAACCTGTCTTTCATTTCGAGTACTAGCCGCTCGGCGGTTTTTTTACCTACCCCGGGTAATTTAACTAAGCTTGTGGAGTCTTCGTTATTTACACAGCTTACAAATTGCTGCGCCGACATACCCGACAAAATAGCTAAACCTAGCTTTGGCCCTACGCCATTGGCCTTTAATAACTCTCTAAATAAAGCACGCTCTACTTTATTGTTAAAGCCAAACAATAGTTGTGCATCTTCGCGTACTACAAAATGAGTATAAACAATGGCATTTTCGCCAACTTTAGGTAAGTCGTAAAAGCAGGTCATTGGCATTTGCACTTCGTAGCCAACACCATTTACCTCTAATAATATTTCGGGAGGTTGTTTTTCTACTAAAATACCATTTAAGCGACCAATCATAGTTATTTCCTTAAACGTCCTCTAACGGTTTTGCTTGCGCTACCCGCTAGTTTTATTAAATTTTGTTCTGAGTGCGCATGGCAAATAGCAATAGCCAGTGCATCGGCGGCATCAGCTTGTGGCGTACCAGGTAGTTTTAAAATGTTTTTAACCATATGCTGTACTTGAGTTTTATCGGCGCCACCATTGCCTACTACGGCTTGTTTTATTTGCCTTGCTGAGTATTCAAATACTGGTAAGTCGGCCATTGCAGCGCCTACAATAGCAGCACCACGTGCTTGGCCTAGCTTTAAGGCTGAGTCGGGATTGTGCGCCATAAACACTTTTTCTATCGCGAAGGTTTCTGGCGAAAACTGCTCTATAAGCTGGGTAATGCCTTGGTAAATCATTTTAAGTCTTATATGAAACTCATGATCCGCTAATTTAATGCAACCACTGCCTAAATAAGTGAATTTAGATCCCTGATGCGCTACAACACCGTAGCCAGTTAAGCGTGAGCCTGGATCAATCCCTAAAATTATGGCCAAAAAGCACTCTCATTATTGTTATTCGTTAATTAGGCTAATAATGCCAGAGCACTGTATAAATTACCAGTAACAATAAAACAAAAACGCCCACTTAAGTGGGCGTTTTCCTTTTGCTTAAATATTGGCAACTTAACCTAACGCACGCACCAGCCCTTGGGTGTTTTGCTTAAGTGTGCGAGCAATCATAAAATAGCCTAACCCCGCTACAAACACTCCACCTGCCACCGGTCCTATTATCCAAATATGTGGATGTAATTTACCCGCCAGATCAAATAACTGCTGCTGTACAATTAATAGTGCAATATCACTAAAAAAAGCGGCAACTAAGCCGGCCAAACCACCAAGCAATAAAAATTCATATAAAGTGGCGTTTTTAATAAGCCGGCTTTTTGCACCAAGTGTGCGCAGTATTACAATTTCTTGCATGCGCTCGCCTAAGCTTGCTTGCACTTGCGATATTAATACCAGTGCACCACACAACACCACAATAGTAAGTACAAAGCCAATTGCAAGTGACACTTGCTCTATGGTTGATTGTATTTGTTTAACAAAGTTACCTACATCTATGGCGGTAACCGTTGGATAGCTGCGCAGCAATTGGCTAAAGTCGCGTTTTTGATCAGGCTCAATACGTACCGACGAAATATACGTTGCCGGAAAGTCTTTAAGCACATCAGGGCTTAAAATAATAAAAAAGTTTGGCTTAAGGGTGGCCCAGTTTACTTTACGCACACTGGTAATTTTAGCGTCAAACGACTGCGCACCAATTAAAAACGTTAACGTGTCGCCAAGTTCAACATCTAAACGCTCAAGCATAGACTCCTCAATGGATGCCTCTGCTAATGTGTTTTCATTAAACCACTGCCCTTGCACTATTTCGTTTTGCGCTGGCGGCGTTTCAAGCCAGGTTAAATTTAGCTCGCGACCAATACCAGCGCGTGCCTCTTCATCTTTTTTCTCGTTGTCTTGCAATGATACTTCTCGCGCTACCAGCTCGCCATTTACCGCATTTACCCGGCCACGAATGGTGGGATAAAACTCCGATACCTGAATGTTTTTTTGCGCCAAATAAGTATTAATTGGCTCGAGTTCGTTTTGGGTAATATTGACTAAAAATGCATTGGGAGCATCGTCTGGTAACTGCGACTGCCAATCGGCTATCATGTCGTTTTTAAGTACCACTAAAAATAGTAATAGCTTAATAGCGAGGGAAAAGCTGATCAGCTGGACTGCATTCACATTTGCACGCTTTTGAATTGACGCAATTGCCAGCGACCAACTATTACCCGGCTTTAAGCCCAATTTACGGCCACCACCAAATATAACTTTAGACACCAAAAATAACACGCCAATTAAAGTAAGCGTTGAGGCAAACAAAATCAGGGTGATTTTTATATTATTGCTAAATAACCACATCAGTAAAAATACGGTAAACGCACTCATAGCTAAATGCACCCGGCTTACCGCTAGTTTATCGCCTAAGTTACGGCGCAGCACCCGCAGTGGCGGAATATCAAATAAATCAAATAACGGCTTGATAGAAAACATCACTGCACAAATTACACCTGTGCTAATTGCCACTAACCACGGCTTAAAACCCGCCATTGGCAAAGTTGTACCCATGCTTTTTGCTAAATAATGTGTTGCAATTTCTTGTAAACCATAACCAATTAATAAACCCACTGTTACCGCCATTAAACACACCATTAATAAGTGTGTAAGGTAAATTTTGCGGATCATTGCGCGGCTACCACCTAAGGTTTTCATCATAGCAACTGGGTCGTATTGGCGTTCACAATAACGCTTTGCAGATACCGCAATTGCCACTGCGGCTAAAATAATGCCCAGTAAACCTGCTAGCAACAAAAAGCTTTCTGCACGATTTAAACTGTTAGATATTGGCGATTGGCGATCTTTTACGCCATACCATTGCTGGTTTTCTTTTAGCTGTGGCTTTAGCCAATCGTAAAAGCTATTTATATCGCTTTCATCGCCGGCATAAAGCTGACGATAAAATACTCGGCTACCCGGTTGTATTACTTCTGTTTTTTCCACGTCGTTAATGTTTATAAGCACCCTGCGGCTACTCGAAAACACATTAAAAGGCGCGTCGGGCTCTTCTACAATTACTTTTTCAACGTTAAATAATGCAGCACCTAGCTCTACTACATCGCCTATATCTATATTTAAACTATAAAATACCGACTCGCTAAGCCACACATTGCCAAGTGTTGGTCCGCCGTTAGCAACTTCGGTTTCTCCATTTAGGCTCGATTTAACCTTAAGTTGCCCCTTTAACGGGTAACCACTTGAAGCCGCTTTTACCGAACTAAATTGCATTTCGTCGTTGGCAAATAACATGGTGTCGAAGTAAAGCATTTGTGCGGTTTTTAAATTTTGTTGCTCTGCTTTAGCTATATAAGAAGTGTCGATTACGTGATTACTGCCAAGCACTCGGTCGGCGGCAATAAAGGCGCTACTTTTTTGCGCAATGCTCTGTGCAATACGCTCGGTAACCATAGATAAAGTAAGCACGGTAAGTACCGCAAGCGCTATAGCCGCACTTATCACCGTAAGCTCACCACGGCGAAACTCCCGCGAAAATAACTTAAGCGCTAACTTAGCCCACATTTGCTATTTCCTCTGCTGAGTTTTCTACTAATCGGCCACCTTCAATTTGAATAATATGCTGACATTTTTGTGCAAGTGCCTCGTCATGCGTTACTAAAATAAGCGTAGTACCGTGCTGCGAATTTAGATCAAATAATAACGACTCAATCATTTTACCGTTTTTACTGTCTAGGTTTGCCGAAGGCTCATCGGCAAACAGTATTTTTGGCGTGCCAATAAATGCCCGCGCAATAGCAACGCGTTGCTGCTCACCACCAGAGAGTTGCGACGGATAATGGTCGATGCGATGACCCAAACCTACCTTTTCTAGCAAAATAAGTGCTTGCTGTTTAGCGTCGCGCTCCCCTGCAAGTTCAGCGGGTAGCATTACGTTTTCAAGCGCTGTTAAACTTTGTACTAACATAAACGACTGAAATACAAAGCCTACTTTTGCGGCGCGCAGCCCAGCACGCGCTTCTTCATCGAGATTATGTAGCGGCTCGCCATCTAAAAATATTTCACCGCCACTCGCCGTATCAAGCCCAGCTAACAAACTAAGTAACGTAGATTTACCAGAACCAGAAGTGCCCACTACCGCAACAGATTCGCCATGCTTGACATTAAAGCTGATGTCGCTGAGGATGGGCAACTCACCTTCAAAGGTAGATACCACTTTAGACAAACCATTTACTTGAATTATATTTAATTGAGAAAGCGCTGACATATGACTCATTCAATCCTACGTTTTGTATTCATTTTATTTTTAGTTATCAAGCCACTAAGTGCAGCAGCTAATAACACCATTTTAATACTTGGTGACAGTTTAAGCGCAGCCTACGGACTTAAACAAGAACAAGGCTGGGTACAATTGTTACAAGATAAATACGATGCTGAGCAAAGTAATATCAAACTTATTAATGCCAGTATCAGTGGCGAAACAACCGGTGGCGCACTGCGCCGTGTAGATGCTTTGCTAGCGCAGTATCAACCAACTCATGTACTTATTGAGCTGGGCGCAAACGACGGTTTACGTGGTTTTCCGGTGAGTAAGCTACAAGCTAACTTAACCGAATTAATCAAAAAAAGCCAAGCAGCCAATGCCACCAGCGCTTTAATGGAAATTTATATTCCCCCTAATTACGGGCCACGTTACAGCAAAATGTTTACCGATAGTTTTACACAAGTAAGTAAAAATACAAACGCTTACCTTATGGACTTTTTTGTACTTAAAGTTGCTGGGCAAAACGACTTAATGCAAAACGATAACTTGCACCCTAACAAAACTGCGCAACCAATACTACGAGACGAAATGTATAACACGATCAAACTGTGGTTAAATAAAGACTAGCGCCATGCTTAACTACTTTTAATTGCGCAAGGAAACTATTTTCAGCCTGCTTGCGCAAAAAACACTCAAACAAACAAATGCTTATTGATTTTTAAAAAAATACACGTACTATTGCAACCTCAGTCGGTATGTGGCGCAGCTTGGTAGCGCACTGTCATGGGGTGGCAGGGGTCGAGAGTTCGAATCTCTCCATACCGACCAATTAATAATATCTAATTTCAGAATCAAATTTAATCTCGAGCCTTCAATATTATCATAAAAAATACTTATAACTTTAATTGATAACACGAGTATCTAGGTGTAAGGTTAATTACAGATATATATTTATACGAGGTGGCAATTATGAGTAAAGATAAGAAAAAAATCACAAAAAGTATGATTTTAAGATCTGTTGCTAGCTCTACGGCCATCGAAACTGGTGCAACAGTTAAAACAATTGAGAAAAAACTAAAAGCAAATAAACTCAAATACGAGTCTCTTTCACTCGCTATTTAATTATATCCCTTTCAAGCCTTTCAATATGTTGGTAATCTCTGTTTACACCCGCTTGAATTGACTTAAAATAAAAGTCTTTATGCTCATCCCACAAACTATAATCAAGTGTTCCTTTACCTGCTTTGCTACACAAAAAATCCATTAAAAGACGGCTTATCCTACCGTTACCCTCACGAAATGGATGAATTAAAATAAACTCAACATGGCTCTGCGCTATAAACGAGACAAACTCTTCATCGGTCATTTCTGGTAAGTTATTAAATCGAGATAAATACTCATCTTCAAATAACCTAATATTTTTTTCAATTTGTAAAGGTGACATAAACTGAAATCCGCCTTTGCCCATATCAATACTTCTTATTTTACCTGCCCATTCATATACATTACCTAGCCACTGTCTGTGCCAATTAGCTACATTTTGAAAAGAAAAAACATCATCTTCTGGGGCAACCATTGTAAATGTTTTTTCATATAGTTTAACTAAAAGAATGGCCTCAACATCATCCATTTCTGCTACATCAACAATCGCTAACTTGTTCGCTAAAACTAGTTTTTCAGATCCTAGTTGATATTGCGCTTCAATAGAATCAGTCTCGTATTTAGTCATTAAATTACGCCAGTAAAATGATTAGTGTAAAAGTGCTTAACAACCAATGCAAGTAACCTTTAGCGTTGTCCATTTGATATTAGTCGAAACTGACAATAAAAAATTAATGTGACACCCATTCTAATAATTAATCGCTTTAATTTTTACTAAGATAAATATCGTTTGGCTTAAAGTGTCCTAAATATTGAAGATACTTCGACTCACTCGAATAAGAGCGTATTTAACGGCTTTTTATTCATTTTTAGGCATGCGAAATACTGTGCTTTCACAGTGAAGGGAAATAACGGGTAACTTTTTGAAGTAACGCTTTAAGCCAGTAGTTTTTCGCAGTTACTAACGTTTGCGCGCCGCTTTCTGTTTAGGTGTTCGCAGTATCCTTCGTGCGACGCTGGCCTGCCTACTGCACCATGAAATACGCGACTAAATTGTGTGGTGAGTTTTAGCCAGTTTTCGGGGGTAATGTTTACTCTTTG